>NZ_BAABJM010000001.1:0-436305 GCF_039543305.1 Nocardia callitridis | reverse complement strand
TCCGGGAGAATTCTTAGTATAGCCCGCGCCGTGCGGAAGAATGACAAGTGGTCCGGTTATTTCGGCCAGCCCACCGTGATTGGCGGCGAGCACTAGATCGAATTCCGTGTCGATCGCTTGGCTCCACGGAATGACCACAGTTCCGAGCGAATTCAGATATTCGTCCAATCCGTTCGTGAACGCATCGGAACCATTGCAGCTGAATACTACTTGCACCCGGTGATCTGAATCGAAGACCGTCAGCATGTCCAGCAGGCGGACCAGCGAGGTGACGTGATGTGCGACGACGAGCACAGTGCGCTGCGGTCGGATCGTTGTCCAATGCCGCGCCTGTTGCCCGATCGGAACCTTGACCGGTGGCCTTGCGTGCACAGGACCCCCTGCGGTGACGATCGGAGCTTTCGGTTCACCGTAGCCGATCCGACGCGGCCCCTAGCCGCAGCCATGGTGCCGCCGAGGCGAGCACGCGGCGGATAACGGTTGCATGATCGTAGGTGCGCGCTGCCCGTCGCCGCGCCCGTCGCGTCATGGCCCGTCGCTGCTCGGTGGTCAAGCACAGTGCCGATGCCAGCGCGACAGCGAGGGTTTCGGGCGCGCCGGGCGCGCAGGTGAAGCCGGTCGATCCTGGTTCGATTTGCTCGGCCAGACCATGGGCGGTCGTGGTGATCACCGGCCCGGCGCCCGCGAGAAATGCCTCCATGGGTATCCGCCCGAACGGTTCGGCGCGCGAAGGCACTACAACGGCGCGCACGCCAGGCGTGCGAAGTAGTGCGGTGACCGAGGGACTGAATCGGAACAGCATGGTGGCCACGATGCCGAGTTCTTCGATCCGCCGCGCGAGGTGTCGTTGATATTCCGTGGGGTGTGGGGTCTCGGTGGTGGCGGCGAGGATGAGGTGCGGAATGTCGCTTCTCGTCTTCCGCAGTATCGCGAGGGCGTCTATGAGGTCGTCGAATCCCTTATAGGGCTCGGCCCGCCCGATCGCCAGGATGAATTCTTCCGGCAGCCTGATGTCGGGGATGTCGGACGAATGCGGTCCGACAATGCGCGCTTTGTCCTCGACGGTGAGTCCGTCCGGAATATCGAGCAGTGCGTGACGTGGTATTCCGTAGTCCTGATGCAGATGTCGACCCATGAACGGAGAGATCACGCCGACTCGCGTACCGGCGCCGAGGCCGGTGTGCAGATTCGTGCGCTCCCAGGCGACGCGCTCGTGGTCATCCGGTGTGTGGATGAGCGCGCTGGAACGTGGCACGAGTATGAGTTGGGTCCGCATCGCGGTGGGCAGTGCGGCGGGGAGACCGAAGAACGGTACGTCGAAGGCGAAGATGAGCAGCGGATCGGTGTGCGCGGCAAGGTCTTCACGCAGCCGCAGTCCGGTGTGCGCGCTGACGGTGCGGAAGTTGTCGAGGGTGCCCCAACGGTCCATGCCCGCGGTGCCGTTGTCCACCGGGTGGATCGACACGTGGGGGCGATCCAGTATGTCGAGGACGTGCGCATGCCAATCCTGGTGATACTCAGGACTTTCGGGGGCGAGGCGCAGCGGTAGAACAGCGAGTCGGGCGTCTTCGGGCAGCAGATCGACCAGGGTGCGCAGAAATCCGAGGTTGGCGTATCCGGCGCCGGTGCCGCATCCGTAGAAGCCGTCGTGAATCGCGACGGCGATGCCCGGTCGGGCGCTCACTCCTCGGCGCGCAGTCGAGGATGTCCGATACCGGACGGGAGCCGAGTGTCGGCGTCGACAATTGTCTCGCGTACCGCTGCTTCGGTCAGTCCGGTCGTTTCCCGGAGGTCGGCGCCGCGTAGATCGGTGTCGGTCAGGTCGGCGTCGGTCAAGTCGGCGAACCGCAGTGTGGCGCAGTACAAGACCGATCGGCGTAGGTCGGCTTCTCGCAGTATTGCTCCGGTGAGGTCGGCACGCGGCATGTTGGATCGTGCCAACACGGCGCCGGTGGCATCGGCGTGTTCGAGTGTGGCTTCGGTCAGGTCGGCGCCGGTGAGCACGGCTCGGATGAGTTGGGCTCGGGACAGTTTCGCGCCGATGAGGTCGGCGCACGGCAAGATCGCATCGGCGAGGTTCGCTCCGATCAGGTCCGCGCGCGGCAACTGGACCTCGGTCAGGTCGAGTGGTCTCGGTTCGACGCGTGGCGGTCGCTGCCGCAGGGCGTCGACGGCCGCGACGATCTCGGGGGACGCACCGATCCCACCCGCGCTCGTGGATGTGTGCGCGTAGTGCCGTAATACATCACACACCGTGTCCCGCACCGCCATGTGATCGCGTGGGGAGTCGCCCATCAGTCGTGCGAGCGTGCGCACCGCACCCGCTCGTACCGTGGGGTCGGTGGAGGCGAGGCGAGCTGCGGCGCTGTCGAACAACCCGGTCAGGTGCTTGTCATTGTCCAGCCGCTGCTTATCGTGCTCGAGATGCTGCTTGTCCTTTTCGAGGTAGTAACGATTGACGCCGTAGGCGATGACGACCAACCCGCCCATCGTGGTGACGAACGTCAGACACTGGCCCCGGGCGTTGTTCAATGCGGAGGCACGCTCGGTGGGCGACATCAGGTCGGCATCGGCGCCGACAACCCATCCCGGCGCGACAAGCACCAGCCACCCAGCGGCCGCGACTGCGACAACCGCCAACCCCACCACCACTACGACCCGCACCCATCGTGTTCGCACGCCCCCTTCACTACACGTACCAGGCGCGACCGGCAAGAACCATGGGACTGCGCATAGGCGGTCGAGACCTGCTGTGGGCGCGGCGCATCCGATCCGGGGGTCTGTTCACAACTGGAGCTGGCTCGGGTAGAGTCTTGGGCTTGCAGCTGGTTCGCCAGCGCGCACTGATGCGGATACGAAACGTACGATGCGATACATAAACCAGACGACGATACGCAGCGCATAAAAAACCCCACACACATCTGACATACGCAGAGTCGAAAATCTACTGGGCCGCACATAACGCATTCACTCGAAACTTATGGCCATGAGGTCTTTCGGGACCGCATATCGAGTTCCTGCCGATCGAGCTTCGGCAGCAGCATTCCGGGCGTGTTCTGCTGCGCGCAGAATCTTGTCGTTCCCGGGCGGAATGCCTTCGATTGCGGTCCGCGTAGCTTGTCCACCTCGAACCTGGACAGCAAACTCGGGAATGTTGTGTGAGTGGGAGTAGTTGTGGCGCTTAATTTTTTGCAGATCGTAGCGATCTCGCTTTTGTTGCCAGCGGTGTTCGTCGGGCTCGCCGTGCTCGTTCGAACAGTGCTGCGGGATCACCGGGGCGGAGTCAGCCTGGGGTTGACTGTATTTCGGCTCATCAAGCTTGATCTTCGGTTCGAAGCACCGGTCATCGCTCCGGTGTGTTCCTCGGATGCAGTCGATCAGCAAGCCCAACTTCGTAACGTGGTGCAGCGGCCGTCGGCCGGGGCAATAGCGCGACGCCCGGCGTCCGTGAGCCACGAATCGGATTAGCCTGAGTCCGGATGGTTGTCGGTGTGAACGTCGGCAACCATCCGGGGCGCTCAGTCGACGCTGACGGGCGTGTTCTGGCCGGTGCGGATGCGCCAGGTGTTGTCGATCAATTGGGTGGTGAGGACGAGTCGGCTGTGCATCGGGTCTGATTCGGCCTGTTCCCTGCCTTTCGTGCGTTGCTGTGCGACGATCTGGCAGAGGTTCGGGGTGAGCTCGATGATGCGTTCCACGGTGTAGGTGACCGAGATGTCTTGCAGTACACCGCCTTCGTCGAATACCAGTTTCTGTGCGATGAGTAGGTCGCTGCGGCCGTCGACGAGTACGCCGCCGAAATTGACGAACGTGCAGTCGGGGGTGAACAGCGCGTTCATGGCTGCGGCGTCGTTGGCGTTGAACTCCGATTCGTAGGCGACGATCACGTCGGTCGGGCGGTGTTCGGGCATCGCTTCCTCCTGTTTCGAGCGGATGATCGCCACCGTAAAACATCAAGTGAACTCAAGGTAAAGGATGCGCGGGGTGACCGGACGTCGTCGGTCGGTGGGTCGCGGCGCTGTTGCCAGTTAGGGAAGCATCGCCTTATTCTGCTAGACGGCCCGGACATCGAGGGTTGGCGGGCGGGGCGGCCGTCGGATGCTGAACGAAGGTAGATATGAGCAGCTCTCCGCAGTCGACAACAGTGCCGAGGCGGCGTCGTATTGTCCATGGTCTTCGACGTTTTCGGTATGCGGTGCTGCTGCTGATCGTGGCCTTGGTCGCCGCGGTGGCAGGATGCGCGGGCGTGCAGGAGGCCGATTCCAACGGTCATACGAACGGGCCGGAAGTCGAGATCACCGACGTGCTCGGGCGGAAGGTGACCGTGCATGTTCCCTCGGCGCGCATCCTGGTCGACGGTTCGCGCTACCTCTACACGACGGCGTTGCTGAACAAGGACAACCCCGTGGACCGGATCGTCGGTTGGCCGAAGGATTTACAGGACAACGACCCAGGCACCCTCGAGACCTACAAGCAGAAGTTCCCGCAGATCGCCGACATCCCCACCATCGGCGATCTCTACGACGGGTCCTTCTCGGTGGAGCAGGCGATCCGTTTGCGCCCGGATGTGTTCATCGCCAGCGCGTCGTCGTTCCAGGCGGCGCAGGACGCGGGCACCATCGACAAGCTCGCCAAGGCCGGTATTCCCACAGTTGTGCTCGACTACTTCGTCGACCCGATCAAGAACACCGTCGCCAGCGTGGAACTGCTCGGGAAGCTGATGGATCGCGAGACCGAGGCGGCGAACTTCACCACCTACTATCGCTCGGCCGTCGACGGCGTGCGCAAGCGCCTCGATGCGGCGAAGCAGCCGCCGACTCCCACCTTCCTGTGGCGCGCGCCGGGCTATTTCGAATGCTGTTCCTCGTTCGCCAAATCGAATCTCGCCGCGATCGTCGACTACGCGGGTGGCAAGAACCTTGCCGACGATCTCCTTCCTGGTCAGCAGGGCAGTCTTTCCCCTGAGACAATTCTGTCGCGCAATCCGCAGGTGGTGATCGCTACCGGCGCCGCGTGGTCGCCGGACACCCCGGCCGCCCCCGGCAGCTTCGTTCCGCTGGGTTACGACCAGGACCACGCGAAGTCGCAAGAGCAACTGCGCGCGGTGGTCGACAGGCAGGTGGGTTTCTCGGGGCTGAGCGCCGTTCGCGATCATCGAACCTTCGTGGCCTGGCACCACTTCTACGATTCGCCCTACAACTTCCTCGCCATCCAGTGGTTCGCGAAGTGGATGCACCCCGACTTGTTCGCCGACGACGATCCCGACGCCGATTTCCGCGCCTTGCACGAGAAGTTCCTGCCGATCGCGCCCACCGGAACCTTCTGGGCGGACCTACCGTGACGGCGGACGCCGAGACCGCCGCGACGGCGGAAAACGAGGACGAGGCAACGATTTCGGATTCGTCGCAGGAGGTGGCCGCGCAGGCCGAGGGCGCGACGCGGGCCTACCGCTCGATGGTGGCGCGGCGACGGCTGATCGTGCTCGGCCTGTTCGTGCTCACCGTCGTGTTGTTTCTGGCCGATGTCGGCGTCGGCGGCAGTGGTTTGACGCTGACGGAGCTGTTGCAGGCGTGCTTCACGCCGTGGAACGCCCAGGAGACGGTACTGCAGATCGTTTGGAACATCCGCATGCCGATGTCGGTGGTCGGCCTGCTGGTCGGCGCGGCGCTGGCGGTGGCGGGTGTGCAGATGCAGACGATTCTGAACAATCCGCTCGCCGAGCCGTACACCCTCGGTATCTCGGCCGCGGCCGGATTCGGTGCGTCGCTGAGCGTGGTCGTCGGCACCTCGGCGATTCCTTTCATCGGCCCGCTGCTCGGAATGGCCGGTAGCGCGTGGCTTTTCGCGGCGATCGCCTGCGGGGTGATCCTCGCGTTCAGCGCGGTGCGTGGTGCCAATACCGAGACCATGATCTTGCTCGGCATCGCGATGGTGTTCCTGTTCTCGGCGTTGCTTTCGCTGATGCAATACGTGGCCTCGGACGCGCAGTTGCAGCAGGTGGTGTTCTGGACGCTGGGCAGCCTGGGCCGCGCGGATTGGCCGCAGGTGATCCTGTTGGCGGTGGTTTTGGGCTTGATCACGCCCATCTTCTGGCGCGCGTCATGGACATTGACCACCTTCCGTCTCGGCGACGACAGGGCGCGTGCGCTCGGTGTTTCGGTGGAGCGCACCAGAATGGTGGTGCTGATCGCGGTGTCGCTGCTAGCAGCGACCGCCGTGGCTATCGCGGGCACGATCGGGTTCGTCGGATTGGTGGGTCCGCATGCCGCGCGCATGTTGGTGGGGGAGAACCAGCGGCACTTCCTGCCCGCCTCGGCGCTGTGCGGGGCGATCCTGTTGTGTGGTGCCTCGCTGGCGAGCAAGCTGCTGGTGCCCGGTGTGATCGTGCCGGTGGGAATCATCACCTCGATCGTGGGTGTCCCGTTGTTTCTGGTGTTGATCCTGACCAAGAGGCGGCAACTGTGGAGCTAGGTCTCACCGTCGAGGATTTGAGCTTCGGTTACGGAAGCACCGAGGTCCTGCGCGAAATCACCTTGCCGACAGTGAAATCGGGTGAGGTGACCGCGCTGGTCGGTCCCAACGCGACCGGCAAGTCCACGCTGCTCAAGTGCATCGCGGGCATTCACACGCCGAACGGAACGATTCGGATCGACGGCAAGCGGAGCGCGACCGCCACGGGGAGCAAGCTCCGGAGCTGGCTGGCGGGTGACCGCTCCGATACCGACCGCATCCTCTACACCCCGCAGGAGACGCCTCCCGCCAGTTCCATCACGGTGTTCGAGGCCGTGCTGCTCGCGCGCCAGGGTCAGTTGCGGGGTCGAGCGAGTGCGCAGGTGCTCGATCAGGTCGGCCGCGTGCTCGCGCGGTTGCGCATGGACGAATTGGCCGCGCGGCCGATTTCGGATCTTTCCGGTGGTCAGCGTCAGCTGATCAGCTTGGCGCAGGCGGTAATTCGCGAGCCCGACGTGCTGTTGCTCGATGAGCCGACCAGCAATCTCGACCTGCGCAATCAGTTGCAGATCCTCACCCTGATCCAGCAGATCGCCAGGACCCAGCCCGCCGCGGTGGTGATCACCGTGCACGATCTCGCGTTGGCGGCACGCTTCGCCGACCAGATCGTGGTCCTGCATCAGGGGTCGGTGCATTCCTCCGGTACGCCGCGGGAGACGATCACCGAGCAGATGCTGCGCGAGGTCTACCTGGTGGACGCCACCGTGCACACCAATGCCAAGGGTGTATTGAGTTTAGCTGTGACGCAAAGCCTTTGACGTGAGCTAGCGGGCAGGTGGGTAGGGGATGGTGAGCGCGTCGTTTTCGTCGACCCGGATCGGGCGACCGAGTTGCGGGAACGCGCGCTGCGCGCAGTCGGTCCGCTCACACACCTTGCATCCCGGCCCGATCGGCACCGCCGTCGCGGGATCGTCGACCGCGAGCCCGTGTGAATAGACGAGTTTGTGCGCGTAGGTGAGGTCGCAGCCGAGGCCGATGGCGAATTCGCGCTTGGCGCAGAGATAGCCGGGTGTGCCTTCGTCGGTGGTGCGCGCCAGCCACAGGTAGGTGCGCCCGTCCGGCATCTCGGCGACCTGGGTGCGGATGCGTCCCGGTGTGGCGAAGGCTTCGTGCACCACCCACAGTGGGCAACTACCGCCGACCCTGGAGAAGTGAAAAGCGGTCGCGGACTGCCGCTTCGAGATATTTCCCGCTCTGTCGGTGCGTACGAAGAGGAACGGCACTCCGCGCTTGCCGTGGCGTTGCAGCGTGGACAACCGGTGACACACGGTCTCGAACCCGACCTCGAATGTGCTCGACAACTGGTCGATGTCGTAGCGCAAGGATTCGGCGCGATCGCGAAAATCGGTGTAGGGCAAGATCAGTGCTCCCGCGAAGTAATTCGCCAGACCAACTCGTAGTAGTCCACGCGATTGTGGCCCGAGCGATTCCGCGCGGGCGATGATCGTGTCGATGGTGTCGGTCTGCGTGCGGAATGCGAGTTGGGTCGCCAGTTGGAAGGCGCGCTGTCCCGGCGCGAGTCGCCTAGCGAGGGTGAGGATTCGGGTGCCGGGGTCGAAGCTGCGTTTAGGTCCGGGTCGATCGGGCGGATCGGTGCGGATCGCGACCGCGATGTCATGTTCTTCGCGCAGCAGCCGGGTCAGTTGCAGATCCATCCCGCCGAGGGTGAATCCGCTTCGCGCGTACAGCTCTTCGGCGGCGGTATCGAGTTCGGGGATGTGGTTGCGGTGGTCGTAGAAGAAGTCGCGGACATCCTCGTAAGGCATGGTGGTCGCCGCGTCGGTGGTGTGTCGGCCGGTGGTGGGTGCGTCGAGATCGGCGGTGACGCGTTCGAGCTGTTCGGTGGCACCGCGCAGCCTGCGATGCATGCCCACCAGTACCCGCGCGGCGGCGGGAATGCGGGAGGCCAGTTCATCGATCTCGGTGGTGGAGATCGTGGTGCCTTCCGGGTCTTCGGCGAAGACCTCCTGGAGGTCGGCCAGTAGGCGCGCGTCGGTGTCGGCGGCGAAGAACTGCATGTCCAGATCGAAGGTGGAGTTCAGGCGCAGCAGCACGGTGACGGTGAGCGGGCGTTGATCGTTTTCCAGCTGGTTGATGTAGCTGACCGAGAGATTCAACGCCGCCGCCAAGCCGGTTTGGCTCAGACCGCGCTGTTCGCGCAACGCGCGCAGACGCCCACCCGCATACATCTTCTGCATAGGTGAAATCTAGCACCGATCGACTTTCACAACTTCCACAAATTCACCGATCCTCTTCCGCAGAAATAGGCATTTGTGTGCTATTTCCCCGGAATAACGCAGTGTGTAGCGTGCGAATTATCGACGCAGCCGAGGCATGGAGGATTTCCAGGTGAAGCACCATCTCGTTCGCACACACCGTTCCGCCGAGCGATTTCCGCGGGCCGAACATCTGGCGTGGCGCATTGCCGAGGTCGCCACCGACGAGGTGGAGGTGGCGCGGGAAACCGAGGAGATGATGATCAATCGGATCATCGACAACGCGGCGGTGGCCGCGGCGGCACTGGTACGTCGTCCGGTGGCCAATGCCCGCGCGCAGGCACAGACACATCCGTTCACACCGGGGTCGACGGTGTTCGGTGTGGGTAACCGCTACTCGCCGGAGTGGGCGGCGTTGGCCAACGGTGTCGCCGTGCGCGAATTGGATTTCCACGACACCTTTCTGGCCGCCGAGTACTCCCATCCCGGCGACAATATTCCGCCGATTCTCGCCGTCGCCCAGCATGCGGGGCGCACCGGTCGTGAGCTGATTCGCGGTCTCGCCACCGGCTACGAGATCCAGATCGACCTGGTGCGCGCGATGTGCCTGCACGAGCACAAGATCGACCACGTCGCCCACCTCGGCCCCGCCGCGGCGGCGGGCATCGGCACGCTGCTCGGGCTCGACACCGAAACCGTTTATCAGGCCATCGGCCAAGCGCTGCACACCACCACCGCCACCAGGCAATCGCGCAAGGGAGAAATCTCCAGTTGGAAGGCCTACGCGCCCGCGTTCGCCGGGAAGATGGCCGTCGAGGCGGTCGATCGAGCACTGCGCGGTGAGGGTGCGCCCGCGCCGATCTGGGAGGGTGAGGACGGGGTGATCGCCTGGCTGCTCGGCGGTCCGAACGCCGAGTACTCGGTGCCGCTGCCGAGCCCCGGTGAACCCAAGCGGGCGATCCTGGACTCCTACACCAAGGAGCACTCGGCCGAGTATCAGAGCCAGGCCCCGATCGACCTCGCGCGCCGCATGCGCGAGCGGGTCGGTGACCTCGACCAGATCGCCTCGATCGTCTTGTACACCAGTCATCACACGCACTTCGTCATCGGCACCGGCTCCGGTGATCCGCAGAAGTTCGACCCCGACGCCTCCCGCGAGACCCTCGACCACTCGGTGATGTATATCTTCGCGGTCGCGTTGCAGGACGGAACCTGGCACCACGAGCGGTCTTACGCGCCCGAGCGTGCCAAGCGACCCGACACCGTCGAACTGTGGCGCAAGATCTCCACCGCCGAGGACCCGGAGTGGACCAGGCGTTACCACTCCCGCGACCCCGCCGAGAAGGCGTTCGGTGCGCGGGCGGAGATCACATTGCAGAACGGCGAGTTGATCGTCGACGAGTTGGCCGTCGCCGACGCGCACCCGCTCGGTGCCCGCCCGTTCGCGCGCGAGCAGTACATCGCGAAGTTCCGCACTCTTTCCGAGGGGGTGATCGAGGAGCGTGAGCAGGATCGTTTCCTCGAAACCGCCCAACGCACAGCGCAATTGAGCGCCGATGAGTTGTCGGGTTTGACGTTCACGGTGTCCGAGGACGTACTCGCCCGCGCACCGCGCCTGTCGAAGGGACTGTTCTGATGAGTGGATTGCTCGCCGCCGCGACCTCGGCCACCGACAAGCGCGCCGCCTTCCGTGCCGGACTCACCTCCCGCGAGATCCAACGGTTTCCCGGTGCCTTCAATCCGTTGGTGGCCAAGCTGATTCAGGAAATCGGCTTCGAGGGAGTCTATGTTTCCGGCGCTGTGGTTTCGGCGGAACTCGCATTGCCGGATATCGGATTGACCACGTTGACCGAGGTCGCGGGGCGCGGTCAGCAGGTCGCGCGGGTCACCGACCTGCCGGTGCTCATCGACGCCGACACCGGTTTCGGGGAGCCGATGAGCGCGGCGCGCACGGTGACGATGCTGGAGGACGCCGGTCTCGCGGGCTGTCACCTGGAGGATCAGGTGAATCCGAAGCGCTGCGGGCATCTCGACGGCAAGGCGGTGGTGCCGACCGGGGAAATGGTGCGGCGGTTACGCGCGGCCGTCTCTGCCAGGCGCGACTCGAATTTCGTGATCTGCGCACGCACCGACGCCGCGGGGATCGAGGGTATCGACGCGGCGATCGAGCGGGCGAAAGCCTACGCCGACGCGGGTGCGGATCTGATCTTCACCGAGGCGCTGTACGAGGAGAAGGACTTCGCGAAGTTTCGGTCGGCGCTCTCGATTCCCCTGCTGGCCAACATGACCGAGTTCGGCAAGTCCGAGCTGTTGACCGCGAAAACGCTCGAATCGCTGGGTTACAACGCGGTGATCTATCCGGTCTCCACGCTGCGATTGGCGATGTGGGCGGCCGAAGCGGGTCTACGGGAGATCTTCGCCGAAGGCACACAATCCGGCCTGCTCGATCGCATGCAACCCCGCAGCCGACTCTACGAACTCCTCGAATACGAACGCTACAACGAATTCGACTCCGACATCTTCACTTTCAGTCTGGGAAGGAACCAGTGATGACGGATACCGCCATACCGACGATCTTCAAGGGTCTCGCCGGTGTCGTCGTAGACACCACCGCTGTCTCCAAGGTGGTACCGGAAACCAATTCGCTGACTTACCGCGGATATGCCGTGCAGGACCTCGCCGCGCACTGCGGTTTCGAGCAGGTCGCCTACCTGCTCTGGCACGGCGAACTGCCCGACGACGCGCAGCTGGAGCGCTTCTGTCAGCAGGAGCGGGCCGCGCGCAGAGTGGACCGTTCGTTGCTGTCGCTGGTGGCGAAGATGCCCGAGAGCTGTCATCCGATGGATGTGGTGCGCACGGTGATCAGCTATCTCGGTGCGGAAGACCCCGCCGAAGCGGATGCGAGCGCAACCGCCAACCGCGCCAAGGCTTTACGCATGCTCGCGGTGCTGCCGACGATTGTCGCCGCCGATCATCGACGTCGACACGATCTGGATCCGATCGCCCCGCATTCCCATCTCGGGTTCGCGGAGAACTTCCTGAACATGTGCTTCGGCAAGGTGCCGGCCAAGGAACTGGTGAAGGCGTTCGAGGTATCGCTGATCCTGTACGCCGAACACAGTTTCAACGCCTCGACGTTCGCCGCCCGCGTCGTCACCTCGACGCAGTCGGATATCTACAGCGCGGTCACCGCGGCGATCGGTGCGCTGAAGGGCTCGTTGCACGGCGGCGCGAACGAGGCCGTCATGCACGACATGTTGGCGATCGGCGATCCCGTGTTCGCCGAACAGTGGTTGCGCGCCAAGCTCGCCGACAAACAGAAGGTGATGGGTTTCGGTCACCGCGTCTACAAGAACGGTGACTCGCGGGTGCCGACGATGCACCGGGCGTTCCTGGACGTCGCGGCGGCCACTGACGGCGGCAAGTGGGTGCGGATGTACGAGGAGTTGGCACGCACTATGCGCGCCGAGACCGGAATCCTGCCCAACCTCGATTTCCCCACCGGCCCCGCCTACTACCTGCTCGGTTTCGACATCGAGGTCTTCACCCCGATCTTCGTGATGAGCCGCATCACCGGGTGGGCCGCACACATTATCGAACAGGCGGAATCGAACGCCCTGATTCGGCCACTGAGCGAATACGTCGGCGTGCCACAGCGTTCGGTCGTCGCCTGACTGAGACGAGAGTGCCCGAACCCGAATCTGCGAGCTTCATGATCGAGTGGTCCTGACCCACAGCCCGCACGCCCGTCGCGGCGTGCGGGCCACTGGCCGTTGCGTCGGGTCGGGTGTGGGCGCGGCCTGTTGCGTCGGGTCTCGTGCGGGCGCACCGTCCATCGCGCCGGATCCCCCAGCGCCAGCGACCTCATAGTTGGTAAGGCTTGCCTAATTATCGCTCAGCGGTTCTAATGGTCGTCGTCCGATAACACACGCCGGTGGCGCACGACCGTACCGAGTCCGCGCGGCCCCACGGCACGCGCGACGGAAGGAATCCCTCGATGAGCGCGCTCAGTACCAAGCCGTTCCACTTCTTCGAGAACGTGCCGGTCCTGCGCACCGAGGCGCTGAGCCCGTCGATGGTGCGCATCGTCTTCGGTGGTCCCGAGCTGTCCGGGTTCAACGGCGGCGGTCGCGATCAGAGCTTGTCACTGTTCCTGCCGGGCCCCGACCAGGACAAGCCGGTGGTGCCGGTCGCCGAAGGCGAGGAGTGGTTCACCGCGTGGCGTGCCACCGCGCCCGAACAGCGCGCGGTGATGCGCGCCTACACCGCCCGTGCGCACCGCTGCGCGAGCAATGGTGCCGGGGTGGACGAATTGGATATCGACTTCGTCCTGCACGGCGACACCGGGCCCGCGACCAAGTGGGCGGCGACCGCGCGGCCCGGCGACCGCGTCACGATTCTCGGGCCGGTCGAGGCGAACAACCGTAGCGTCGCTTTCCGCCCGCCGGAGCACACCGACTACGTGCTGATCGTCGCCGATGAAACCGCACTACCCGCCGCGGCGAGCATCCTGGCCTCGCTGCCCGCCGATACCAGGGTGTTGTGCTGGCTGGAGGTGCCCGCCGACCGTGATGTGTGCGACCTGCGGACCGAGGCGCACGCCGACATCACCTGGCTGGTACACGGCGCCACCGCGCGCGGTCGCGTCCTCGAGGCGGTGCGTGCGGCCGACCTGCCCGAAGGCCGTCCTTACGCGTGGATCGCCGGTGAATCGAAGACGGTCCGCGATATGCGTCGCCACCTGGTCCGCGATCGTGGTATCGCCAAGTCCGACATAACTTTTCGCGGATACTGGCGCATGGGCGCCTCCGAGGACGATCTGCTCGCGGAGTGAAAGCGTGTGCGCCAGTCGCCACGATCGAGGGCGGTCAGTAGGCGAGCACAGTGGTCGAACGACCTCCCGCGCTTGCGATCCGACGCATCGTGCGATTCCCTGTTGTTTCGCGGCTACTGCGGTGTCGGGCGCACGATCGTGCCGTTGGCGGGCAAAGCGTGGCCTCTCGCCATCTTCGATGACCGGTCGATCAGGTGTTCTGCGGCACAGCGCGGCGCGACGTAGGCGGATTCGCGGGGGCGGGTGGTGGGTACCACAGGCTCGAGCGCGTGATTACTGTCCTTCCTCGGTGTCAATCGCTGGGTAGAACCACATCTCGCCGTGGATGCGGCGGGAATCGAGAGGAGCCGTGTTTCGATGCTGCGTGAATTCATGGACAAGCGGATCGTGTCGGTGCTCGACCGGGTCGCCGAGGTGCAGGCTCCGCTGGTCGAGCACTATGCGGGTTGGGTTCGCGACGCCCATCGCGGGGAATCCACCGCGCAGGTTCGCGGACGGCTCGAACGGCACTACCTGGTGGCGGTGACCGCGAGCGGTGTCGTGGTCGGGTTGAGCGCCGCCGTGCCCGGCATCGGCACGCTGGTCGGGCTCGCCGCGTCCGGTGCCGACGCCCTGCTGTTCATCGAGGCGTCCACCGTGCTCGCCCTCGGCGCCGCCACGATCGAGAAAGGCGCACTGGAGGCCCGTCGCGGCCACCTGGTGTCTTCGATCGTCCTCGGTGACGCGGGCACCCAGGCACTCGGCCAGGCCGGACGCTCGGCCAAACACTGGGAAACCGCACTCGCCAACAAGATTCCCGTGCTCTCCAGCATGGACGACTCCACCTTCAAACGCTTCCTCACCCAGTTCCTCGTCAAACGCGGCGCCCTCATGTTCGGCAAGGTGATCCCCGCCGGAGTAGGCGCGGTAGTCGGCGGCATCGGCAACTACACCCTCGGCCGCTCGGTGATCGGAAACCTGCACGAGGCACTGGAACCTGATCCCACACCGGCCGTCACGGTGAACTAACCCGCACCACCACGCTTTTCGATCGTTGTTCGACTGTCGCAGCGCGTCGCCCGGTGATCAGCCGCTCGCCCTTCGGCACGGAGATTTGCCGAAGGGATCGTGAACAGCACGGCTGCGTCTGCGAGAATCAGTGTCGTGATCGACGCCGAACCCCCCACCGCCGAGAAGCGGGCCGCCGAGCACGGACCGGTGGCGCAGTTCTTGCGCTGTCATCTGCCGATGGTGGCGGTGGCGCTGGTGATCGTGGTGGCGGTGGTGTTCATCGCCTCCGAGCGGTGGCGGCGCGGTGCGCTGTTCTTCGGCGGGGCGACCTTGCTGGCCGCCGCCTTCCGCCTGTGCCTGCCCACCGCGCAGGTCGGCCTACTCGCGGTGCGCAGCAAACCATTCGACGTCGGCGCCCTCACTGCCCTCGGCGCGGCCATAGTCTTCATCGCCGCCACCATCAACTCACTCGGCGTCAGCTGAGTTCTTCGGTCGCGCCCCGAATTTCGCAGGTTGCCGTGTGGTGTCCTGCGCGCCGCTCGGCCGACGCATGGCTCGGTGACGGCGAGGATTGAAGCCAACTGCGTCGCCGTCGGACCGGCCCACAACGCGCTGGAGACAAGCCTGACTGGAGCTACACCGGATCGGGCGGTGATCAGACGCAGTGGGGCCCGCTGATCGCAGGCTGAGCCACGCGACCGAACGGGGGACTATCGAGCACCGCGGCACGGGCGACCTAGGTCCCCGGTGGACCGTGATCATCAGGACGTGTCGGTGCGCCAACAAGGTGATTGTGGCCAGGGCCATGTCCTGATGACCTGAACGGGGACCTAATCCGCCTTGCGTGCCAATCGCATGGTGTCGGTCAGCAGCTTGGCGATCGCGTCGGCTTCGGTGAGGAAGCCGTCGTGGCCGTAGCGGGAGTGCACCACTTCCAGGCCGGTACAGCCGGGGAGTAGGTCGGCCAGTTCCTGTTGGGTGCGCAGCGGGTACAGGCGGTCGGAGTCGATGCCGCCGACCACGCACGGGACCGGGGTCGCGGCGAGAGCCGCGGTGATGCCGCCGCGTCCTCGGCCGACGTCGTGGCGGTTCATCGCCTCGGTCAGCAGCACATAGGTGGCGGGATCGAAACGGCGACACAGCTTTTCAGCCTGATGGTCCAGGTAGCTCTGCACCGCGTAGCGCCCACCCGCGCGGGGGTCCTCGTCGTCCTGTGCGCTGTTGGCGAACCGATGGTCGAGTTCGAATTCGGTGCGGTAGGTCAGGTGTGCGATGCGGCGGGCGATGCCGAGTCCACGAGTCGGTGCGCGGCCGGTGTCGTGGTAGTCGCCGCCCTGCCAGTCGGGGTCGGAGGTGATGGCCTCGATCTGGGTGACCTGGGTGCCGATCTGGTCGGCGGTAGCGCGTGCGCCGGTGGCGAGAATCAACGCCGTCGCGACCCGCTCCGGCGTGGTGACCATCCATTCGAGCACCCGCATGCCGCCCATCGAGCCGCCGACGGCCGCGG
Organism: Nocardia callitridis; assembly: GCF_039543305.1. Taxonomy (NCBI): domain Bacteria; kingdom Bacillati; phylum Actinomycetota; class Actinomycetes; order Mycobacteriales; family Nocardiaceae; genus Nocardia; species Nocardia callitridis. Next base: position 420,248 of record NZ_BAABJM010000001.1, on the reverse strand, counting down.
CGAGGCGGTCGATGCCGATCCGGTCCATCAGGATCCGCTCGGCGGTCACCTGGTCGCGGATGGAGATCTCCGGAAACCTTGCGCCCCAAGGCTTTCCGTCGGGCGCGCGGGTGGAGGGCCCGGTGCTGCCCTGGCAGCCGCCGAACACGTTGGTGGAGATCACGCACCACTCGTCGGTATCCACCGGTGCGCCCGGTCCCACCATGCCGTCCCACCAACCGGGCAGCGAGTGGATGTCGTCGGGGATGCCGACGACATGCGAGTCACCGGTCAACGCGTGCTCTACGAGCACCACATTGTCCAGCGCGGGGGACAACTCGCCCCAGCGTTGGACCGCGAGATGAACGTCGGGGACGACGGCGCCGCTTTCCAGCGTGACATCACCGATGCCGATCAAGCCGAGTCGTCCGTCGGGCGGGGGTAGCAAACTCGCTGCCGATTCCGCGGAACGGGCGGTGCCTGGTTCGATGCTCACGGTCACGTCGTCGCGGCCGCGAATCCGGCACGCAGGTCGGCGAGGATGTCATCGATGCCTTCGATGCCCACCGCGAGTCGCACCAGTCCCGGGGTGACGCCGGAGGCCACTTGCTCCTCGGGAGTCAGCTGCGAATGTGTGGTCGACGCGGGATGGATCACCAGAGAACGCACGTCCCCGATGTTAGCCACATGGCTGTGCAGCACTAACGCGTCCACGAACTTCTTGCCCGCCTCGACGCCCCCGCGCAGGTCGAAGGCGATCACGGCGCCAACACCCTTGGGTGCCAGCCGCTTGCCGCGTTCGTACCACGGCGAGGTCGAGAGCCCGGCGTAATGCACGGCGGTCACCTCGGGCTGGGCGCTGAGGAACTCGGCGACGGCGTGCGCATTGGCGACGTGTCGGTCGATCCGCAGACTCAGTGTTTCGATGCCCTGGGCGATCAGGAACGCGTTGAACGGGGACACCGCCGCGCCGAGGTCGCGCAGCAGTTGCACGCGGGCCTTGAGCGCGAAGGCCGGTGCGCCGAGTTCGGCGAAGACCGCGCCGTGGTAACTGGGGTCGGGGGTGGTGAAGCCGGGGTAGCGCGGCTGGCCCGACGGGTCGGTGACCGTCCAGTCGAAGGTGCCGCCGTCGACGATCACGCCCGCGATGGCCGCGCCGTGGCCGCCGAGATACTTGGTGGCGGAGTGCACGACGATGTCGGCGCCGTGTTCGAAGGGGCGCAGCAGGTACGGCGTCGGCACGGTGTTGTCGACGATCAGTGGCAGGCCCGCGGCATGGGCGACGGCGGCAATGCCGGGAATGTCGAACACGGAACTGCTCGGGTTGCCGACGGTTTCCCCGTAGAGGGCCTTGGTGTTGGGCCGGATGGCGGTGCGCCACTGCTCGAGGTCGTCGGGGTCCTCGACAAAGCTCACGTCGATGCCGAGCTTGGGCAGCGTGTAGTGGAACAGGTTGTAGGTGCCGCCGTAGAGGTGCGGACTGGACACGATGTGGTCGCCCGCCGCCGCGAGATTCAGGATGGTGAGAGTTTCCGCGGCTTGCCCGGAGGACACCAGCAGTGCGGCGACACCGCCTTCGAGTGCGGCGATGCGTTGCTCCACCGCGTCCTGGGTGGGGTTCATGATCCTGGTGTAGATGTTGCCCGGCTCGGCCAACCCGAACAGTGCGGCCGCGTGATCGGTGTCGCGGAAGGTGTAGGAGGTGGTCTGGTAGATGGGCAGGGCCCGAGCGTTGGTTTCGCTGTCGGGGGTCTGCCCGGCGTGGATCTGCTTGGTCTCGAACGACCATTGCGCGGGATCGATGGTGGGTTCGTTCTCGGACGATGGCGTGGCTGATTCGCTCATGTGCTGGAAACCTCCTGCAAGCGCGCTTGCTCCCGACCTTCGAGAGCCAGGTCATCACCCGGAGCACCCCACCCGCTGCTGGAGGGTTGCCGGCCAGCGAGCCGGGGCTTGGCGCTGGCACTCATGACCTTTTCGCATCATAGCGGGGGTGGGTCGACGCTCGAAATCCCTGCTGTGATCTCGGCGCGGTCCATGCGCGGTGGTGGGTGGGGGCGGTCGGCCAGCGGCGCGGTCATCGCGGGAACGGGTGGTCGCACGGGCGGGGGATTGTGGCGACGATCACTTTCGTGGATTATGTCCCGTCGCGGCAGGCTGGGTTGTTCGGGCCCCGTGCTGACCTGGGCGGTTGAAATCTACCGATCAGTAATAGTTTTTCGCCATGAGGGTTGTGACGTTCGTAATCGGGGATGCCCGCTCGGTGGGGAATGCAGAAGCAGTACGCTTGTCTTGTTTGCACCACCTGTCTCGCGGACAACGCGGGGCATATACGTTGTCTGTTGGAACAGCTGGGGTCCGCTCACAAGCGTGTTCGCCTGGCCGTGCAACGAGGGCACCATCCTAGGAGGACACGAAGATCCATGTCCAAGATCAAGGTTGAAGGCACCGTCGTAGAACTCGACGGCGACGAGATGACTCGGATCATCTGGCAGTTCATCAAGGACAAGCTGATCCATCCGTATCTCGACGTGAACCTCGAGTACTACGACCTCGGCATCGAATACCGGGACAAGACCGATGATCAGGTCACCGTGGACGCCGCGAACGCCATCAAGAAGCACGGTGTCGGCGTCAAATGTGCCACCATCACGCCCGACGAGGCGAGGGTCGAGGAATTCGGCCTGAAGAAGATGTGGCGCTCGCCCAACGGCACGATCCGAAACATTCTCGGCGGCACCATCTTCCGTGCGCCGATCATTATCTCCAACGTTCCGCGCCTGGTGCCGGGCTGGACCAAGCCGATCATCATCGGCCGTCACGCCTTCGGTGACCAGTACCGCGCCACCGACTTCAAGGTCTACCAAGAGGGCACCGTCACCCTGACCTTCACGCCCGCCGACGGCAGCGAACCGATCCAGCACGAGGTCGTGAAGATGCCCGAGGACGGCGGCGTCGTCATGGGGATGTACAACTTCAAGCAGTCGATCGTCGACTTCGCGCGTGCCTCGCTCAATTACGGCCTGCAGCAGAACTACCCGGTGTATCTGTCGACGAAGAACACCATCCTCAAGGCCTACGACGGCATGTTCAAGGACACCTTCCAGGAAGTGTTCGAGACCGAGTTCAAGACCGAGTACGACGCGGCGGGCCTCACCTACGAGCATCGCCTCATCGACGACATGGTCGCCTCCTCCATGAAGTGGGAGGGCGGCTACGTGTGGGCCTGCAAGAACTACGACGGCGATGTGCAGTCCGACACCGTCGCGCAGGGCTTCGGTTCGCTGGGCCTGATGACCTCGGTGCTGCTCACCCCGGACGGCCAAACCTGTGAGGCCGAGGCCGCACACGGCACCGTCACCAGGCATTACCGTCAGCACCAGCAGGGCAAGCCCACCTCGACCAACCCGATCGCGTCGATCTTCGCCTGGACGCGCGGGCTCGAGCACCGTGGCAAGCTCGACAACAACCCCGAGCTGATCGGCTTCTCGCAGACGCTGGAAGACGTGGTGATCAAGACGGTCGAGGGCGGTCAGATGACCAAGGACCTCGCCGCGCTCGTCGGTGGCGACCAGAGCTACCTCTCGACCGAGGAATTCCTCGCGGCACTGGACACCAACCTGGCCCGCGCCCTGCGCTGACCAACAGCGTTGCGCTGCGTCAACAGCGCTCAGCACGAACGAATTCGGGCACCCGCACCCCCCGAGGGGAACGGGTGCCCGGCTTGTTTTCGTCGGTCCTTTCGCAGGTCGCGGCCGTCCGTGTTCGAGATCACCACCAATCATGGGATGACCTGTGCGAACTCGCTCGTTACAAGCACTTGTGACCAGCCCCGTGACTACCGTGACCACAGCACCCGACGAGGCTCCGAGAACCACCTGGCACATCCCGGCCATGCTCGCGCTCGCCCTTGGCGGATTCGGTATCGGTACCACCGAATTCGTCACCATGGGTCTGCTCCCCGACATCGCCTCGGCGATGAAGGTCTCCGAACCCAGCGCCGGATACGCGGTGTCGGCGTATGCGATCGGTGTCGTGATCGGTGCGCCCGTGATCGCCGCCTCGTGTGCGCGGGTCCCGCGCAAGCTGCTGCTGATCGTGCTCATGGCCGCCTTCACGCTCGGCAACCTGGCGACGGTGTTCGCGCCCACGTTCGGGACGCTGATCGCCGCACGTTTCCTGACCGGCCTTCCGCACGGCGCCTATTTCGGCGTCGCCTCCCTGGCGGCGGCAACGCTCGCGCCCGCCGGGCAGCGCGCCAAATCCATCGCCGCGGTGATGTTGGGGTTGAGCGCGGCCAATGTGGTCGGTGTTCCCGCCGCCACCTGGTTGGGTCAGCACCTCGGCTGGCGTAACGCGTTCGTGGTGGTCGCGGTGATCGGGGTCGCGACGATCTTCGCGCTCCTGCGTTATGTGCCGCAGTTGACCGGGATCGTCATGACCAACCCCGTCACCGAACTCGGTGCGCTGCGCCGCCCGCAGGTGCTGTTGTCGCTGCTGGTCGGGGCGATCGGCTTCGGCGGCATGTTCGCCGTGTACACCTACATCGCCACCACCCTCACCGACGTGTCGGGACTGCCGATCGGCCTGGTCCCACTGGTGTTGATGCTGTTCGGTTTCGGCATGGTGTTCGGCAATATCCTCGGCGGCGTGCTGGCCGATCGCGGCGTGGACCGCGCGATCTTCCTCGCCATGATCGCGATGGTGGTGATCCTCGCCGGTTTCGTCGTCGCGGCACACAACCCCTACGCCGCGGCCGTCGGTGCCTTCCTGGTCGGCAGCACCGGTTCCGCGCTGGCACCCGGCCTGCAAACGCGACTGATGGACGTCGCGGCCGACGCCCAAACCCTTGCCGCCGCCCTCAATCACGCGGCACTGAACATCGCCAACGCCGCGGGCGCCTGGCTCGGCGGCATCGTGATCGCGGCAGGGTACGGCTACACGGCTCCAGCAATGGTCGGTGCGGGTTTGGCAGTCCTCGGCGTGCTGCTGTTCACGTTCACCGTGTGGGTCGCGCGTCGCCCCGCGACCAGCGAAAACTCGTGATCACCAGGGCTCGGGGTGTCGGTGATCGGTTGTAGCCGCGGTTGTCCTCGTGGTTATACCGCGCGCAACCTGTTTCGACTGGCGTACACGTGTTCCGCGATCAGGGTGGCGATGCGGTCGGGTGCCTCGAGCATGGGGACGTGGCCGACGTTGTTCACCAGGATTCGGTCGGCGGACGGGGGGAGTTCTTTGAGGTAGCGGCGTGCGTACACGCGGTTGGGGATGACTCGGTCGTATTCGCTGAGCAGCAGGCGTACCGGAGTGGTGAGGGTGGACAGGTCCGCTTGCTCGGGGCCGCGCATACTGCCCAGGAGTGTCGAGACCACGGAGTCGCAGTGCAGCGCGGCGAGGATAGCGGTGGTGGCGTCGCGGCGCGAGACCGCCGCCGCGTTCTTGCTCAACCACAGCAGCGCGAAGCGCCGCGCGATCGGGTTCTTGATCCCGAAATCACCCAGCCGCTTGCCGATTGCGAGCACCGGCACCAGCGAGAAGAACTTCGCCGCGATCGTGAACTGCGCCAGCGAGGGGATGTGCCAGCCGCCCGCCGGTGCGATCAGGGTGAGAGTGCGCGCCCGTCCTCGACGCGCCAGTTCGACCCCGACCCAACCGCCGAGCGAATTGCCAGCGATATGGCAGGTGCGCCAACCGAGTTCGTCCAATTGTGCTTCGACATGATCAGCGAGCGCGTGCACGTCCGCCGTCCGCCCCTCGGCGGACGCGCCACCCCAGTGTCCGAGGAAGGCTGGCGCGAACACTTCGCACTGTGCGGAAAGCCGCGCGGCGGTCTGCTCCCAGCAGTGCGGCGACATCATGAATCCGTGCAGGAGCAGTAGCGGATCGCCAGAACCGGTGTGCAGCGCGGTGATCGGCGCCGGGTGTGCGTCCGGCGGGGTGGGGCGCACCCCTACTCGCGGGGCCGACTTCGACTTAGTGGGATCGGATGACATCGCCATCCCCCTTCCTGGACACCGATGTCCGGAAAAATTCATCTGGACTGCATTGTACGGTCGAGCGGTGCCAACAATCATCTCTACTGTGAACGTTAACGGCGTCCGCGCGGCAACCGGCAAAGGCATGCTTGCCTGGCTGGCCGCTACCGAAGCCGACGTTGTCTGTTTGCAGGAGACCAGAGCCACCGACGAACAAACCACGAAGGCGCTCGCGCCCGCACTGGCCGACGGTTGGTGGTTGACCCATGCCGAGCCGGAGGCGAAGGGCAGGGCCGGTGTCGGCATTCTGTCGCGCCGCGAACCCGATTCGGTGCGGATCGGTCTCGGGCAGAGCAGAGAGTTCGGTGGGATCGAGCGTGGCAGTGGCGAATTCGATGCCAGCGGTCGCTACCTCGAGGCGGATTTCGACGGCGTCACCGTCGCGAGCGTGTATGTGCCCTCCGGCGAGGTCGGCACGCCACGCCAGGACGAGAAGTACCGATTCATGGGCGAATTCGGCCCATACCTGAAGTCGCGCACCGGGGAATTCGTGGTGTGCGGTGACTGGAATATCGCGCATACCGAGCTCGACCTGAAGAACTGGAGGGGCAATATGAAATCCGCGGGATTCTTGCCGCAAGAGCGGGCATGGATCGATGAGCTGCTCGACGCGGGCTACCGGGACGTGGTGCGTGAACTACATCCCGACGAAGCCGGTCCGTACAGCTGGTGGTCCTACCGTGGCCGGGCGTTCGACAATGATGCTGGTTGGCGCATCGATTACCAGATGGCGCGTGGTGAGATCGCCTCGCGTGCGAAGCAGGCCGTGGTCGAGCGTGCGGATTCCTACGATCAGCGCTGGTCCGACCACGCGCCTGTGGCGGTGCAGTACCGATGAAACTTTCTCCGAAGATCCTTCGTACGTTGACCGCGGTCGGCGCCGTGGTGCTTGCCGCGGTGGTCGCGGGTGTGCTCGCACTGCTCGGTGACGACGGCGCCAGCACCAACACCGCCTCGGCGACCGCGACACCGTCGGGTACCTCGCTGACTTCGGCGGCGCGGCCGAACCCCGGCTCGGTTGCCACACCGGTCAAGCAGGTGGACGGGGTTCCCGACCATGCCTTCAAAACCTTGACCGAGATCGATGCCGGTCGCTGGCCGGAGTCGGCGAATTCGCCGGGCACCAAGGGTGGCGGCCCTTGGCAGAACCGTGGTGGTGATCTGCCCGCCAAGGACGATTCGGGCAAGAAGATCACCTACCAGGAGTGGGATGTGAATCCGAAGATTCAGGGACAGTCGCGCGATGCCGAACGCATCGTCACCGGTAGCGACGGTTCCGCGTGGTACACCGGCGACCACTACAAGACGTTCACCAGGATGCGTTGATGACGGCGACGGTGCGGTGGTCGCGTTTCCTGGCTCGGCCCGCCGAGAGCGGGTCGTCCGACGGGTTGCCCGCTTCGGAGTCGCCACCCGCGATGGGTTCACTCGCGGTGAATGCCGCGCAGCTGAGCGGGTTGCGTGCGCTGGCACCGTCGGATTACCTGGTGCGTGAGTTGCGTGGCACCAAGATGCGCACGGTCGCGGGCGTTTTCGACGAGTTCGCCGCGGCGTTCCAGTTCGGCTACTACTTCGGCGAGAACAAGGACGCTTTCGACGAATGCCTGCGTGATCTGGACGATTTCCTCGGCACGAGCACGGGATATCTTGCGGTGATCCGTGATTCGGCGCAGTTGTTGGCCGACGACCCCGATCAGCGCGAGTGGTTCGGCGAGGCGATCGGCGACGGTGCCGATTACTGGTGGCGGCGCGACACGGCGTTTCGGGTTGTGCTGCAAGGCGAACCGGCGGGGTTGCGTGCGGTGACGTTGGAATTGCCCGCGTAGTCACGGAAGGTGTGTGCTCGACCGGAGCCGAGAGTGTGCCGATGAAGTGTGGCACGCTCTCGGCTTCGCTCGTGTGAGCGGATGTGGTGCGGTGGAGGTGGTGCGGTCGCCGTTCTCGTCAGCCCTCGTCCGCTGGGCCCCCGATGCGCTGTGCGAGATCCTCGCCGAGCAGCACGAACACATCCACGGTGTGCTCGATCAATTCGTCTCTGGTGAGCGCGAGTTCGCCCTGTGACCAACTGGTGAGTACCTGCACCAGTCCGCCGACGAGGTAGGTGGCGCGGAATTCGATGGTGGGGTCGAGGCGTTGGTCGGCGACACGATAGAAGTCGATGCCTTCGGTCGCGACCATGGTGGCGAAGGCGCGGATGGTGTCGGTGGTGCGCGCTCGCAGTTCCGGCGTCGCCATCCCGGCGACGAGCGCGACTTTCGCTTTGCGTGGGTCGTCGGTGAGCACGTGGATCCCGGCGGTGATCGCGGCGTGTGCGGTGGCGCGCGAGTCGGGTGGCGCACCGCGCACCGCCTCGGTGATAGCCGTGGCCAGTTCGGCGGTGATCTCGTCCATCAGCGCGGTGAGCACGGCATCGCGGCTGTCGAAGTTCTCGTAGTAGTAGCGCTCGTTCAGCGCGGCCTGCGCACACAGCCCGGAGACGGTCATCTTCGCCAGCCCCTGGGTGCCGACGATCTCCAACGCGGCGTCGAGCAATGCCGCGCGCCGCTGCGTGCGTCGCTCATCCGCGGAGATCCCGCCGTACGTCCGCTGCGCAGCCACGCGCCTGATTCTAGGCGGACTGGCCGGCCAGGTGGGTGAGCGTCCGCGCCATCGTGGGGTGAGAGCTGGGAAAGTGAGCCCGCACGCTTTGCGTGGTCGCGGGCCTTTGCGCTGTTGAGTGGCCGACGACCGGTGATCCGCGCGTTCGTCCAGCGCTGATATGGATGGGCGGTAGCGCTCGAGCATCGTGCCGGTTGCCGCCTGGACGGCTGAGCACGCAACGTGCGGTGCTCGAAAGTGGCTGTGCGCTGGCGCGGTTCGCGAGCCGACGAGATTTTTGGCATGAACCATTGCCAGATATTCAAATCTGGTAGATGCTATTGCCAGATGCGTTGGACGACGCGACGCACGCTCGATGAGGAGACGCCATGTCAGCCCGTTGCGCCGAACCCGGTTATTTCAGCGACCACTCCATGGCGCGACGAGTGATGAGCAAGCGTGCGGTCGGTCTCAGCTACGGCCAGCGCGCGCTGGTGATCGGGGCCGTACACCCGCTGCTGTACGTGGGTACCGCCGAGAACACCGAGCATCGGATGACGCCCTACACCCGGCTCGCGGTCACCGGTCACCTCTTCGAGGCCGTGTTCCTCGGCAGCAAAGCCGAAGCCGACCGCGCCTTGGCCTACACCACCAAGAAACACGCCAGGGTGCTGGGCGCGCTCCCCGAAGACGCGGGACCGCACCACCCAGCGGGTACCGGCTACTCCGCGCTCGACCCGCACCTGATGTACATGACCATGGCCTTCACCTTCGACAGCGCCGAAGTGATGTACGACCTGCTGGTGAAACCGATGACCGACGGCGAACGCGAGGGCCTCTACGAGGACTACGTGCGCTGGGGTGAGCTGTTCGGTATGCCGCGCGATGCCGCGCCGGGTAGCTACCGCGAATTCCGCACCTCGTTCGACGCCTATCTGGCCTCCGACGAGCTCTTCCTCACCGAGGAAGCGCGCCTGGTCGGCTCCTATCTCGCGGGCGATCGCGTGCCCTACCCGCAGCGCATGCCGTTGCAGCAGGTCACCTCGGCGTTCTTCCTCCTGGTGCGCGGCAGCCTACCGAAGCGAATCCGCGACATGTACGGAATGCGTTGGCGCCTGGCCGATCAGCTCGCCTACTCGGCGCTCGCACAGGCCGTGCGCACCGCGCACACCCCACCGCCGATGGTCCCTCCCCTGCTGCGCGGCACCCTTGCCGGACCGAGCGCGCCGGTATACAAGCTGGTCTCCGAGCGGGAACACGAACTGGTCGGCTCGGGCCGACCGAGCATGCCGGGGGTCGACCCGCGAAAGTGGGCAGAGCGAAATTCCGCTTGAGCGGCATGGAAAGATCGGGGTATGTCCAGTCCTGCGCAGACCCCGGCCGCTGAGCGCAAGCAGCGTGTTCTTTCCGGGATCCAACCCACCAGCAACTCGTTTCACCTCGGCAATTACCTTGGTGCGTTGCAGTACTGGGTAACCATGCAGGACGAGTACGACGCGTTGTACTTCATCCCGAACATGCACGCGATCACCGTCACCCAGGACCCGAAAGAGCTACGTGCGCGCACCAGGGCAGCCGTGGCGCAACTGCTGGCGGTCGGCGTCGACCCGAAGAAATCCACCCTGTTCGTGCAGAGCCAGGTGCCCCAGCACGCCGAACTCACCTGGGTGCTCAGCTGCCTCACCGGATTCGGTGAAGCCAATCGGATGACGCAGTTCAAGGACAAGGCCGCCAAGCAGGGCGCGGAGAACGCGAGCGTCGGCCTGTTCACCTACCCGGTGCTGATGGCCGCCGACATCCTGCTCTACCGCCCGCACCAGGTTCCGGTCGGCGAGGACCAGCGCCAGCATCTGGAACTCACCCGAAACCTGGCGCAGCGGTTCAACACTCGGTACAAGAAGACGTTCGTGGTGCCGGAAGCCCACATCGTGAAGGGCACCGCCAAGATCTACGACCTGCAGGATCCGACCGCGAAGATGAGCAAGTCCGCCTCCAGCGCCGCCGGGCTGATCAATCTGCTCGACGACCCGAAAGTCTCGGCGAAGAAGGTGCGTTCGGCCGTGACCGACACCGAGCGCGAGATCCGCTACGATCTGGAAGCCAAACCAGGCGTCAGCAACCTGCTGGTGATCCTGAACGCGCTCACCGGAACCCCGATCGCGACACTGGAAACGGATTACGCGGGTAAAGGGTACGGTGACCTGAAAGCCGACGTCGCCGACGTGTTGACGGATTTCGTCACCCCGTTGCGGACGAAGGTGCAAGAGTACTTGTCGGATCAAGGCGAACTAGACCGTATCCTCGACGCAGGCGCCGAGCGGGCACGGGAGATCGCTGGCAACACCCTCGCACAGGTTTACGACCGGGTCGGGTTCTTGACGCGATAGGGCCGAAACCTGCGAGGGCACGTGTGGGTCGAAGGGGCGTACGGTGCAGGTGATCGACAATGTCAAGGCCGCGTTGCAGCGGCGTGTGGAGTCGATGCCGTGGCTGGACCATCTGGTCCGTGCGGGTACGCGGTTCCAAAGCCAACGCGGTGACTACTACGCGGCGGGCATCACGTATTTCACGGTGCTTTCGCTGTTTCCGCTGATGATGGTGGCCTTCGCCGTCGCGGGGTTCGTGCTGTTCCGCAATCCTGATCTGCTGCACGAACTTCAGGACAAGATCGTGGAGAAGATCCCCGGCTCGTTCGGCGATCAGGTGAACGACCTCGTCGATCAGGCCGTCAAATCCCGTGGCACCGTCGGCATCCTCGGCTTGTTCGCCGGGCTGTACACGGGCCTAGGGTGGATGTCGAACCTGCGTGCGGCGCTCACCGAGCAGTGGGAACAGAAGAGCCCCGACGGCAACTGGTTCATGACCAAGCTGTCGGACCTCATCGCGCTGATCGGTCTCGGTGTGGCGTTCGTCGTGTCGTTCGCGCTGTCCGCGGTGGCGTCGAGCAAGCTCGGAGTGCGCCTGCTGGAGAAGATCGGCCTCGGCGATATGCCCGGCGCACGCCTTCTGCTGTCGCTGATCTCGATCGTGTTGGGACTGGCGGCATCCTGGGCGGTATTCGTGTGGATCATCGCTCGACTACCGCGCGAACCCGTCACCTTCCGGAGCGCGGCCAAGGCGGCGATCCTGGCCGCGGTGTTCTTCGAGATCTTCAAATACGTCGCGGCGATCTACTTGCGCGCGGTCCTGAGCAGCCCCGCGGGTGCGACGTTCGGTTCGGTCATCGGCCTCATGGTCTTCAGCTACACCACCTACCGCATCCTGCTGTTCGCCACCGCATGGGCCGCGACGGCCTCCGACAACGAACCCGAAGCCGAAATCCCCGCGCCTGGACCGGCTGTCATCGCACCGCGCGTGACCACTCGTGAGGTCGCCGCCGGCGCGGGCGCGGCATACTTCGGCGCGGGTGCGCTCGCCGCGCTGGCTCTCGTCGGACTACGCAAACCTCGCAGCTGACGAACGCCCCACACGAGCCCCCGATGCCCTCACCGGAAACAACAGCAGTCGGGCACGGTCACCAGGACTTGCCGGTGCGCACAGCTGGTTGTAGCCGCACCGGTGTCCTGGTGATCATGATGCGGCGGTTGGATGCGTGCGGAATTCTTCACGGTTGATCGGTGCGCTCGACTCGTCGCCCCACTCTTGGTGGAATCGGCGTAGGAAATCGATCAGGTAGGCGGTTCTTTTCTCGGCCAGGTGTTTTCCGGTGTTGGTGAGCATCTCGTTCGGGAGTCGGAGCAGTTTCTCGTAGAAGTGGGCGATCACCGAGGTGGTGGGGCCGGACTTGTAGGTCTCTTGCAATTCTGCGGTGGGATCCCATAATTCGGCGCTGCTGGCTCCGCCGTACATGAAGGCGCGGGCTATTCCGATGGCGCCGATCGCGTCGAGCTTGTCGGCGTCACGGGTGATTTTCGCCGTCGTGCTGCCATCGCTCAACTGGTGGCCTTTGATTGTGTACTTCTCGTTGAACAGCACCGCGTGTTCGATCTCGGTGACGGTGTCAGCAGGGACAGCCAAATCGGTGAGTAGGTCGTGGATCCGGGGTATCACCTCGGTGGAGTCGACCTGTCGGCCGAGTTCTGATTCGGCGATGCGGTGATAGTCGTGCACGTAGGCGACCAGTTGAGGCGCGATGGTGTCGTGTGCCTCCGCTTCGGCGATCCGCTTGGCCAGGCGCGCAACGCGATCCAGGTGACTCAGGTCGTGGGCGACAATGCGGCGATCGAAATCCTGGGCCACTCGGTTGCGCACCATGGCGACCAGATCGTCGTCCAAGTTTTTGTGCGGCCGCTGCGGCAACATCGAACTGGCGTCCTCACCGTCGAGAGCGGGTTGCGTAGGTGTTAGTTACTGATTCGAATCATTGTGCGGCCTCCGATCCCGAAAGGGGAAAATGGGGCTGCCGTATTCAGGTCGGTCATGGAGCCGGTACCGAACAGCGGGTGTGAGTCAGTAGGGGCGGATCATGTGGGTGAGTTCCTGGGTGAGGGTGGTTTGGTCGCAGGGGATGATGTGGAATTCGTTGTATTGGCGGCGGTAGGTGTAGCGGCCGTCGTCTTCGATGTCGAACCAGTTCAGGTATTGGGTGGTGGGTTCGGGGGAATCGCGCAGGGAGCGTTGGCATTCGATGGTGCCCGCGCCGGAGCGAGGGGCGTTGAGCAGGCGGCGAATGCGGTCTGCGGCGGTTTCCTTGGTGCCGTGCCAGGATTCGAGGCTCTCGCGTAGGCGTTCGGTGTCTTCGAAGATGGGGGAGTGGCGGCCCGCGGGAACATTGCCGAGTACCGCGGCGAACACCTTCGGGACGATACCGGGACTGCCGACCTCGATCACCACGTTGGCGCCGAAAGCGGGTTCGGGGCCCGGACGTTGCACCAAGGTGACGCCGATATCGCTGTCGATGGCACCGTAGGCGCGCACCGGGCGGCGACGAGTGCCGATCAGCGCCAGCGTGGTCTGCGGGTGCGCGGCCACGCGCAGCGCGGCCGAAAAGTCAGGGTCGTCACCGAGCGGCAGACGCTGTCTCAGCTCCCTGGTAATCCGATCGAACTCGTCCTCCCACCGCACCGAGGCCAGCAACCGCAGCGGGAAAGGGTAACGGTCCGTACCGGTTTCGTTCCACAGGTGCATGAACTCATCGGGGGTGAACTCCCATTTCACCGGCGCTGGTCCGAATCGTAGGAGCGCTCACCGGGTTGCCGCGCAGCAGGATGATTCGACGGTGCGTCCGACCCGATCGTTTGCGGGACAGTCGGATCCGGCCTACCGAGCAACTCCTCTTCCCGATTGGTGATCAAATAATCGGGGGTTTGCCGACTCGACTCGTCGTCCTTCTTCCCGGGGCCGGGGCCGGGCCCCATCATGCCCGGCGCGCGACCTGCTTGCGTGGCGGCGGACCCGAGACCTGCTGCCGCAGGAGCATTGACGCCGCCAGGCTGACCGAGACCGGGCAAACTCTTGCCCGGCTGCGGTGCGCCGGGACGACCGCCATTCGGCGACGAAGGACCGCCCGGCGATCCCGGACTGCCGGAGCGGGTTCCGGTGTTCGTCGATCCGGGCGAGGTGACTCCCGCCGTCGTGGTGTTGTTCGGGGCACCGACCGGGGTGGTGGGCGATTCCGGTGCGCGTGAACCGGTCTGCTGGACCGTCGGATTCTGTTCCTGCCCAGGGGTATTCGCCGACGCCGTAGTGGTGTCGGTCGGCTGTTCGCCGCCGGGTGTTTCGCCCTCGCCCGGTGGGTTGGCGCTGCCTTGGTCGCCGGTACTGCCGGTGGTGCCCGTCGTGCCGAAGGTCGTGTTGCCGGGGACGGTGGTGCCGTCCTCACCCGGTGCTTGCACAGCAACGAAAGTGGGGACGCCGGTTCCCGCCGGACCGTAGGAGGGTTTGTAGGCGTTGTTCATGGTGTCGATCGCGGTGCGGTGCAACGCTTCTACGCCGCGTTGGTAGGAGACCTCGTCGCTGTCGGCCGAGCTGGCCAAACCAGCTTCCCTCGCGGCGAAGACAAGCTGGACCCCTTGTATCCGGTCCGGCGACCCTGGGCCGTTCAAGGGGCCCGCCGGTGGCGGAACGGACATCTTCACGACTTCGGCGGCGTGCGCGACACCCCGCATCCGATGGCCAACGGCGAGAATCACCCGCTCCACTTCGGAAGCTTGGTTGTAGAACGACTGCGCGGCAGCAACAGCGGCGTCCGCCATCCGTCCTTCCACGCCATCGGCGAGCGCCTTTTGGATTGACAGGTGTGCGCCGATCAGGCCGCCGCTGAGGTTGGCGGAGATGTTGACCCACGTGTCCGCCGCGACAGTCATGAGTTCGGGTTTCATGTCCTGGGCGTGCTGGTAGATCTCCTCGTGCGCGATGCCCTCGAAGTGCTCCATGCGGGTGATGTAGTTCGGATCGAGACCATGCGAATCCACGGTCACGGACTCGGCACCCTGCTGCTCGGCGCGCGAGGACTGGCTCGGTTGCGCGGTATCCGGTTTGAAGCCCGGCCGGAAGGTGCCTACCGCGGCCGGGTTTTGGTTGATGTCGATGGGATCGGCCATGGTTAGTTGTCCTTGCCGATTTCAGGTTCGATCGCGGTGGCGAGGTCGAGGAGTCCTTCGCACATATCGGCCGACTGCGGGGCACGATACGTCCCTACCGCGGATATCTGCACGAACCCGATCTTGGTACGCACATCGATCTGGCAGGTGCGAGGCAGCGTGGTGTCATGAACCCACAGAGCATCGCGCCCATTTACTGTGATTGGCTCGCTATACGAACCGACCTTCGCGAGATTCTCGTCCCACGTCGCGTTTCCTGAGTTGAACAACAGTTTCCGCTCGGGCGAGGAGAAATCGCAGGTCAAGAAACTATACTCGGCAACAAGATCGTCCCCGCGTTTGCGCGAGCTAGGATCGAATCCGGCCCTCTGTATAGATTCGTCGCTGATCCACGTGCACGGATCGAACACGACCGGCGGGCGGTCGCTGTCAACGGCGGACTTCTTGTCTTGCGGCGGGGGCTGGAGTTTCGGATTGGTCAGCGTCGGTCGGGCGGACTGCGTGTTGCCCTGGCCCGCTTCGTCCTGTGTTGGACCTGGCTGCGCTGTCCCTGTATTTTCGCTCGAACAACCCACGCTGAGTGCGGTAATCGGCACTGCCAACAGGATCAGCAACGCACTGCGAGCTACGTGCATTGCTATTGAACCTCCGCAGTTGCCGTGCTGATCGAATTCGCGTACAACGTGTCCGCCTCCTCGACTAACTGGCCTGCACGGAGGTAGGCAGCAGCCATCTTCATCGCGGCCTCTCGCATGCCAGTGAGAACATCCATCAACTCGTTTGCCTTCTTGACGAATCCTGATTGCAGCTCTTGGGCCGAGCCGAATCCACCAAACCCCGCAAGCTCTTTCAAACGGACCGCTCGTGCGATCTCTGGATCTAACGTCGTGTCGAGGAACCTGGTGTAGACCTCCGCGCACCGCCGTGCGGCGTCGGCGTCCATCCGGAACGTTCCCCCGGCGGCCTGCTGGTACAGCGCGTTCGCCGCTGACTGTCCCACTTCCATCGCTGGCCCCCTACCTGCCCTACCCGTGACGTACGCCTGGTTACTTTACTGGACGCATGGGGGCGGCAATCGGTTCCATCGGGATGGGGGAACGGTTCGGATGAGATCGGTCCTGGGGGTTTGGTGTCGTTGTTGGTCTGTGGACCGGTGAGTGTTGGGTCGGGAGTAGTTCGGGACGCGGTGGTGGGGCGAAGCCGGGCTCGAACGAGGTTGTGGCTGTGGGTAACTGACTCTGATTGCGCCCAGATATGCAATCCTTCCTGGTGTTATGTGCTGATTGCATGAGAATCTGGGATGGGGTCGTGCTGGGGGTATGTGGCGTGGTCTGCTGGGGCCGGTGATGAAACCTGAAGGGAGGCGGGCATGTCGGAGGATGGGTCGACGTTGGCGCGGCGGCAGTTGGGGAAGTATCTGCGGAATGGGCGGGAGGAGTGCGGGTTCACGCTTCAGCAGGTTGCGGAGCTGATCGAGCGCAGCGCCAGCACGTTGCAGCGGATGGAGACGGGAGTTGCTGCGCATATCCGCACGCCTGATCTGGAAGCCTTGTGCAAGATTTATGGGTTCGGTCCGGAGCAGTCCGTGGCTATGAAAGGTCTTGCAAGACAGGGCAATGAGCAGAATTGGTGGTACGAGTACGGCGACCTGTTGCCGGAGAACTTCGATTTTTACGTCGGACTGGAGGCGTCGGCACAGCAGTTGACGACCTACGAGCCGGAGCTGGTTCCAGGGCTGCTACAGACACCTGCCTACGCCAGCGCGATGATTCGGTCCGTCTACCCGGATGAGGACCCTCATGAGCACGCGCGCAGGGTGAAGCTGCGAATGCGTAGACAGATCAGGATTACTCGGAAGCACCAGCCCGCCGCGCTCGATGTAATCCTGCGTGAATCGTCTCTCTGTGGGGTTGTTGGAGGAGCGAAGGTTATGGGTGCCCAGATGAGGTACCTGCTGGATATGGATACACGGTCGAACGTCGGGATACAGATCCTGCCGTTCAGTGCAGGTTTTCCGCTTGGAGTATCGGCCGGGCCGTTCGTCATCCTAGGGTTCGGCCACGATAGGCAGGGGCACCCCGCCGAGCCGCCAGTCGTCTACATCGAGAGTTACACCGGGGACTTGTATCTCACGAAACCGGATGCGATCCGGCGATATCATGAGGCGTACGAGGGCATCCGGCGTTGCGCGATGAATCGTGAGGCGAGCCGAGCCCTACTCAGGAAGATGGCGAAGGAGTTCGGGGCCTGATGATCGACCTGTCGAATGCGAAGTGGTTCAAGAGTAGTCGCAGTGGCGGCGACAAGAACTGTGTCGAAGTCGCCTTCCTAACCAATACCCATGTAGCGGTACGCGATTCGAAGAACCCTTCCGCCCCAGCCCTGACCTTCACCCCCACCGCATGGTCAACCTTTACCGCAGCAACAGCACGCGGCGACTTCGACAGTTGACGACCGCCGTCCTTGCTGGGAGTCCACGGCGATCGTCCGCTGACGACATCCGATCGCACCGGTCCCGTAACCAGCAGCGACGCAGTGGTGAACTGCGCCGAGCTGAGTTCGAACGTCTGGTCCCGCTCGGATGCTGGCCTTTGCGCGCCGGGTGAGCCGACCTTCACTACCGCAACGACGCTCGGCGCACTCGCGAGTTGACAGTTCCGTCTCTCTCGACAGAGCTGTCCTGGTTGAAGTTCCTGTCCAACTCCGACACTGCTGTGCGCTCAGTAGACGAGTAAACCTCAGCGCAGCAGCAACATTCGGCTACTGCGAAGAAGTCGCCTACCGCGTTGATCGGTGGCGTGTGTGTACGGCGTCCCATCGGCAACGGTGGGTACGAATACTGTGTGTACACAGGCGGTTTCGGGGCGTCCTGCTTGTTATATCGGGGATCTTTGCCGCCCTCGCCGCGATGTTCACCTGTCCCGCAGTCGTTGTCCCTTCCAGTTGCGCCTCGGAGGCTGGTCGCTCCCGCTCCCGAGTGCAGTAGCGCACCGCCTAGGAGTAGGGCGCGGACTGAGCAGATGAACCGCGCGTCGAGTGCACCGATGACGCGGCGCCTTCGCTCCGCACGCGAGGCATGAACTGGCAGTGCGTGTGTGCGGCTTGACCCCAGGCCGGAAGCCAAGCACCGCCGGATAGTCGTTGATGTCGTCATCACCACCCCAGCGGACCACCCAGCACGACCCCATCCCCGATTGTCATGCAACCAGCACATAGCACCAGGAAGGGTTGCTTAATCCATTTGAGGACCACGAATCCGATCGAATCTAGTGTCACTGCGCCAGAGGTTTTGGTGGCTGTACGCAGAAATATTCTGCTGGTTCAGTGGGGTAACCGGGGATTTCGATGAACGGTGCTGCCGGTCGCCGTGCAGCTCGGGGAGGAGCAGACCGATGGCAGAGGCATACGACAAGCAGCCGTGGCCGCGGCGCGAGCAGACCGACGGGTACACCAGTGCGCCGGGGGAAACCGGGATCGCGGTGGAGCACTTGTCCGGTCTCTCCGGCGCGGAAGTCAGGGTGAACGGCCGCTTGATCCAGGAGCTGGACAAAGGGATGAATTTCATTCCGCTACCGCCGGGGGAGCACTACGTGGGGGTCACCGGCCTGGGGTTTCGTGTGTCGAACCATTCGGTGGTTCCGGTCACCGAAGGCCGGACAACGTACGTCTACTACCGTTCGCCCCTGATCAGAGACACGAGCGGGATGCTCGGTCCCCAACCACGAATGCACGCGGGAGCGGTGCTTGCCTATGCGCTGTGGACGCTGTTGGGAGTCTGGATCGTTGCCTTTCTCGTGTTTGCGTATTCGCGCTGAGATGCTTCCCCGGCTCACCCTGCGGTGCTGCGGGACGTTGGGTGTTTTTCGAGCCATTGGCGGTGTTGTCGTTGTCGGTGTTCGTGGCGGTGATGAATCCGGGTGACCGCTGCCGCGAGTAATTCGCCGGTGTGGTGGCGGGAGTTGACCTTTGGTGTGCCGGACGGGTCGATATGGGATGGTGCGATCCATCCGGTTCGTCCTGCGTACTCCGAACTCTGATCCATGACAACGGTTTTCCAACCGCCCGGCCCGTCGTGGATCATCGCGTGGCAAGCGTCGCAGGCGAGGGTTTCGTTGGTGATGTCGGTGGGGCCGCCTTTGGCGTAGTCCCGAATATGGTGGGCGGCGCACAGACTCGCGGGTGCGTCACATCCTGGCCGTGAGCAGCCGCGCACGGCGGCGATGAGTGCCATGCGCTGTTCGCGGGTGGCGAAGCGTTTGGCGAGTCCGAAATGGAGTGGGGCGCCGGCGTGGTCGAACACCGCGAGGAAAGGTTGCGAGTTCTGGGCGAGCTCGAGTGCTTCTCTCATCGGGACGGTACCGCCGGTGGCGGTGGTCGCGACTCCTGCGGCCCGCTCCACGTCGGCCACGCTGACCGTGAGAATCGTCGATACCGGGACGCCCCTGTGCGAACCCCAATCACCCGGTGTACCAGCGGCACTCGCGTTGTCGGGGTGCAGGATAGCGAGCAGGGCGTCGTGGGTGCGTTGCGCGGCACTGCGGCGGTCGCGTCGTGCTGCGGCGGCCAGCACGTCGCGGTCAGTGCTCGGGTTGGCATTGTTGCCGACTCCGCTGTCGATGTCCTTGTCGCGTGCAGGGTTCGTGCCGAAGTTGCGGGGGTTTTCGGGGTTGTCTGGGTTGTTGATGCCCGGTCGCGTGCCTTTGTCGCGTACGGGGTTCGTGCCGAAGTTGCGGGGGTTTTCGGGGTTGTCTGGGTTGTTGATGCCCGGTCGCGTGCCATTGCCGCGTACGGGGTTCGTGCCGAAGCTGCGGGGGCTTTCCGGGTCGTCCGGGTTGTTCATGCCTGGTCGCGCGTGTTTGGCGAGCAGTGGGTCGAGCAGTGCGCGCAAGGTGGGGGTGATGTCGCCTCGGATGGGGGACATGCCGTCGGCGCGTTGGCGGCCGACGATGATGCCGCGCATGCGTTGACGGTCGTGGTCGTCGGTGAGGGTGCCGTCGGGGTCGAGGCGAGCCAGGATCGCTTCTCCGACGGTCGAGATGTCGTCGGGGGTGCCGTTGCGCGCGAAGTCGGCCAGGATTTCCTCCGCCGCTTGCACATCGGTGATCGGAGTGAGGGCCGGGATACGTTTCATCATTGCCGCGATTTCGCGGGCGTGCACGGCGGAAATTGCCCCTTCGGTCAACGCGACAGCGGTATGCGGCAATTCGGGTTCCCTTGCGCTGCCGTCGAGCGCGTGCCAGGTTCCCAACAATTTTGCCGCCGCGACCCGTGCACCCGCTTCGGCATGCGACAACCGGAGCGCCTGCGTCAACAGTTTCTTCGGTGTCTTCGCGCCGACACGTTCGGGAATCCCTCGATCCGAGGCTTCTACCAGCGTCGCGATGCCGATCGCTGTCAGCATGCGTGCGGCGGTTTCGATGTCGCGCAACAGTTCCAGCGTCTGCTCATCCGACAGATCTGTGCAATCACGATCGCGTAACTGCGTGACAGCATTCAACAACTCAGCGGCTACGCGCTGCGGTGTGCTGGATTGTTCCCCCATGCCTTGATATTACCCTTCGCTATAACATCGCGCCAGGGAAATATATTGTGAAGTAACCTGTTTCAGGGAATCGAATGTTTCACATTTCGGCGACAGCGGGCGGCATGATCGGGGGTCCGTTGTCTGTCCGCCAGGCGGGTCGAGCCGTGGCTGCGGTGGCCGGTCAAAATCCGGGCGGTCGAGCAGATCCGAGTCGGTGCGGGCGACGAGCTCGCCCACCGTGTGCACACCCGCGCGCTCGCGGCAGTTGTAGGACCGGACGGTGAGATCCAGATCCTCGATCGGCAGACCGAAGGAGGCGATGTGGTCCGCCTCGGCCGGTGAGGGGCTGATCTCGATGCCTTCGGCTTCGACGTTCTGCTCACGGACCAGGTCGGAATCCAAGCGAACTCGGTTGTTTCGCGCGTGCGGGCATCCAGATCGGGTCCTCGGCGAGTCTCCCGACCGGTGGCGGTCGTCAGGACGCGGGTGCGGCAGCGCCCCTCGGCATGCCCTGGTGATCTTGAAGCGTCGCGTGTTATTCGCCGTCTACTCCGTCAATCTGTGGCTGAGTGTGTGCAACGCGTCGTCTACGACGCTGGCCCAATCCCTGGGTTCGGTGGGCAGGGTCGCGGGTGCCGAACGGCGTAGGTGGGCGTTGCCGAGGTAGGTCGAGTACGCGAGGACGGCGCGGCGGCGGGCCGTGTCGAGGGGGAAGCCGAGTTGGGTGAATTGTTCTGCGAGATAGGCGATTCGGCGCTCGGTCACGCGTTCGAGAGTCTGTTGCACCGTCGGGTTGGTTGCCGCCGACAGTAGGGCGAGCTCTACCTGGGCGGACTCGGGGCTGTGGTAGACGGCCGAGAACAGGGCGCGCAGGCGACCGACGGGGTCGGGTTCGGCGTCGACGAGTTCGATGGTGGCGTCGGTGCGGTCTTGTTCCCAGCGTTCCAGGGTCGCGCGCAGCAACTCCTCCCGGTTGGCGAAGTGCCAGTAGGCGCTGCCCTTGGTCGCGCCGAGCTTGCTGGCCAACGGTTCGATCGCCACCGCCGCCACGCCGCCCTCGACCAGGGCCGCCAATGCGGCCTCGGTCCAATCCGCGCGAGTCAGACGCGGTCTCTTTGCAGCCATGACTCCATACGGTACCGTATTGATCAGGTTCCATACGGCACCGTATGTTAGAAGGGAGTCAGTGATGATCCGCAATACGCACCGTCGCGTGCTACCGGTTCCCGCCGACCGCGTCGGCGCTCTGCTCGAACAAGTAGCCGAGCCGGGTAACCCACTGTGGCCGAGCGAGAATTGGCCGCCACTGGTCTTGGGCCGTCCACTCGGAGTGGGCGCGGACGGTGGCCACGGCTCGATCCGCTACAGCTGCACCGCCTATCAACCCGGCAAGCTCGTCGAATTCACCTTCCCGCCAGGACCTCTCGAAGGCACGCACACCTTCGAGATCCTCGAGCGCGGCTCGAACGAGTGCGAACTGCGCCACAGCGCCGCCGCGACCACCAGCGGAATATCCGGCTTCCTCGCCTGGTACTGCGCCATCCAATGGATGCACAACGCGCTCCTGGAAGACCTCCTCGACAATGCCGCTATCGCCGTCGGTCATCCGCCAGCTCGCCCGGCTCGCTGGTCCCCCTGGGTTCGCCTACTCCGCGCCGCTTTCGGCCGAGGCCTGTCAAGAGCTCCCGCCAACGCCTGACAGGGGCGGTGATCTGCTCGCGGAGGATGTCGCCGTGGCCCGCGTGCCTGGCGAACTCCTGGGTCATCATGAGCAGGGTCCAGCGCATACTGACGATTCCTACGCCGGGGTCTTCCTTGGTGTCGTCGAGGGTAAAGCGAGCGGCGATGGTGCGTGAGAGTTCGCTCGCGCGTTCGTATTCGGCGATAACCTCCGTGAGCGTCTCGTCGTCGGCGACGGTGAAGGTGCCTTCGTCGCGCCGGGAGTAACCATCGCATTCGGACTCTTCGAGTCCTGCCCAGAAGCGTTGGAACCAAATCCGTTCCGCGGCAGCTGCATGCTTGATCAACGAGATCGGTGTGGTCAGTGACGCGACGAGCCGCAGCCGAGCTTGCGACTCGGAGAGGCCGCGCGCGGTGTCGATGAGTTCTCGGCGGTTGCGGTCCAGCATGTTCTCGAGGACCGCTCGTTCGGTACCGTCGGTAATTCCGTTGTTGCTCAAGGTATTGCGTTCCATTCTGGGTGTGGGGCCTGGGTTTGTGTCGGGTAGCGATCGCGAATAGTCGGCGTCGGGTACGGCGAAGGCGCGCACGCGGCGGGTGTCGGTCTCCGGGTGAAAGACCTGAGTCGGCGGCGCGATCGACTTCAAGGGGGAACGTCCGACACAAGCAAGGGTTCTCGGCTGCGCGGCGGTGGGATTCAGGCTCCGTTGTCGGAGCGATTTGTCTTGCCACACAGCGGCGTTCGCGGCCGACCACCCGTGACCGCTGATCAATCCGGAGAGGACGGAGTGGAAGAATCGGCGCGTGCGGCGAGGCGATGATCCAGGACGGTGCCGCGCGGTCCAAGGAGAAGAGCGCAGAGGTGAAGAGCGCAGAGGTACCGCAATCGATCTGCGTTGCGCGGCGGATGACGTCGCCACGCGGCCCGGCCGGAATATGCTGCTGCCTCAGGGCAGCCTATCGGAGGACTTCGGACTGGCGCTGAGCAACTTCAGACTGGCGCTGAGCTTTGGTGGCAGCGCCGTATTCGCGGCGCGTGGCCTGCTCGCTTCCGGTCCCGGTGCGCGCGATACCTGACCGATCCGGGAACCGCTTGTCCGGTCAGCGTCGCCGTTGACTGGCCTTGCGAGCCGCGAGCAACAAGCCGATGACGATGAGGACACCCAGCGCCGCGAGGGTGTTGCGGGTGGTCGCGCTGGCGCCGTCGTCGGAATCGGCGTTGTCCTGGTCCGCGCCGGGTGGCGAGGCGACGGCGGGGGTGGGGACGTTCGGTTCGGTGTTCTCGTCAGGGAGATTGCCGACGTGGGCGTCGCGGGGGAGGGCGAAGCCGTAATCGAGGAGGTAGGCGGCCTGCAGTGGCGGGCGGATCGGGAGGACGTCGGCCTTGAGCAGGGTGATGGCGAGTTTGCGGCCGTCGCGCTCGGTGGCGAAGACGAAAGTCTGCCTGGCGTCGTTGGTGAAGCCGGTCTTGCCGCCGATCGCGCCGGGATAGGTGTAGAGCAGTTGATTATCGTTGACGACCGGGAAGCTCGGATGATCTCGATCGCCGGGGATCGTGGGGTCCGCAGGATAGCCGGGGAACTCCACTTCCTCGGTGTTGATGAACTCACCGAACAGCGGAATTGTCAACGCCTCACGGAAGGCCACCGACAGGTCATAGGCGGAAATGCTGGTCCCGGGCGCGTCGAGGCCCGACGGTGTCGCTGCGCGAGTGTCCAAGGCGTGCAACGACTTCGCCAACTCGTTCATCTTGTCGACGGTGGCTTCGTCGCCGCCGAGTTGCGCGGCCAACGCGTGCGCCGCGTCATTACCCGACGCCATCACCAGTACCTGGATGAGCAGCCGGTTGCTGTAGCGGCCGCCGGGGCCGATGCCGACGCGCGTGCCCTCGACGCTCTGGTCCTCCTTGGTGCCGGTGACCACCTTGTCCAGGTCGAGTTCGCGCAGCGCGATGATCGCCAGCAACACCTTGATGGTGCTGGCCGAACGGTACCGGCCGTGCGGGTCCTTGGCCGCGAGCACCGCACCGGAATCCATATCGGTCAACTGCCAGGCCGTTGCCGAAATATCCTTCGGCAGCGGGGGCGCGCCCTCGGGCAACACGACTCCGCATTCACCGAGCCTGTCCCCGCCGATCGGCGGGTCAGGCACCGGCAGCGGCGCGGGCGCGGAATCACCCGGCGCCGGCACCTCCGAATTGTCGATCGGCGGTGGCGGCTGCGTCTTCTGCGGGCAGTCATCGGTATTGGGGGTGGAGAACGGCGGCGGCGTCGGGGGGCCGGGCGGAGGCGGTTGTGCGAGCGATGGGGCCGCGCTGACCATGCCGGTCATCGCGAGCGCGAGCACCGCGACGAGGCAGTGCGCGGCGTTGCGGCGTAACTCGCTGATCTTCATCGGGACCGAGCCTAGCGAGCGATCGCCGAATTTCGAACGTTAGCGAGCTGTCATTTCCGGGGAAGCGGTGTCTTGCTGGGGATGGTCGAACAATTGATATGTCCTCGACGGTGCTGTTGCCCGAAAGTTATGCGGCGCAGCGCAGTTGCCCCGAAGACATTCGTGACCTATTTGTCCGGAATGGTGAATTTTCGCGAAGGTTGGCGCCCTACCGGCACGCAAGCGTTACGACAGCCGTGAGCGGCGCGGTCCGTCCCGCGCGGCGTACGCGGATTACCCGCGCCGGCCAGGCTGGGCTACTCGCGACGTGGCGGTCGCCACGAAATCCCGACGGACCCGGCACTCGGACGCGCCTTCCCGCTCGGCGGCATCAGGGCAGCTCCACGCGCTCTCAGCTCTCCGACGCACGCGACCCACGCGATCTTATATTGACACCTGCTACTAAATGAGAGTTACTATCATTTGGTAGTCACTATCAATTTTGGAGGGCTGGGAGATGAAAGCAAGTTCTCGCCGTTGGTTGGCGCTGGGGGCGTTGGCGCTGGCGATGTTGACGATCGGGCTCGACGTCACCGTGCTCACGGTCGCGCTGCCCACCCTCGCCGTCGATCTGCACGCCGATACCGCTGCGCTGCAATGGTTCAGCGGCGCGTACACGCTCGCGCTCGCCGCGCTGATGCTGCCCGCCGGAGCGCTCGGCGACCGGTACGGCCGAAAGAAATTCCTGCTGGCGGCGCTAGTGCTGTTCGGAGTGGCCTCGGTGGCGTGCACCTTCGCCGCCGGTGCCGGCCAACTCATCGCCGCACGGGTGGTGCTCGGCGTCGCGGCCGCGGCCATGATGCCGCTGTCGATGGCGGTGCTGCCCAGCCTGTTTCCCGATCAGCGGGAACGTCAGCGGGCGCTGACCATCTGGATCACCGCCACCGCGCTCGGGTTACCCCTCGGCCCGATCGTCGGCGGCTGGCTGCTGCGCAACTTCTGGTGGGGTTCGGTGTTCCTGATCAACGTGCCGATGGTGATCATCGGCGCGCTCGCCGTCTTCGTGCTCGTGCCCGAATCACGCAGTACGCAACGCGTTCCGATAGATCTCCCCGGTGTCGCGGCTTCGGCACTCGGCATGCTCGGGCTCACCTACGGCTTCATTCGCTTCGGCGACAGCGGCTGGGGCGATCCGGTCGCCTGGGTGAGCGTTGCGGTCGGAGCGCTCCTGCTGGCCGCATTCGTCTGGTGGCAACGCGAGGCCGAGCATCCCCTGATCGAACTCGCGCTGTTCGCGACGCCGGGATTCCGTTGGGGCACCGCATTTTCCATCGTCGTCAACTTCGCGATGTTCGGCATGTTCTTCACCGTGCCGCAGTACTTTCAGGCGGTGCTCGGAGTGGACGCGCTCGGTAGCGGATTACGGCTGCTGCCGCTGATCGGCGGACTCATGGTGGGCAGCAGGCTGGTCGACGCGATCCTGCCGAAACTGGGTGTGCGCGTCGTGATCACCGGCGGTTTCCTGCTGCTGGGTGCCGCGCTGGTACTCGGCGCGCTGACCACGGCGCACAGCGGCTACGGATACACCGCGCTCTGGACGACGCTGCTCGGCGCAGGTATGGGCATGGTGATGCCCGCCGCGATGGGCTTGGCCATGGGCGAACTGAGCGCCGAACGCTCGGGAACCGGCTCGGCGCTGCTGCAAGCGCTGCGGCAGGCCGGTGGCACCATCGGCGTCGCCGTCCTCGGTACGGTGCTCGCCACCCGGTACCGGTCCGACCTGGGTGAATACAATCGCGATCCGATCGCCGACGGTGTGAACGCCGGTGTCGCCGTCGCGCGTCGAGCCGGGGACGCGAGCATGCTGCATCAGGTCCAGAGCGCGTTCGTCAGCGGCATGGGCGCGATGCTCTGGGTGTGTGCCGGACTGTGCCTGATCACCTCCGCGCTGGCCGCGCTCCTGGTGCGGCCGAAGCCGCCCGCGCCGATGCCGGCACCCGATGCGGCAGAATCGTCGCATGTCCGATGAGATGCCCCTGCGGGAACGGAAAAAGGTGCGCACCCGCCGGACGATTCGTACGGAAGCGTTCCGGCTGTTTCGAGAACAGGGATACGGCGAGACCACGGTGGAACAGATCGCCGCCGCCGCCGAGGTCTCACCCAGTACCTTCTTCCGTTACTTCCCGAGCAAAGAGCAACTGGTCATCACCGACGACCTCGACGCTTTGATGATCGCCGCCTACCGAGAGCAACCCCCCGAGCTGTCCCCGATGGCGGCCTTTCACAAGGCCAGCGACGAAGTGTTCCAGGCGCTGACCGAGGAACAGGCCGCCTTCGAACACGAGCGGCAAACGCTGTTGAGCGCCGAGCCCGAACTGCGCGCGGCCGTCACCCAGCAACTGCTCCACACTTTCGACATGGTCTCGACCATGATCGCCGAACGAATCGACAGGGCGGCCGACGATTTCGAAATCCGAGTCGCTGCCGGCGCGCTCACCGGCGCGGCAATGGCCGTGTCGAGCGTCTCGGTGATGGACTCCGCGAACATCGGCCGCGTCATCGAGTTCCTCGACGCCGGTATGCCTTTCGGAAAAGCTACCGGGCGCCGTTCGCCTTGACCGCCGCCATGCGGTCGGGGGTGTCGTCGTCCATGGTCTCGAAGAAGCCGCCGATCACGTCCTCGATCTCGTCGACCGAGTCCGCGCAGTACAGCACCGGCTGATAGTGCGTGATGTCGTAGGTGGCGCGACCCATCTCGGCGACATCCAGCGGTCGTAACTCGGCGTGGCGGAACTCTTCGATCTCGCCGAACGAGGAGAGCAATCCCGCGCCGTAGCAACGAGTCTGCTCGTGTTCGCGGACCACACCGAACTCCATCGAAAACCAGAACACATTCGCCAAGAACTTCAAGGCGCGCTCCGAGTGCACCCGCTCGACGGCCGCGCCGACCGAGGCGTACACCTGCGCGAAACGCGGGCTCGCGAGCTGATTGGCGTGGCCGATCACCTCGTGCACGGCATCGGGTTCCGGGGTGTAGAGCGGCGCGGAATGATGGCGGATGTACTGGGTCGAATGGAAGATCCGCTCGGCGAACGAGCCGAAGAACTCCCGCAACGGCACCAAGCCCGCCGCGGGGGCATACCGAAAACCGGTGAGTGGCTCCAACGCCGCCGACACCTCGTCGAGTTGCGGGATGTGATCGGTCGGCAGCGCGAGGCGGGCGGCGGACTCGCGCACCTCCGCGCAGGCATACCGACGGTGCTTACGCGCGAGCTCGGCGGAGACGATCCGCCATACCCGCTGCTCTTCCTTGGTGTAGGTGACATGGGGCAGCGGCTTGCCCCGGTGGTAGTCCAGTGCCAGCGCGGCGATGGCATTGCGGCGCCGACGGTAACGCTGGTCGTGCACGCCGGGATGCTCGTCGCTCAGGTGCACGGTCACCTCGCCCTGGTCGGAGCGGGTCACCGGTGAATACAGCTGAGCCTCGGTGAACATATGTCGATGCAAGCACCGAGTCGACGACGGGACAACCAGGGTCGCCGCAGCTAGACAAATTGCCGAGTTGGGCGGCGGGTTGGTCAGTGGCCGTGCAGCGAATGCACCACCGCGTGACCTTTGCCCCTGCTGATCATCGCTTTGTTCACCGGCGTGGTGAGCACGAACGCCACCGCGAGCGAGACGAGCATCGTCGCCCAGAACAGCACCGTGTCCAGCTGCGCGTCCAGCGCGCCGGGCACGGCGAGGATGACGAGATTGTCGACGATCTCCATCACGGTGATCGAGACGGTGTCGGCGGCCAGTGCGGTGGTGACGGCCGCCGCGAGCGGTAATCCGGCGCGCAGCACGCCGCGCATGGTGAGTGCGTAGCCGAACAGGAACGCCAACGCGATCGAAACGACCACGGTCGCAAGGTTGCTCCACCCGAATGTGGTGCCGATCACCATGCCGAGTACTTCGCCGATCGCGCAACCGGTGAGGCAGTGCGCGGTGGCCTGTGCGGCCATGCGCCAGCTGGTCGGTGCAGGTCGGTGCGTGTTCCCGGTGTCGTGTCCGGCGTGGTCCATGGCGATGACTATACCCCCGTACCGTATATGGACATACCGCTCGGGTGTCTCTTTTTCGTGATTCACCGGGTAAATGAAAGGTTCATGCCGCAAGATTGCGAATGTAAAAAGGAGGACGCATGAGACAAGAGGCCCCGCCGTGGGCACAGGAAGTGCCGCGCCGGGCCACCGTGCGGGTGGACCTGGACCGAGAACTACTCGCCAGCGCCGCCGCCATCATGGGCACGTCGAGCAGTGAGGCCACCATCAACGAGGCGCTGCGGCGCATCGTCGTGCACGAGCGCCAACTGCACCATCTGGAAAAGCTCGCCGCCGATACCTGGTTCACCCTCCCCGAACCCGAAGTCGTCGAAGGTTAACTCTTCTTCGACTCCGAAATGAGTCGAACCACCCGTTGCGTCACATCGATCTGGGCTTCGTTGTACAGGTCGAGCAACGCGACGTTCATCGCCTCGTTCGCGAACGCCACGCCAGAGGGAGCGTCCATGCCCAGCTGGGCGGCCTCGGGGTACGTCGCAGTGAGATCCGCGAGTTCGGTGGTCAGTGCCTGCGCGATCCGCTGTCTGGTCGCGTCGTCGGTGTCGTCGGTGAGCTTGTCGAACTCGATCGCGTTCGGGGTGTAGTGGTAGTCCTCCATCATCTTGCGCCAGGTCTCCAGCGACTTCGGCCCGAAGATCCTGCTCAACACCACGGTGAACGCGCGATCGTTGGCGGGGAGATCGGCGACGGCGGTGCTCAGCTCCGGCGGCAGATCCGTGGGGGAACGCTTGCCGAGCACCGTGGAGAGCTCGACGCGAACGCGTTGCAGCCGTTCGATCGTCGCGGCCAACTCGGCATCCAGAACCGCGACGGCCTCCTCCGGGTGCTCGTCGGCCTCACCCATCGCGGCGATCTGCGACAACGAGAAGCCCAGGTCGGACAGGCGCTTGATGCGCAGCAGCCGCACCAGGTGCGCGACGCCGTACTGCTTGTAGCCGTTGCTGCTTCGCTCCGGCTCCGCCAACAGGCCGACCTCGTGATAATGCCGGACGGCACGCAACGTGGTGCCCGCGAGATCGGCGAGCTGACGAGTGCTCCAAGCCACGGTGACCTCCTCGAATCGCTGTATTCAGCAAGACCCTCCACTATGCCGCTACGGCATAGTCAAGTGTGGCACGACCGGATCGCGTGCGCGGTCGCGAAATCTGTCGGTGTCGGCTGGCAGAGTGCGTGACACTGTCGCCGTGAGCAAGGGGTGCAACGATGCCGGTTTCGCTTGTCGATGTGCCTGTCGAACAACGTCCTCGCGAGCGCCTGCTCGCGCTGGGGCCGCACGCGCTCAGCGATGTGGAGTTGCTCGCGCTGCTCCTTCGGCACGGCAGGCGCGGCGCCAATGCGCTCGATCTCGCCGCCGAACTGGTGGTGGAGTACGGCGGGCTGGCCGAGCTCGCGGCGGCCCGACCCGAGGAGCTGGTGCGGCGCAGCGGAATCGGGTCGGCGAAGGCGGCGGCGATTATCGCGGCGTTCCAGTTGGGTTCCCGTGTGCGCGGTGGCGCACTGGCCGTCACCCAGCTGACGTCCTCCGCCGCGGTGGCCGCCGTCGCACGGCCGATGTTCGAAGGTGCGCGGGTGGAGCGACTGCTGGTGTTGGTGTGTGACGCGCAGAACCGACTGCGGCACAAGGTGTTCGTCGCCCAGGGTGCGGTCGATCGGGTCGCCGTTCCGATCCGCGAGATCATGAATACCGTGCTGCGGCATGATGGGCGGGCCTTCGCCGTCGCCCACAATCACCCGTCCGGCGAACCCACCCCGAGTCTCGACGACCGCAGGGCCACCAGCTCGCTGCAAGAAGCGGCGCACATCGTCGGCTTACGATTTCTCGACCATGTCGTCGTCGCTGACGAATCGTGGTCGACCGCGACGGAACTCTGAACACAAGGCATGTTCGCGCCTATGGGCCGGTGTCTCGCCGAGGCCAGCGGTTTCTTCGCACTCACGGGAGATCGGCAGCACCAGGTCGCCGCGCAGGCCCGACGCACGTCCCAGCAGTATGCCGGGTGCACAGGCTGGGTGTTTCGCGCATCGCCGCTCACCGCCACCCGGTGAAAAATTGGAGTGCCAGGCTGGAAACCGCGAGAACTACGCTGAGCAGGCCGCCATACAGCAACGGTCGCGGACCGGCGGTGCGGACCTGATGCCAGTTCATGGCGGCACCGATGGCGGCCAGTGCCGCGGCGATCAGCCAGCCGCTGACGCTGGCCAACTGGCTGGTCAGCGCGACGGGTACGAGCCCCGTTCCCGCGATCACCGACGCGAGCACGAACAGCACGACGAATAGCGGAAAGATCCGCCACAGCGGGGTTTTCGTCGCGGTGTCGCGGCGGGTGAGCTGCAGGCCGAGGCACATCGGGACAATCAGCAGGCTGCGCACCAGCTTGACGATGACCGCGAACTGCGCGGCGACCGCGCCGTAGGCCGCGCCAGCCGCCAGTACCGAGGACGTGTCGTTGATCGCGGTACCCGCCCAGAGGCCGAAGGCGGGCTGCGACAAACCGAACAGGTGACCCAACGGCGGATAAATCAGTACCGCAAGCACATTGAACAAGAAGATCGTGCCGAGGGCGTAGCCGACCCGGTGACGTTCGGGGCGCAGCACCGCCGTCGCCGCCGCGATGGCCGAGGCGCCGCAAATGGTGGTACCGACGGCGACCAGCACCGCGGAATCCGGGTCGATCGCCAACGCCCGACCCAACAGCAGCGCGGCCACCGCGCCGACCGCCGCCGTGCCCACCAGCACGACCGCGGTGTCGCGGCCGACACTCAGCACCGCGCCCACGGGCAACCCGAGCCCGAGCAAAACGATCGCCGCACTGAGTAGATGATGGCGCGCGAGCTCGAACCCCGGCGCGAAAAGCTCTGTCGCGGTGGTTTTTCCCCGCACGAGCGCACCGAACAACACTCCGCCGAGTAATGCGAGCACCGGCGCGCCTACCACCGGTACCAGCTTGGCGAGCAAGGTCGCCGCCGTAGCCACGAGCGCCGAGAGCGCGAGGCCGGGGCCGTGCCGAGGGATCAGCGTGGCGAGGTTCATGTCTTCGAGAATCGCCGGGGCGCGGGGGTATGGGTAGCCGTCGAATCGACATGACCTCATAAGCCGCGCTGATGGGGTCGGCGACAAGCGCTGGTGCGCTGCCGTCATACTCGACAACGATGACCTCCCTCACGCGGCTGCCTGACCTCGACGTACTCGACCTGCTGGTCTCCGTCGCCGAGCTGGGTAGCCTCGGCGCGGCCGCCCGCGAACACGGCGTCAGTCAACCCGCCGCCAGCATGCGCATCAGCGCCCTGGAACGCCGACTACGCCTGCGGCTACTCGACCGAGGACCCACCGGTTCCGCGCTCACCGGCTCCGGCCGCGCTGTCGTCGGCCACGCTCGATTGGTACTCGAGGCCGCGCGCTCGTTCAATGTCGAGGTGGCCGCGTTACACGCCGCCGAGGCGCCGAGGCTGCGGGTCGCCGCGTCCAAAACCATCGCCGATCATCGAATTCCTCAGTGGTTGAGCGCTTTACGTGATTCCTATCCCGACCTCGCGGTGGCGTTGGAAGTCGACAACACCAAGCATGTCGAGGCCATGGTCCGCGAGGCGGAAGCGGATCTCGGATTCGTCGAGGGTCCGCACCCACCCGCCGGACTCGGCAGCAAGGTACTCGGCAGCGACGACCTGGTCGTGGTGGTGGCCCCGCAGCACGCGTGGGCGCGGCGCCGAAAGCCGGTGACCCTGCGCGAATTGGCCACCACACCGCTGCTGTGGCGCGAACCCGGCTCCGGCACCCGCGACACCGTGTGGGAAATCCTGAGCGCGGAATGTCAACCGGCACGACCCGCCGCCGAGCTCGGGTCGGCGGTGGCGATCAGCGCGGCGGCACGGGCCGGTGTGGCGCCCGCGGTGCTGAGCAACCTGATCGCCACACCCGACCTGGTGAGTGGCGCGTTGCGCGTGGTGCGCGTGGCCGACTCGGTGAGCCTGAGCAGGAAATTCCGCGCGATCTGGCGCCGGGCGACACCGCCGACCGGAGCCGCGGCGACCCTCGTCGAGCACGCCGGGCGGATCGAGTCGCGACGCATGGTGCCGATGCCGCCACCGTGAGAACCGGTGTCACGCACCGAATCTCGAATCTCGATCGCCGGTGCCGTCCCGGAAACGCCGGTGCACAGCCTTGCCGGAGCTCATCCCTTGTCCCGCACCGCCACCGACAACCCGATCACATCGGCGTCGGGCCGAGCCAAGCGAAATGCCTCCCGTCCACCTCTTCGGTGTTCAACACGCGGAAACCATTCGCTTCGGCCAACTCCCGCGCTCGTTCGATGCCGACATGCGCCCACGGAAACCACGAACCGACACGGGTCTCGGACTCCAAACGAATCGGCAGCGATACCAAACCTGTTCCCGGCGGGTCGAATTCGACCACCGCGGTGCCGTTCGGCGCGAGCAGCTCGCAGGTGCGGCGCAGAATCCGATGCGGATCGCCACCGATGCCGATATTGCCGTCGGCCAACAACGCGTAATGCCATCGTCCCGCGCCGGGTAATTGACCGAACAGATCGCGGCGCAACGCGGGCGCACCACGAAACCTGGTGACCGCCACCGCCATCGGCGATATATCCACACCAAGCGCCACCACCCCGCGCCGCAACAAATGCGCGACGAGGCGACCGGGGCCGCAGCCGAGATCCAAGGTCGGGCCGTCGCAACAGGAGGTCATAGCGGTATCGGCGAGCGCGTCGGCGTCGGCGAGCCACCGCTGAGTCGGGAGCCTGCGGCGCGCACCGTCGGAGGTGCGCACCCACGAGGCCTCACCCGCCAACGCGCGGTCGAACATCTCGATCCCATCGGTCACCGTCTGCGTGGTGGCGGCCGAAATCCGGCCGCTCACCGAGGCACCAGCCCGGCGCGCAGCGCGCGGACCACCTCGGCGAAACGACCACCCGAATGGTCTGCGACGTGGAGCGCGTCGTCGAAGTCGTCGACATCCCGAAACCGCGGCAACGAACGTACCCCATACCCGCAGTCGCGCAACGCGCTTCGGGTCGCGGTCGCCGTATGCGCGGTGGACATCGGCACCTGCGCGAGCACCCGCGCCGGTTGCGGATTCGGCAGACCGAGCGCCCACCAACCGCCGTCCTCCGCCGGGCCGAGCAGCGCCGTCCCCGCGTCGGTGAGCCGACGCGCCGCCTCGATGAGCGTGCTCGCGCCCACCTGCGGTGTGTCCATGCCGATTTGCAGCACCGGGGCGCCGAAACGCGCGGCATCGGCGTGCGCGTTGGCCAAGCGCGTGCCGAAATCGCCGCCACGCTGCGCGAAAACCTCGAAATCCTCCATCGCCCTGGATATTTCGTCACCACTCTCGGCGCGGTCCAGGTCGCCGGTGAAGGCGATCACCCGGCGGGTGACGGTGCAGTCGCGCACCGCGTCCAAGGTGTCGAGCAGTGCCGCGGCCGCGACACGGGCGGCATCCACCGGCGCCAGCGGCGGTGTGAGCCTGGTCTTCGCGAACCACGCGATCGGTGCCTTCGCGATCACCAGCAGGGTCACCTCGTGTGGTGGCGAGGTGGTATTCGGGGTGCCGGGGTTGTCAGGACACTCAGCACGCTCAGTGCTCATCGCAACACCGCCAAGAAATCCTTGGTAGCGCGCAATGTGCCCAGCGCAGAGCCGGACACCTTCGAGGTGCCACCCGCGCGCGGCCGATAGGCGATGTCGCGCTCGACCACCCGCCATCCCGCGCCCGCCGCGCCGACCAACAATGCCAACGGATAACCCGAGCGCTGATGCAACGGCCCGAGCGAAAGCATGGTCGCGCGCCTTGCCACCCGCATCGCCGCGATGTCGTGCACCGGCAGCCCATAGGTGCTGCGCAAGCGGTGCGCGATCACCTGATTGCCCAGCCGCGCGTGCCACGGCCAGATGCCCGCCTCGGTGGGCCTGCGCCGCCCTACCGCGAGATCGGCACCCGCGCGAACCAATTCGACCAAGCCGGGTAATTCCGCGGGGTCCATCGAACCATCGCCGTCGAGCACCGCGACGAACTCGGTGCCCGCCGCGGTGATCCCCGCCTGCACCGCCGCGCCGTAGCCTGGGCGTTCCTCGCCCACCACCGTCGCGCCGTGCGCACGGGCGACGGCGGCGGTGTCGTCGGTGGAACCGTTGTCCACCACCAGGGCGTGATATTCGGCGGGAATCGCGGCCAACACCCCCGGCAACGCCTCGGCCTCGTCCCGGCACGGGATCACCACGGTTACCGCGTTCTGCTCGATGTGAGATTCGGTCACCGCACCGACGCTATGCCGATTTTCCTGCGCGAATAGGAGAATCCCTGTGACGAAACAATGACGGCGCCGAAAAAGCCGGTAGGAACGGTGCTCGGTGGCCGAGGGCGGACCTATCGTGTGTCTGGTGCATGACCTCACCGATGCCGCCGACACCGAGACCATCGCGCCGCCACGGACTCGGCTGCGCGGTGACGTCATCGGCGCACTGGTCGCCGCCCTGTTGGTCGCCGCGGCCTTCGTCGTGCCACGACTGGCCACTCCCGAGTTCCGCGCCACCCTGTACGCCGCCGCCGCACCCCTCTACGCGGGGTGGTTGCCGCACGTCGGCTGGGGGACCGGGCCAGCGATCGTGCTCGTCGTCGCGGTGGTCGCGTGGGGACCAACACTGGCGCAACGACTCGCCTGGCCGAAGCTGCTCGCTTCCGCGTGGCTCACCGCGCTCGCATGGACATTCGCGCTGGTCATGGTCGACGGCTGGCAACGAGGATTCGTCGCACGCCTGGCCGACGGCCACGAGTACCTCAGCGAGGTCGACGGCGTCACCGACATCCCCGCCATGCTGCGCGGATTCTCCGACCGCATCCTCGACTTCCAACCCGACTCCTGGACCACCCACGTGTCGGGACATCCGCCCGGCGCGCTGCTGTTCTTCGTCTCACTGGACCGGATCGGTCTCGGCGGAAGCACGTGGGCGGGCCTGGCGTGCGTGCTGATCGGCACCAGCGCGGTGGTGGCCGTCGCGGTCGCGTTGCGTGCGCTCGGTGCCGAGGACCGTGCGCGCGCCGCACTGCCGTTCCTGGCCCTCGCCCCCGCCGCGATCTGGATCGGCGTTTCCGCGGACGCGATGTTCGCGGGGGTCACCGCGTGGGCGGTGGCACTACTGGCGCTGGCCACGCGACCGGGACGGCACTACGCCAGCGCGGTCGCGGCCGGGGTGCTGTTCGGCTGCGGTATGTATCTCAACTACGGACTGTCGCTGATGGCGCTGCCCGCGCTCGCGGTGCTGATCGCGGGCAAGACCCTCCGACCGCTGCTCCCGGCGATACTCGGTGCGCTACTGGTGGTCGCGGCCTTCACCCTCGCGGGATTCTGGTGGTTCGACGGCTACCACCTGGTGGTCGAGCGCTACTACCAGGGCATCGCTTCCGAACGCCCGTACGCGTACTGGTTCTGGGCGAACCTCGCGGCCACGGTATGCGCGCTCGGCCTCGCCACCGCCGCCGCCCTACACCGCACGCTCGTCCCCAGCGTGGTGCGCGGCCGCGACCCCGCCGCACTGCTCGCCCTCGCCGGTGTGTGCGCCATCCTCGCCGCCGACCTGAGCGGCCTGAGCAAAGCCGAAACCGAACGCATCTGGCTACCGTTCGACCTCTGGGTGCTCGTGGCCACCGCGTTCCTCCCACGCGCCACCGCACGGTTCTGGCTGGCCGTGCAGGGCATCGGCACGCTCGCGATCATTCATCTGCTACTGACGATTTGGTGAACACATGAGCATTCTGATCGCCGACGACGACCCGGTCGTGCGCGATGTCGTGCGCCGCTACCTGGAACGAGACGGCCACACCGTCCGCGAAACCGACGACGGCGCCACCACATTGGCGGCGCTGGCGAACCCCGACGACGAGGTGGAGCTGGCCGTCCTCGATGTGATGATGCCGCAGCCCGACGGCATCGAGATCTGCCGGGTGATCCGCGGCGGTCCCCGGCCCGACACCCCGGTCATCCTGCTCACCGCCCTGGGTGACGAAGACGATCGCGTGCTCGGGCTCGAAGCGGGTGCCGACGACTACGTCACCAAACCATTCAGCCCCCGCGAGCTGGCCTTACGGGTGGCGTCGGTGTTGCGCCGGGCGCGGGTGACACCCGACACCGGGCGCGAGATACTGCGCGACGGCGTCATCGAAGTGCGGCCCGCGTTCCGGCTCGCTCTCGTCGAGGCGATCCCAGTGGAACTCACGCCGCGCGAATTCGACCTACTGACCTTCCTGCTGAGTCATCCGAAGGAGGTGTTCAGTCGAAACGATCTGCTCGCCCAGGTCTGGGGGTGGGACTTCGGTGACCTCTCCACCGTGACCGTGCACATCAAACGCCTGCGTGCGAAACTCGGCGACAAACATCGAATCGACACGGTATGGGGGCGCGGATACGCCTGGGCGCGTACCGATTCCGCGAACGGAGCGACCCGTGCCTGAAGACACCGCGCAACTCATCGCGCTCACCCTCGCCTGTTCGGTGCCGGTGGTGCTCATCGGCGCGCTGATCCTGCGCGCCACCAGCAACCGCTCGCTCACCACCAGTATGGCAGTGCTGGTCCTCATTCCCACGCTGTCGTCGTTGGCGGGGATCATCGGCGTCAGTGGGCTGATGTTCACCCACGAATTGCAGCGCACCGCAGTGGTTCTCGCGGTCGTCGCCGCCGTCACCGTGCCCGCCGCCATCCTGCTCGGTCGCGAACAGGCACGAAAAACCGTGTGGGAGAAGCAGATCAGGGAACAGGAACGCGCGGCCGAACAGTCACGGCGGGAGCTGGTCGCCTGGGTGAGCCACGACCTGCGCACGCCGCTGGCCGGTATCAGGGCGATGGCCGAGGCGTTGACCGACGGCGTCGTCAGCGGACGCGACGTCGCCCGATACGCCGAGCAGATCGGCAGCGAAACCAATCGGCTCTCGCACATGGTCGACGACCTGTTCGAGATGTCGAAGATCAACGCGGGTGCGCTGCGGCTGGAGCTGGAACCGGTGGACCTGCGCGAACTCATCGACGAAGTGCTGGCCGCCAACCGCCCCACCGCCGCACGCGCGCAGGTGGGACTGCGCGCCGAACAACCGGAAGAACGGCTGGTCGTCGCGGCCAGTGACCACGCCATGGCCCGCGTGCTCACCAACCTGGTCTCCAATGCCATCGCACACACCCCGCCCGGCGGTGAAATCGCGATCTCGGCGGGCGCCGAGGACGGCCTCGCCTGGGCACGGGTCGACGACAACGGTCCCGGCATCGCCGAAGCCGACCTGCCACGCATCTTCGAAGTCGCCTACCGAGGCACCTCCGCGCGCTCACCCGTCGCAGGTGACGGTGTCCCCACCGGAAGTGGCATGGGTCTGGCGATCGCCGCGGGGTTGATGCAGGCCCATCAGGGCGACATCTCGGCCGAGAACCGGGAACAGGGTTGCCGGTTCGAGGTGCGATTGCCGTTATCGCAGCAACCGTTGCCGGGTGCCGCGGTGCCGAGGGGGTGAACACGGCGGGTTCGCCTCGCGGTGGATCGGGTTGATATCGAGGCGCTTTCGCGAATGTTCGAGCAGGTTCGCGTGCGTTGATACCTTGCGCCGGGTTGCGGGGCGCTGCGCTAGACCGTCGGCGCGCCGGTGCCCTTCGCAGAACGCAGTGGGGCGAAGGCGAATTCGGTGAGGCCCTCCTTCGGGGAGACCTGCGCGACGAAACCGAGCAGCTGTCGGGCCTCGGCCGGGTCGGCGACGATATGGCGCACATCGCCGGAACGGTATTCCCCGGTCACCACCGGGTCCGGTCCACCGCGCGCGGCGGCGAGGGTGGCCGCCACCTCGCCGATCGTGATCGGGTGGCCCGAGGAGACATTCAACGGGACAAAACCCGACAACGGCTGCTCGACGGCCGCGAGGTTGGCCGAGGCGATATCGGTGACATGCACGAAATCCCTTGCCTGGCCGCCATCCTCGAAAACCTGTGGCGGCTTTCCCGCTTCCAGGCTCGACCGGAAGATCGCCGCGACACCGGAATACGGTGTATCCCTTGGCATATCGGCGCCGTACACATTGTGATAGCGCAGAGCGGTCACCGTCGAGTCGGTCGCACGCGACCACGCGAAGGCGTAATTCTCCTGCGCCAATTTGCTTGCCGCGTACAGGCTGCGCGGACACAGCGGCGCGTTCTCCTCGACCAAGGTCCAGTCGAGCACCTCGCCGGTGCGCTGATCGCGATGATCGAAGATCCCGTTGTCCAGGTCGGCGGTGTCGCGCACCCCGACCTCGACCGGGACTCCGCTGTGCCCGGCATACCTGCCCTCGCCATAGACCACCATCGACGAGGCCAGCACCAGCCTGCGGCAACCCGCGCGATCCATCGCGGCCAGCAGCGTCGCCGTGCCGAAGTCGTTGTGGCTGGCGTAGGCGGGCGCGTCCTGTGCGTTCACTCCCGCGCCGACCACCGCCGCCTGGTGGCACACGACATCGATGCCGCGCAACACGTCGTCGAGTGCGGCGCCGTCGCGAACATCGAGCCGCTGAATGCCCTCGGGAAGCTGCGCCTCGGGGCCGTGCGCGGCGGCCAGCATGGTGTCGACGGCGAGCACCTCGTGCCCGGCACCGGCCAGTGTCCGATGAATGTGGCTGCCAATGAAACCGGCTGCGCCGGTGAGCAATACCCGCACAGGGCTCATCGCAGGGACTCGTCGCGCACGGCGGTCACATCGCAAGTCATGCGACGATCGTGCCTGATCGGTGTGGTCGGCCACAGCGCACACGCCGGACCGTCAGACTTTCGTCACTGTGAACGTGGCTTGCCGTGCGCGGCCGGACCGAAGTCGGCAGGCTGCTCGCGGCTATCACCCTGCGGTGATGGCGCGTGCGTGTCCTAGGCAGGAAAGACTCAGCGGGACAGGCCGTAGCTGCGGGCGATGAGTCGTTCCATCACAGAGCGGGGCAGGACTCGGCGCAACAGGAACATCACGGGGGCCGCGCTGCCGACGGCGTACAGCGGCTTCGGACGGTTGGCCTCGATCGCGCGCACGACGGTCTCGGCGACCTTCGCCGGGGTAATGCCCTCGCCCTGCTTCTGGTCCAGCTTCGCCATGAAGGCGGTGAAATCGGTGGTGTGCGGGGAATTCTCGGTCAGATACTTCGTCCTGCGTTCCCGCAGACCGGTATTCACCTGACCGGGCTCCACCGCGGTGATCCACACACCGAACGGCGACTCCTCGAACCGCGCCGCCGTCGCGAACCCGCGCAGCGCCGCCTTGGTGGCGACATACGACGAGCGATACGGCATGGGGAAACTGCCGAGCATCGAACCGACCATCACCACCCGCCCGAACCGGCGCTCCCGCATACCCGGCAGCACCGCCCTCGTCAGCGCGACCGGCCCGAGCACATTGAGCTGGAACAGTCGCGCCACCGCGTCGTCTGGCAACTCCGCCAGCGGCCCCGCCTGGCTCTCGCCCGCATTGTTGACCAGCACATCCACCACGTCGAGCCCCGCGGCGAACGTCGAGATCGACGCCGTGTCCGTCACATCGAGCGCGCGGTATTCGACTCCGGGCGCGCGCTGCTCGTCACGCAGCGACTCGGGCTTACGGCTGGTGCCGATCACCTGATACCCCTTGGCCACCAGCGCCGCCGCCACAGCCTTGCCGATCCCCGAGGAAGCCCCCGTCACCACCGCAGTCCGAACCATAGCCCTCTCCTCCACAACCATCCGCCGCTACGACCCTAACCCCTCCCCGCGGTGTCGAGGTTTCTCAGCGGCGTTCGCCGGTCGAGGTGGTGGTGTCGACTTGGTGATGATCGGATCTCGGGCCCGGCGTCTGGGCGTCCGGGAAACAGGTGGGCAATGTGGGGTGTCGGGCAGTGGAGGACGGGTTGAATTCTTCGGGGACGCAGGAGGTCTCGGCGGTGGTCGTCGGTGGGGTCACCGGCGGGGTTGTCGCGGTGCTGTCAGCGATTCCGATTGCGTTATGACGTGCGAATACTCGGTCGTCGATGGGGTGGCGAGAAGTGCTCGCCGACAGTGGAAATCGACGTTGTTCAGTACCGTATCGACCGAATCCGCGGCTGGGGCGACATGCGAATTCGGCGTTAGGGTTTGGCGGCGCGAGCTGGCCGCTGTCTCGCGCGCCGAGGACGAGGAGATTGTCGTGGTTGTCGCTACCGTCCGCGAAGAGCAGGCGATTCGTCAGATGACCGATCAGCTGGTGCGAGACTTCGCCGATACCCATTCCGTCGAGCAGGTGGAACGCGCGGTGGGCGTGGCGCGCCAACAGTTCGGTGGACATCCGGTACGGCAATTCGTGCCGATCCTGGTCGAGCGTGTCGCCCGCAGAAGACTTGCGGGCAAGAAGGATTCGGCGGTGGGGTCGGTCGTGGGATCGCCCGCTACGTCCGCCTCGCCGAATGCGACCACCGAGGCATCCGACGCGGTGGTCCCGGAGCAAGCGCCCCAACCGGATTCGACGCCAGCGCCTGTCGTCGGCGACCACACTGGTTCGTCGCACGCGGCCGGGCCGGCCGGCGCACACGGCTCGATCGATGCGGATGCCAGTGAAGGTGTTGTCGATTCGGCCGATCCCGCGGTGCCGAGTCATTCGACCGGTGTCACCAACGGCGCCCGAACATCAACCACGGCAACGAAACCCGGCCTAGGCAAGCACGCCTCGGACGATGATTCCGGCGGGGTGCTTGCCGCCCTCGGTGCCGCATGGTCGGCGAATCGGCGGCTCGTATCGACCGGGCTGATCGTGGCGCTCGTACTCGTGGTGGTCGCGGTGGGGTTCACGGTGCGCAAGCCCGCCG
Source organism: Nocardia callitridis (assembly GCF_039543305.1). Classification (NCBI taxonomy): domain Bacteria; kingdom Bacillati; phylum Actinomycetota; class Actinomycetes; order Mycobacteriales; family Nocardiaceae; genus Nocardia; species Nocardia callitridis. The sequence continues at coordinate 378,620 of NZ_BAABJM010000001.1, read as the reverse complement.
CCGAAGCACCGACCGCCGCGCCCGCGCAGGCGCTCACCGTCGTGCACGGGGTGGTCGGCTCGGAGAAGATGGCGTTCTTCCAAGACCCGAAGGTCGTGGATACCCTGGCACGCAACGGTTTACAGGTCGACGTGCAACCCGCGGGATCGCGTCAGATCGCCACCTCCACCGACCTCGACCGGTACGACTTCGCGTTTCCCTCCAGTGAGATCACGGCCGAGCAGATCCAGCGCCAGCGCAAGGTGAACACCCGCTACATTCCGTTCTCCTCGCCGATGGCGATCGCCACCTTCGCGCCGATCGTGGACGTGCTGACGCGGGCGGGTGTGGTCGGTCCCGGTCCGACACCGACCCTCGACGTCGGTGCCTACCTGAAACTGGTCGGCAACAACACGCGTTGGGACCAACTGCCCGGCAACACCGCCTATCCCGTCGGCAAGAACATCCTGATCTCCACCACCGACCCGCGCAGCTCCAACTCCGCAGCCCTGTACCTCGCCGCCGCGAGCTACGTTGCCAACAACGAAACCATCGTGCAGGGCACACCCGCCGAACAAGACGTGATACCCACCTTGTCAAGGCTTTTCGTCGGACAGGGATACACGGAGAACTCCAGCGAAGGCCCCTTCGGTAACTACCTGGCCGGTGGAATGGGGCCGACACCGCTGGCATGGATCTACGAATCGCAGTTCGTCGAGGCCGCGGCGCAGGGCAAGACCACCCCCGAGATGCGGCTGCTCTATCCGGGGCCGACGGTGTGGTCGCGGCACACCCTGATTCCGCTCGGTGACTCCGGCGACCGGCTCGGACAACTGCTGTCGGAAGACAAGGGCCTCCAGCGACTTGCCGCCGAACACGGTTTCCGCACCGGCGATCCCGCGCAGTTCGGCGCGGTCGTCGCCGAACACGGTGTGCCCGTGGCCGCCGACCTGCTCGATGTGGTTGCCCCGCCCACCTATGAGACGTTGGAGCACCTGATCGACGGAGTCACCAAGTCCTACAACTGAGTCTGTCTGCGTCGATGACGTCTGCGCCGTAGTTGTTTCGCGGCGGCCGAATCGGGCACTTCTCGATCATGAGGTACCGGTTGGTCGCTCGGGCCGTGGCGTGAGGTGATGAGATGACATCGAATGAGCACTGGGAGATTCCACCGCTCGACGACGCGCAAGACATCACGAGGCAGTCGGCGCTACAGCCGGGAGAAACCCTGGCCGACACCAGGAATTGGGCCGCCTACGTGCTGTTCGGCATCGCTTTCGTCGCCGTACTGGTGACCCTGGTGGCGGGATGGTCTTCGGCGGTCGGCGTCGCCGTGGTCTTCGGGATACTCGCGGTGGTCACGCTCGCTGGTGGTCTCGGCCTGATCGCGCTGGAGCGTCGACGCAGCCGCGCGGACACCGAACTCGACTCTCCCGGTGAGTCCTCCGCGTGGCAGGTGATTGCCCGCGAGGAATAACCGCGACGGACGAACGAGGCCCGCGCGCTAGCTCCGCACACCGATTCCTGACCGCCCGGTGGGGCCGACGCCGCTAGCGGCTGCCGTGGCCCTTGCACGCGTTGAGCGCGGTGTCCTTGGTCGCGTTGAACTTGTCGACGGCGACATTGAGTGTGTCGGTGTCGGCGCGGCTGCCGAGGGTGTCGGCCAGCGCGTTGCTGTCATCGCGGTAGGCGTGCAGCGGGTCGGCGACATTGCTCGGCACATCGGGGGTGACGGCGGTGTCGACCGAACTCGCGTTGTCGTGCAATGCCCCGACGGCGGCGTCGGCCTTGGTGTTCACTTCCGGGTCGTCACGGCCCTTGCTGTTGCTCACGTCGATGTATTCGTTGAAGACCTTGACCGAACTACCGTTCGCGGTGAGAAAGGCGTCACACGCGGCGCCCGTAGCGTCTTCGACGGCCGCGGCGCGCGAGGACGACGCGGCGATCGAGGACGCGGTCACCTCGGAGGTGTATGCCGACAGATCAGCGGTGTTGACCTGGGCATTGCCGGAAACCTGCTGTGCGCACGCACCGACCGTCAGCACTCCGCCAGCGAGGGCGGCCGCGGCCACGAACAGGCCAGCGCGCTCGAATCGTCGTCGCATTTCGGTCTCTCTTCCCCTCGACGAAACCCGGACAGTACAACGAATCGGCACGCCGGACATTTCGACCGTACTTCCTGACGTGGGGACTGCCTCGACCGGTCGGACTACTCGGTGGCCACGTCGATGACCAGTCGCGTCGGATCGGCGAGCGTGGACACCGAGAAGCCTGGTCGATCGCCCTCGATGCCGATGAACGACTGTGTGGTGCCCTCGAAGACGGTGTTGCGATAGACCCCGGCGACGGTGGACGCGTCAGCACCGGTCGCGGGGTCGGGGCCGGAATACGGTTCGACACCGCTGTCGAACGGATAGGCCGAACCGAGGATCCTGACCTCGAGAACGGAACGGCCCGCGACATCGACGGGTCGGCCGCTGCCGTCCTGGGTGGCCTGGTCGGTGTACTGCACGACCCAACCCGGTACCCCGGTGCCACCGAGCTCGTAGACGACACGGTCGAATCCGGGATGCGCGCCGACCTCGATGTTCGACACGGTGAGGCCAGCGCCGGGGGAGGCGTCGCCGCGCTTGGTCAGCGCGTCGCGCGGGGTCGGTGGCGCCTCGGCGAGTGTTCCGCTCTGCGTCGTGCTCGGCGTGGGGGCCTCGGTGGGGGTTCGTTGCTCGCCGCAGCTGGTCAGCAATGCCGCCGTCGCGGTGAGAACGAGAGCTGAGACGGCCGTGGACACCGTTGCTTTGCGCATGTGGCCGATGCTAGGCGCATCGGTAGCCGACGCCGGGGATTTGCGGTGTCGGCGAAATTCTCCCGAGGTTTGCCCTCGGCGGCGCCTGCGCGCGGTGCGTGGGCGGCCGATCAGGGGCGAACGCGGGTGATTTCAGGGTGCGCGGTTCGAAAAGCCGGATACGCCACGGTGATCAGCACGGGGTGGGAGATCGGTGCCGATGATCGCGTCGTCGTTGCACGGTCGCGTGTTGTTCGAGGTAGGCCGGGACGATCGATGGTGGCCTACCCGTGGGTGCGCCAACCGTGGTGTGGCGCCGGAACCGTCTCGGGCGACGGTTCGCGGGCGGAGTGTGGCTTCGGTGGTTGCTCGAGAAGTACTGCGAGGCACGGTAATACCGCGCGAATACGCCCGTGACGGGGGTCGCGTGCGCCGATACTGCGGGGTCGCTGCACGGCAACGGCAACGATCTAGCACACTTGACGCGTGGGAGAAGTCGAAGACGTACTGGGTCGATTGCGCCGGTACCCGGATGTGGAGGCGCAGAACCTCTACGCCGTCGATGCCGCCGATCGATTGATCCTCGACGTGGCCGCCGAAGCGCTGGATTCCGTCGATAGCGGAAAGGTAGCCGTTATCGGTGACGGCTACGGTGCGCTCACCCTCGGCGCGATCGCTCGCCACCACCTACGCGACCTGCGGGTGCACCAAGACCTGCTCACGGGCGAGCGCGCGCTGGCCAACAACGCGCGCACGATCGGATACACCGACCGCTACACCAGCTACCCGCTCGACCACCGATTGCTCGACGGTGTCCAGGTGGTGTTGCTCCGATTACCGCGCGCGTTGGCCGGGCTCGCCGAGATCGCCGACGCCATCGCACGCTACGCGGCACCCGAGGTGCGGATATTCGCGGGCGGACGCGACAAACATCTCACCAAATCGATGAACGACGTACTGGCCGAATCGTTCTCGGAAGTCCGCGCGAGCCGAGGCCGACAGAAATCCCGCACCCTGTTGGTCCACGGTCCCAAACCGGTCGACGACGCGCCGCCCTTCCCGGTGCGTGAGCACCTGCGCGATCTCGGCATCGCGGTGGCCGGTGGAGTCCCACTCGACGAACTAGCGGTGGTGGCGCACGGCGCGGCGTTCTCCGGCACCAGGCTCGACATCGGGACCCGTTTTCTGCTGCGCCACCTGCGTTGGATGAAGCCCGACGCCCGTGACGCCATCGATCTCGGCTGCGGCACCGGCATCATGGCCGTCGCGCTGGCCAAGGCACGCGAGGGCATCAAGGTCCTCGGCACCGACCAATCCAGTGCCGCGGTGGGATCGGCCGCGGCGACCGTGCGCGCCAATGACGTCGCCGACCGGGTGAGCGTGGTGCGTGACGACGCCATGTCCTCGGCCGCGGACAACAGCGCCGACCTGGTGCTGTGCAATCCGCCCTTCCATGTCGGCGCCGCCGTGCACACCGGTTCGGCGATCAAGATGTTCACCGAGACCGGGCGCGTGCTTCGGCCGGGCGGCGAATTGTGGATCGTCTACAACTCACACCTCAACTACCGAAGCCTGGTCGAGCGGCTGGTCGGGCACACCGAGGTGATCGGTCGCAACCGAAAATTCACGGTCACTCGATCGGTGCGTGGCCTGCGCGAGGTCCGGCAACGGTAGAGTCCGAATTGTCCGGCTGATCGTAGTGAGTCCGGGAACTCATACTTTGCGCCGAACGTTGAACCGATGAGTTGGATCTCGAGTGCACGCGATCCGAGTACCGCGACAACGAGGCGTGAAAACTCGTGACAGCGGCAACGACCCCAGAAAGGGACGACCTTGCGTACCACTAGCAATCCGGTCTTCAAGAACCTGCCCAAGCAGGAAGGCGGTGGATCTGCCGGATACGCGAACTTCGGGTCTGGCATGACCGGCGCGGGTCAGGTTGGTCAGCAATACGGCCAGCAGTATCCGCCGCAGCAGTACCAGGATTACCAGCAGCCCGCCACCCGCTCGATGACCATCGACGACGTGGTGACCAAGACCGCCATGACGCTCGGCCTGCTCGCCGTCTCCGCGGTCATCGCCTACGTCCTCACGGACATGAACAACAGCCTCGCGCCGCTGTTCGTCATCGGTGGTGGCCTGATCGGCCTCGGCCTCGTGCTGTTCGCGACCTTCGGCCGCAAGATGGACAATCCGGCCGTCGTGCTGGCCTACTCGGTGTTCGAGGGCCTGTTCATCGGTGCGCTGTCGTTCATGTTCACCAACGTCGAATTCGGCGGTGTCGGCGGAAGCACGCTGATCGCGCAGGCTGTGCTCGGCACCTTCGGTGTGTTCGCCGGAATGCTCGTGGTCTACAAGACCGGTGCCATCCGGGTCACGCCCCGGCTCACCAGGATGATCGTCGGCGCCATGATCGGCGTGGTCGTGCTCATGCTCGGCAACCTGATCGCCAGCTTCTTCACCGACGGCGGCCTCGGCCTGCGTGACGGCGGCCCGCTCGCCATCATCTTCAGCCTGGTCTGCATCGGCATCGCCGCGTTCAGCTTCCTGCTCGACTTCGACGCCGCCGACCAACTGATCCGTGCCCAGGCGCCGGAGAAGGCGGCATGGGGCGTCGCGCTCGGCCTCACCGTCACCCTGGTGTGGCTCTACGTCGAGATCCTGCGACTGCTGAGCTACTTCCAGCGCAACTGATACCGCGCGCCACACACAGAAAATGGCCGCCGCCGGGAACTCCGGCGGCGGCCATTTTCTGTGTGGGTCGGACTCAGCTGAGTCGCTCGATCACCATCGCCATACCCTGACCGCCACCCACACACATCGACTCCAGGCCGAATTGCTTGTCGTGGGTCTGCAAGTTGTTGATCAAGGTGGTCGCGATCCGCGCACCGGTCATGCCGAACGGGTGCCCGAGCGCGATCGCGCCGCCGGAGACGTTCAGCTTGTCCTCATCGATCTTCAGCTCGCGCGCCGAACCGAGCACCTGCACCGCGAATGCCTCGTTGATCTCGACCAGATCGATGTCGTCGATCGTCTTGCCCGCCAAGGCCAACGCGCGCTTGCACGCCTCGATCGGACCGAGACCCATGATCTCCGGCGACAGACCCGAGACACCGGTCGAGACAATGCGCGCCAGCGGCGTCAGACCCAGCTCCTTGGCCTTGGTATCACTCATGATCACCAGTGCCGCCGCGCCGTCGTTGAGCGGGCAACAGTTGCCCGCCGTGATCGTGCCGTCCGGGCGGAACACCGGCTTCAGCTGGCTGACCGCCTCGTAGGTGACACCGGCGCGCGGGCCGTCGTCCTTGGACACCACGGTCCCGTCGGGCAGCGTGACCGGGGTGATCTCGCGCTCGAAGAAGCCGCTCGCGATCGCCGCCTCGGCGCGGTTCTGCGAACGCACACCCCAGTGGTCCTGGTCCGCACGGCTGATGCCGGTGGAGTTCGCGACGTTCTCGGCGGTCTGGCCCATCGCGATGTAGACGTCGGGGATCAGGCCGTCCTGCCTCGGATCGTGCCAGACACCCGCGCCGCCTTCGGCGGTCTTCGCGGTGCGCGCGATGGCGTCACCGAACAGCGGGTTCTGCGTGTCCGGCCAGCTGTCGGCCGAACCGTGCACGTACCGCGACACCGCCTCGACACCGGCGGAGAGGAACACATCACCCTCGCCCGCCTTGATCGCGTGGAACGCCATCCTGGTCGACTGCAACGACGAGGCGCAGTAGCGGTGCACGGTGGTGCCGGGCAGGTAGTCGTAGCCGAGCTCGACGGCCACCACGCGCGCGATATTGAAGCCCTGCTCGCCGGCGGGGGAACCGCAGCCGAGGATCAGATCATCGATCGTGGCCGGGTCCAGAGCGGGCACCTTGTCGAGCGCTGCTCGCACGATCTGAGCGGTCAGATCGTCGGGCCGCAGGTCGACCAGGGAGCCCTTGCGGGCCCGTCCGATCGGGGAGCGTGCGGTCGAAACGATGACGGCCTCAGGCATGAGGTCTCCTTTGTAGGACGGACTGTGCGAAACCGGTTTGTTACTTGCGGGTTCGTATCGAATCTACGTCGCGCACGGGTCGATCGAAAGTGGGGGCTCGCTCGCCGAGCTCCGCGACCACCACCGGAAGCAACTGCGCGGCAGCCAGTGCGTACCCCGCGGCCGAGGGGTGAAAACCGTCCTCGGAGAACAATAATTCGGGTTGCGCGCGGAACTCGGGGGCCAGCAGATACCCCATCGGAACCGGTCGTCCTCCCGCCTCCGTACACGCCACGATCTGCGCGCGCGCCAACCGCACACTCCAGTTGTGCACCACCGAGCGCAACGGTTGCGCGATGGCGGTCACGGTGCCGAGATTCGGGCAGGTGCCGACCACGACGACGCTGTCGGCCGCGCGCAGCCGCGCGACCGCCGATCCGAGACGCTTCGCCGAGGCGCGCACCGAATGCTTCTTGGTGATGTCGTTGGCGCCGATCAGAATCACCGCCACGTCCGGCGGCGGGCCCGCGACGAACATCGCGTCGACCTGACCCGCCAACCCCTTCGAAGTCGCACCCGAAATGGCCTTGGTGCTCAACCGAATTCGCAACCCCAACGTATCCGCGAGGCCGCGCGCGATGCGCACACCCGGCACCTCCTCGGCGACGCGGCAGCCCACACCGGCCGCGGTGGAATCGCCGAACACCATCAGATGCACGTCAGCCTGCTCGCCGGTCCGCCAGCGCTGCGGCGCGGCACACGCTCTGGTGTAGATACCGTCGGCTTCCGGCGGCTTCGAGGTGTCGCGACCGATGACGCCGCGCGCCGTACCCGCCTGTGCCATCAGCAGTTTGGTGACCGCCCACCACGCCGTGTAAGCGCCCGAACCGGCCACCGCCGTCGCCGCCCCGGTGACCGCGGCCTTACGCCACCTGCTTCTCGGCGCGTTCACCACCGCACCGAACCTTCCGACCAGCCGGGTGCACCCGACGCATTGCCCATATCTCTACGAAATCAGTTGCGCGGGTTTCCGGCAAGCAAAAGTGGCGCGATCGGCGAGGTCAGCCGGGAACGTCGAAGGTGGCGTGCGCGGGAATGTTGGCGGTGTCGGTGGACACGGTGACCTCGACCCGGCCGGGGCCCGTGTCCTGGAACAACGAGTACTGGATGCTGCCGTAGATGCCGGTCGCGACAATGTTGTCGAAACGGCCCGCCGCCCCGGTGTCGAGATTGTGCCAAGCCACCGTCGTGCGGACCTCGCAGAGCGGGGCGAACGGGTACTGGCCCGACCCGACACCGCTGACCGGCGCCGCCCGGACATTGAGGATCGCGCGCCCCGGCGTCGCGGGGGAAGTATCGGCCCAGCTGTTGATGGTGGTCCAGCACACTCCGCCGTTGGCGAGCGTGGGGACATCGGGAAACGCGACGGTCGCCGCGCTTGCCTGCGCGGACGATCCGATGGTCGCTGCGATGGCCGATCCGGCCACGACGGCTGCGACCGCTACGACACGAGCGACGTTCGGCTGCCTCATGGCAGGGATCCTAAGCGCGGGTCGCCGCCTTGTCGCGGTGGCCCGCCGGGTGAGTTCGGTTGCCCGAAGTGCGCTGTAGACGGCGTGTGTGAACCCGCGATGGGCGCGTCTGCGACGATGGAGGCATGCGCATCGCGGATCACGTCGTCGACCTCATCGGCAACACGCCCCTTGTTCGATTGAACTCGGTGGTGGGTCCGAATGCGGGCCTGGTCGCCGCCAAAATCGAGTACCTCAACCCCGGCGGCAGCTCCAAGGACCGGATCGCCGTGAAGATGATCGAGGCCGCTGAGCAGCAGGGTTTGCTGCGCGAAGGCGGCACCATCGTCGAACCCACCTCGGGCAACACCGGTGTCGGGCTCGCGCTGGTCGCGCAACAGCGCGGATACCACTGCGTGTTCGTCTGCCCGGACAAGGTCAGCGAGGACAAGCGCAACGTGTTGCGCGCCTACGGCGCCGAGGTCGTCGTCTGCCCGACCGCCGTTCCGCCCGACCACCCCGACAGCTACTACAGCGTCTCCGACCGCCTGGTGCGCGAGATCGACGGCGCGTGGAAGCCCGACCAGTACTCCAACCCGGGCGGCCCCGAAAGCCATTACGAGACCACCGGTCCGGAAATCTGGCGCGACACCGACGGCACGGTGACCCATTTCATCGCGGGCGTCGGCACCGGCGGCACCATCACCGGCGCCGGTCGCTACCTCAAAGAGATCTCCGGCGGCAAGGTCAAGGTGATCGGCGCCGACCCCGAGGGCTCGGTCTACTCCGGTGGCACCGGTCGGCCCTACCTGGTGGAAGGCGTCGGCGAGGACTTCTGGCCCTCGGCCTACGACCCCGCCATCGCGGACGAGATCATCGCGGTCTCCGACGCCGACTCCTTCGACATGACCAGGCGTCTGGCCCGCGAGGAGGGCCTGCTCGTCGGCGGTTCGTGCGGCATGGCGGTCGTCGCGGCGATCGAGGTGGCGCGACGAGACCCGGACGCCGTGGTGGTGGTGCTGCTGCCCGACGGTGGTCGCGGCTACCTGTCGAAGATCTTCAACGACAAGTGGATGAGTTCCTACGGGTTCCTGCGCGAGCGCCTCGACGGATCGGTGGCCGAACCCTTGGTCGGCGACGTGCTGCGCGACAAGTCGGGTGTGTTGCCCGCCCTGGTGCACACCCACCCTTCGGAAACGCTGCGCGATGCGATCGAGATCCTGCGCGAATACGGCGTCTCGCAGATGCCGGTCGTCGGCGCCGAGCCGCCGGTGATGGCGGGTGAGGTCGCGGGCAGTGTGTCCGAACGCGACCTGCTCTCGGCGGTATTCGAGGGTCGCGCGCAGCTCACCGATTCCGTGGCGCAGCACATGAGCCCGTCGTTTCCGCTGATCGGTTCCGGTGAACCGCTCTCGTCGGCGACCAAGGCGTTGTCGGACACCGATGCGCTGATGGTGGTGGAAGACGGCAAGCCCGTCGGCGTGATCACCCGCCACGACCTGCTGGGTTTTCTGAGCACCGGCGTGATCGCTGGCGTGCGGCGCTGAGTTGTTCCTACTTCGCTTCCCGTGCCTGCGATCGGGTGGCGCCGGTGACCATGTCGGTCCACTCGTCGGCCAGCAGCGCGAGGCGGTACCAGGCGGCATGGACGCGGTCGTCGGAGACCTTTTCCGCGGTGTGCAGCAGGTGGCTGGCGTGTACGTGCGCGGCGGCCATGCGATCCACGGTGGCGCCGAGCGGCTCGGTGCACAGGTGTGTGGTGGCACCTCGGCGTGGCAATCCGGCGACCCACCGGTCGATCGCGGCGACCAATTCCGCACGGCGGCAATCTATTCCGGCGGTGCTCAGCGGTTCGGCGTGGCGTTGCCGGTGTAGCGCGGCGAGCGCGCGCGCCCAGGCGATCATCGGGTGATCGTCGAGCACACAACGGTGGCCGCCGAACGCGGCGACCAGATCCCGTTGGTCGGGCAGCGGTAGTCGGGTGACAGAACCGGGTGACGCGGGCAAAGACGGGGAGCCCGAGATGCGCTCACGCACGAACACGGCGATCTCCCGAATTACTCGGGCCCGTCGCTCGAGCGACGGGGTCGTGTGTCCGCGCAGTCATCGTGCACCTCCGGGGTGGTTGTCGGGAGGCATTGCCCAGATGCCGAATCCGAAGATAGCGTGCTCCTTCGATCTCGGCATTTCGGTGACAGGAAGATGGCACCGCGATGACAACTCGTAACAATTTTCTCCTCGTTCCGGCACGCCCGATGTGAGATCGATGGCGGTATCGACCTGAAATCGACCGGTCCGCAACCGGATTCGATCATCGCGACGTGGGTGTTCGCGCTACGGCATCGGCCCGCGTCAGGTGCGATGCCGCCCAGCTTGGCATACACCTAATTACGGTCGAAGGGCAGGGAGGGGTTCGGCCCGCGCCGTTATCGCCGGTGCGGCGACCACGAAAAGCCTTGCGTCGGAGCGATTTCAGACTGCCCTTCGGCGCCCGCGCCGTGCGTCGCCGCCGCGTGCCGCGCGCGGCTGTGATCGATGCCTCCACCATGGGGAATCCCGGTGCGGACTGAGCTGAATCACAGTGTCGACGACGAGTCGAACGTCGGTGACTCGGCGAGTTCTCAACGCGATGCTGCCCGCCGACGGGTCGCGGTGTGATCGTGTGCGGCACGCCGACGCATCGAAATAGCAAATTGGCTGCAAACGGTGGGTTCAAGTGATGTGCTAAGGGTATAACCGGCCATGAAGTAGCCTCGGCAAACCGCCATGGCGCATTCGGATAGCGAAGGGAAGGGCATGTACACCTCCAGTTTGGCTATCGATTTCCAGCAGGGGCTATCGAGTGCGTGGAGTTCCATCGCCACGTTCGTCCCCAAGCTCGTCGGATTCATCATCATCCTGCTCATCGGCTGGATCATCGCGAAGGTCGTCTCGGCACTGGTCAGTCGCGTACTCGCGAAGGTCGGTTTCGATCGGCTCGTCGAGCGTGGCGGCATCAAGCGAGCGCTGGACCGCAGCGACTACGACGCCTCCGACATCCTCGCCAAGGTCGTGTACTACGCGATCCTGCTGATCGCCCTCCAAATGGGCTTCGGCACCTTCGGGGCCAATCCGGTCAGTGACATGCTCAACGCCATCGTCGGCTGGCTGCCGAAGCTGTTCGTCGCGCTCCTGATCGTCGTGATCGCGGGTGCCATCGCGCACGCCGTCAACGAGATGGTCGGCAGCATGCTCGGCGGCCTGTCCTACGGCGCGACCCTGGGCAAGATCGCCTCCGTGTTCATCTGGGGCATCGGCATCATCGCGGCGTTGAGCCAGGTCGGTGTGGCCGTTTCGGTCACAGCACCGATTCTCATCACCGTCCTCGCCACCATCGGCGGCATCATGATCGTCGGTGTCGGCGGCGGTCTGATCCGGCCGATGCAGCAGCGCTGGGAAGGCTGGCTCAGCGGGCTGGAAGAGGAGATGCCCGCGGTCAAGGGGCACGCGCAGGCCTTCCAACGTGGCCGTGAGGACGCCGATCGCGAGCAGCTGTGGCGTGAGCAGCACAACCGCGGCGGCCAAGCCCAGCCCGCGCAGGGCAGGCAGTGGGAAGACGAAGGCGTCGTGCAGGGCAGCGGTCGCTACACCCAGGGCGGCTACCAGCAGGGCGGCTCGTCGCGGCCGGAAGGCGGCCCGTCGCGGCCGGGCGGCCCGACTCGAGAAGGTGGGACCTCCGGTCAGCGTGGTGAGTACCCGAGGCCCGACTTCCCGCAGTCCGGGTACCCGCGTTCGGGCGACTACCCCGGCTTCCGTGAGCCCGGCGACCTGCGCTGAGTCGCGAGAGCTGAGCCGCGAGAACCGAGAATCATTGCGAGACAAGCGCGTCCGCCACGGTAAGCCGTGGCGGACGCGCTGCTTTTGTTCAGATGAGCTGGGTCAAGCCGGGGTTCGCCCCGTGGTGTAGCTGCTGGCGTGCAGGCACACACCCGCGAGGCGCAGATGCAGCCAGTTCGTCGTCAACCACTCGTCGACATCCAGCGGTGCGGGGTCGTGCAGCGCCGGAACGCTGCCGTCGGCAGGCTCGTCGGCCTGATCGAGCAACCCGCGCGCGTAACCGGCGAGCAGCACATTCGGCGGCACCTTGGTCGCGCCGTCGATGCCCATCGACAAGATGTCGCGGACAGCGGCGGCGTGCTGGTCGATGGCCGCCGACAGTGCGGGATGCTCGGCAGCGGCAGCAAAAGCCGGAACCCCGTGCGTCGCGTGTAGGCGGTTCAGAATCTTGCGTGCCGACACTTCGAGCAGCGCGGGGCCGAGCATAAACATGCCCTCAGGCTAGCAATCACGCAGCATTTATCAAACTGTGATCTTCTACTCAATTCGAAGGAGGTTGCTGTGGTTGCTCAGCAAATACTCGGCACGAGTTTCTTTGGTGGTGAATCGCTCTCGATGGTGAACGCCCGGTCACCGGGAGGACTCGGCTGCCGAGGGCGGATTCACCGAGCGCCGATGCTCACCGGAAAGCGTTGGCGTCGGTGAGTGCCTTGCCGAGGACCAGCTGGTGCACCTCCGCGGTGCCCTCGTAGGTGAGCACCGACTCCAGGTTGTTGGCATGACGCAACACCGGGTAATCCAGCGTGATGCCGTTGGCGCCGAGGATGGTGCGACATTCGCGCGCGATCGCGATGGCTTCGCGCGTGCTGTTGAGCTTGCCCGCACTGACCTGCTCGGGACTCACCTCGCCGCGATCCTTCAACCGGCCAAGATGCAGTGCCAACAGCTGACCCTTGCCGAATTCGAGCGCCATGTCGGCCAGCTTGGCCTGCGTGAGCTGATAGGCGGCCAACGGCTTGTCGAACACCTCACGGGTCCGCGCGTACTCGATCGTGGTCGCCAAACAATCACGCGCCGCCCCGAGCGCACCGAAGATGATGCCGAACCTGGCCTCGCTCAGGCAGCCCAGCGGCGCGGACAACCCACGCGACTCGGGCAGTACGGCATCGGCGGGCAATCGGACGTCGTCGAAGTCCAACTCCGCGGTCACCGAGGCGCGCAGCGACAGCTTGCGGTGCATCTCCCGTGCGGTGAATCCCGGGGTATCGGTCGGGACCAGGAAGCCGCGGACCGCAGGCTTGGCGTCGCCGTCCTCGGCGCGCGCCCACACCACCGCCACGTCCGCCACCGAGCCGTTGGTGATCCACATCTTCGAACCGTTGAGCACCCAGTCGTCGCCGTCGCGCTTGGCCCTGGTGCGCATGCCCGCGGGATTGGAACCGAAATCGGGTTCGGTGAGCCCGAAGCATCCCAGCGCGCGCCCCGCCGCCAGCTCCGGCAGCCACTGCTGCTTCTGCTCCTCGGAGCCGTACTTGTGAATCGCGGTCATCGCCAGCGACCCCTGCACCGACACCATGCTGCGCACCCCGGAATCGACCGCCTCCAACTCCTGGCAGGCAAGTCCGTAGGTGGTCGCGGAAAGTCCCGCGCAGCCATAGCCCTCGAGATGCATGCCGAAAAGGCCGAGCCTGCCGAGTTCGGGTGCGAGCTCGCGTGCGGGGAAGATGCCCGACTCGAACCAGTCGGCGACGTGTGGGCGCAGGCGCTGCGTCGCGAATGCGGCGACGGTGTCGCGGATCTCCCGCTCGTCTTCGGTCACCAGGGCATCGATCGCGAACAATTCTTCGACAGTCACCATGCCGCCAGCCTAGGTCCGAACCCCGCGTTCGGGGGCGCCCTTGCGGCGACGAATTCGCTATCACCCCACCGGGAAGCTGTCACGAAAACGCGCCAATTAGTCTGTGGCTATGAGTGAGCTGGGATTCTCGACCCGTGCCGTGCATGCGGGTTTCGACCCCGATCCGTTGACCGGCGCGGTGAACGTGCCGATCTACGCGAGCTCCACCTTCGCCCAGGACGGCGTCGGTGGGTTGCGCGGCGGTTTCGAATACGGTCGCACCGGAAATCCGACCCGCACCGCGCTGGAGGTCAACCTCGCCGCGCTGGAATCGGGTAGCTACGGCCGGAGCTTCGCCTCCGGCATGGCCGCCACCGACTGTGCGTTGCGCGCACTACTTCGCCCCGGGGACCACATCGTCATCCCCGACGACGCCTACGGTGGCACCTTCCGTCTGATCGACAAGGTGTTCAGCGAGTGGGGCATCGAGCACTCACCCGCCCACGTCTTCGACGTCGATGAAATGCGCGCCGCCATTCGCCCGAACACCAAGCTGGTGTGGATCGAAACCCCCACCAATCCACTGCTCAATATCGGCGACATCCCCGCACTGGCCGAGGTGGCCCACGAAGCCGGCGCCAAGCTGGTCGTCGACAACACCTTCGCGACCCCGTACTTGCAGCAGCCGCTGCTGCTCGGCGCCGATATCGTGCTGCACTCCACCACCAAATATCTCGGTGGCCACTCCGATGTCATCGGAGGCGCCCTGATCACCGACGACCCCGAACTCGACGCGGCATTCGCGTTCCTGCAGAACGGTGCGGGCGCGGTCGGCGGCCCGTTCGACGCGTTCCTTACTCTGCGGGGCACCAAAACGCTCGCGGTGCGGATGGATCGGCACTGCGACAATGCGGAATCGCTGGTCGAGTACCTCGGCAAGCATCCAGCCATCTCGCACGTGCTCTACCCCGGCCTCGCCGAACACCCCGGGCACGCGGTCGCCGACAAGCAGATGCGCCGCTTCGGCGGCATGATCTCGGTGCGCCTGCGTGGTGGTGCCGCGGCGGCGCAGGGGTTCTGCGCGCGAACCAAGGTGTTCACCCTGGCCGAATCGCTCGGTGGCGTGGAATCGCTGATCGAGCACCCCGCCGCCATGACGCACGCGTCGACTGCGGGATCGGTACTCGAGGTCCCCGACGACCTGGTTCGGCTGTCGGTCGGCATCGAGGACGCGAGCGACCTGCTCGCCGATGTCGAGCAAGCGCTGGCGTAACCCGAAAGTAGGCGAGGAACCAGATGAACGAGCGGCCGCACCGGAGACTCCGGTGCGGCCGCTGTTGTTCCGGGAGAACCGGGCCAGGCGAACGCCTACGGCCCGAGGTGTCAGCTGTGGTAGGGCTCGGCGCTGACCAGCGTGACCTTCATGAGATTGCCATTGGGCAGCTTGTACTCCCTGGTGTCGCCGACCTTGGCATCGATCAGCGCGCCGCCCAGCGGCGAGCTCGGGGAGTAGGTCTCCAGCTTGGAATCGTTCAAGCCCTCTTCCCGCGTGGCGATCAGGAAGGTCTCGGTGTCGGATTCGTCGCCGTCGTAGTAGACCTTGACTACCGAACCGGGGAGTGCCACACCGGCTTTCGTCGGCGCTACGCCGACTTTCGCGTTGTTGAGCAGCTCTTGCAGCTGGCGAATACGCGCCTCCTGCTGACCCTGCTCCTCGCGCGCGGCGTGGTAGCCACCGTTCTCCTTGAGGTCGCCTTCTTCGCGACGCTCATTGATCTCGGCGGCGATGACGGGACGATTGGCGATGAGCGCGTCGAGTTCGCCCTTGAGCCTGTCGTGCGACTCCGGGGTCAACCAGGTCACTTGCGTCTCGGTCATCTCGATCACTCCCTAGTAGTTGTTCCCGGCGAACCGGGATTCCTGATCACCGACGCGACGTCTACCCGGAGGCAGACGCGCGCCAGCCGACGGCTAGAGCAATCCTGGGAAGTTCAGCGAACCCCGACAGGCCCTAGTTCCGGGCGGTCGCGAGACAACCGTGTTCTAGGCGAACTCGGCAACCTCTCGTGTAGTCCGAAACGACAGCGCTGGCCGTCAATGCAGCAAACACGGCTCCGAGCCCCGGAACCGTGTGTGGAGCCATTTTAGCATGAATCATAAATATGCAGGTCGGAGTTAATTTCTCGCCAGACATGACGCGACGACGATGCTGAATTCCGCCCGACGGGGGCTCCGCGGCGCGCGTGCGGACGACCGCAGACGACCGCAGACGACCGCGGACGACCCAGGAATTCAGATCACTGCGCGCGTAAGTAGTCCGGAACCTGCTCGCTGCAGGCGAAGATGTCGCCCGCCGAAGGACGCGACGTGGAGCGCACGGTGGTGGTGAGTTGGACGGTGCTCGTGGGCGACGGCTCGATCAGCACCTCGCGGCGGCCCACCTCGTTGCTGTCCCGGTCCATCGCACGGACCAGGCACACCACGGGACGCTGCGGGTCGGCCCTTGTCACCTTGATGTTCACGGTGAGCGTGGAATCATCGACAACGGTGTAGCCGAGTTGCTCGGGCTCGATCTGCTTGGGCCCGAAGTTGCGGTAGCCGACATAGGCGATGGCGAGGCCGACGACCACCACGACCACGCCGAGCGCCGCGGCGATCCACCTGCGGCGGACCGGTGGCGGCGCACCGTATCGGTCGGTCTGGCGCGACGCCGTCGTCGTGGCGGCGCCGTGCACGTCACCGGCGGTTTCCGGCGCGGGATCGCTCATGGCTTTTCGCTCCAGGGGGGTATGTCGGAACAAATGCGGGTCGGATGGAACTATAGGGAACGACGATCGGACACCTGGCGGTGGAGAGCATGAGGTCAAGACGGTGAGTGATGAGGTGAACGAGACGTGAGCGGTCTTCGGCTCATGGCGGTGCACGCCCATCCCGACGACGAGTCCAGCAAGGGCGCCGCGACGATGGCCCGGTACGCGGACGAGGGCAACGAGGTTCTCGTTGTCACGCTGACCGGCGGCGAGCGCGGAAGCATCCTGAATCCGGCGATGGACACCCCGGGTGTGCTGGACCGGATCAACGAGATCCGGCGCGAGGAAATGGCGGCCGCGGCGAGTGCGCTCGGCGTCCGTCAGCACTGGCTCGGATTCGTGGATTCCGGTCTGCCGGAAGGTGATCCGCTGCCACCGCTGCCGGAAGGGTGTTTCGCGTTGGTTCCGCTCGAGGAATCCACCGAAGCGTTGGTTCGTGTCGTGCGGGAATTCAAGCCGCACGTGATGACCACCTACGACGAGACCGGCGGCTACCCGCACCCCGACCACATTCGCTGCCACGAGGTGTCGGTCGCGGCGTTCGAGGCGGCGGGCGATCCCGAGCGGTTCCCCGATGCGGGCGAGCCGTGGACACCGTTGAAGCTGTATTACGACCGCGGGTTCAGCCAACAGCGGATGGAAGCGTTCGCGGGCGAGTACGAACGCAATGGCGAACCGTTCCCGATGCAGGAATGGCTCGAGCGCGTGCGCAAGCACCGCTCCGAGCGCGGCGACACGACCGCGGCGCGGGTGACCACCAGGATCGACTGCGCCAAGTACTTCCCGCAGCGTGACGACGCCCTGCGCGCGCACGCCACCCAGATCGACCCGAACGGGGTCTTCTTCGCGATTCCGATGGAGTTGCAGCAACGGCTGTGGCCGACCGAGGAGTTCGAACTGGCCGTCAGTAGGGTCGGTGCGGTGGAGTCGTTGGTACCCGAAACCGACCTGTTCGCCGGTATCGAAGACGAGCGCCGCTGATGTTGATCACACTGCTCGCCCAGGGCACCGGTGAGCCGACCGGACCCGAATTCGGCAAGGCCTCGCCGTTCGGCCTCGTCCTCGTCGTCATCTTGTTGGCAGGGACGGTGCTGCTCGTTCGTTCGATGAACAAGCACATCAAGAAGCTGCCGGAGACCTTCGAACCCGAGCACCCCGAGCCGGATCAGGAGGCCGACGAGGGCACCGAGCACGGCGTCGCGCGGGAGCCGGACGACGAGGTGCGCGGTGATGCGGACACGGCGGAAAAGGCGGACAGCGCCGAGCCGGAGAAACGAGCGGGTTCGGCCTGACTCCGCAGGAGGGGTTGGTGCCGCGGCGGTCCTGTGCGACGCAGGCTCACGCGATCCGCTGTCAAGAGGGGATAACCGCGACGGTCGCGCCATCAGGGCGCGATTACTCCGGGTCGGCCCGAGTGCGCTTGGCCACCCTGTGGAACCGCGCCGGTGTGCGTTCGCCCTGATCCGCGACCGAACTGCTGATTATCGGGTGAAGATGGGGGCGGATCGCGGTCGCTATCGGGTTGCTCGCCGACTACCGTCATCGAACGGCGATCGCGAGCACACTGTCGGCAACTGCTGTTGAGCTTCTCGGTGAACGATTCCGCTTTCATAACACCTGTCCGTGTGGCTGCCAGCTGTGGTTACCTATGCAGCCACACACTCGACGCGAAGGATGCTGATGGACTATGTGATCGGACAGATCGACCGCGCACTCGACGTGAACAGTGCCGTCGTCGCCGCGCTCGACAGCGGCAACCTGGATGCGCCGACGCCGCGCCAGGACTGGGATGTGCGTACCGAGCTCAACCACACCATCGGCACCATGCACATCTTCGCGGCCGTGCTGAGCGGTACCTACTCCGGCGCGGAACGGGAGTCCGATTGGCTCGGTGGTGACCCACGCGGCGCCTACGCCGCGGCCGCCGAGATCGACCGCGCCGCCTGGCATCGGCCGGACGTGCTCGACAGTGTGATCCGGCACCCCGCGGGTACGTTGCCCGCGCCGAGGGCCGCGCTGCTGCATTGGGCGGAGCTGACAACGCACGGTGTCGATATCGCCATCGCGATCGGTCGACCCGATCTCGCCGACAACGCATTGTGCGCCGAACTGCTCGACACCTTGCAAGCAGAGGGCGGCATCGACGAGTTCCGTGGATCGGGCTTGTTCGGCGCCGAAGTGCCTGCCGTGCCGAGCGATCCCGGTCATCGGCGACTGTTGGCTTACGTCGGTCGAGCGCTGTTGAGCTCGACGACCTGAGCGCGCGACCCCCCGGCGGCTGGATCAATCGGCGCACCTGTTGGTAGCGACGTCGATCACGCCGCCGGGGACCGGTGCACCGAGCAGCAGCCATCGGACCCGCTTCTCGGCTCTGGCTCACGGCCGGTAATCGAGGGTGTTGCGGCGCAACGCCAATGCCGCGCCGCAACGCCAACGCCGCGCGCAAACTGACGCCGGCGGCCGTTGTTCACGTCGGTTGCGGCGGTTCGAAATCGGCGAAGTCGAAGCCTGGTGAGACAACACAGCTGACCAGGGCCTCGTCCGCGTCGCCAGCGAGCGGCTCGGCGCTCTGCCACCGGCCTGCCGGGACCAGTACTTGCGGCCGTTGGCCCGCGAGTACATCACCGCCGAGGATGCGCGGCGCCGAGGCGCTCGGCTGTGGGCCGTCGCCGCCCAGCGTCATGGCGAGTGGGAGACCGGCGTGCCACAACCACAGCTCGTCGGAGCGCACGCGGTGCCACGCGGACTGTTCGCCGCGCCTGAGCACGTAGTAGATCGCTGTCCCCGCCGCGCGCGTCCCGTGATAACCCTCGGGGGTGAACGTGTGGGTACTTCGCCAGGTCTCGCGGAACCATCCGCCCTCGGGATGCGGCAGCAGATCCAGCGAGTCGAGCAGCGGCGAGCGGTGTTCGAGGCCGACGTAGGCGCCGGTGACATCCCTACGCGCATAGCGGATTTCGATGATCGCGGCACGCTCGATCGGCCCGTAGACGTGCGGAAACAGCAAACCGTCTCCGGCGAGCGACGCGGCATCGGCACGCTCCCGCCGGATCGGTGCGCTGATTTTCGCCGGATCGAGCAGCAGCGCCACCATGGGTTCTTGCTCGTCGCGCAAGGCCGTGTTCGCCACCCGCAGCATCGTCGACTCGTCCGGTGAACAGTGCACGAAACCCTCGGTGGCCAGGGATGCGGAGGTAATCGCCTCCTCGGAGGATCGTAGGTCGGACAAGCGCAGCATGTGGACGATCGGATCGGTCGACATGAACCCAATCTACCCAGTAGCACTCAGGTTTCGCGGGTTGCCGACAGTCGCGGACGGTGCCGCTCAGGTCGTTGCCCCCGCACCCGATCCGACAGGTCTACCCTGGCTCGCATGGGCAGATTGAGCGACGCGACGTCGCCCTACCTTCGTCAACATGCCGCCAATCCCGTGGACTGGTGGCCATGGGGAAAGGAGGCGATCGCCGAGGCACAGCAGCGGGATGTCCCCATTCTGCTGTCGATCGGCTACGCCTCCTGTCACTGGTGCCATGTGATGGCACACGAGTCCTTCGAAGACACCGCCACCGCCGAGCTGATGAACGAGAACTTCGTCTGCGTCAAGGTGGACCGCGAGGAGCGGCCCGATCTGGACGCGGTGTACATGAACGCGACCGTCGCGATGACCGGCCAGGGCGGCTGGCCGATGACCTGCTTCCTCACGCCGACGGGGGAGCCGTTCTACTGCGGTACCTATTATCCCAAGCAGCCGCGCGGCGGGATGCCCTCGTTCACCCAATTGCTCACCGCGGTCACCGAGACCTGGCAGCAGCGTCGCGACGAGGTAGACCAGGCATCGGCGCAGGTCGCCGCCGCGCTACGCGAGCAGGCCGCAGGACTGCCCGACGCCGAGTTCACGATCAACGTCGAGCTGCTCGACCAGGCCGTCGCCGCGATCCTGCGCGACGAGGACCCCACGCACGGCGGATTCGGTGGCGCACCGAAGTTTCCGCCGTCAGCGTTGCTTGAAGGGCTGCTACGCAGCTGGGAACGCACCGGCGACGCCACGGTGTTCGACACGGTCGCCCGTACCGCCGACGCGATGGCTCGCGGCGGCATCTACGACCAGCTGCGTGGCGGCTTCGCCCGCTACAGCGTCGACACCGCCTGGGTGGTACCGCATTTCGAGAAGATGCTCTACGACAACGCCCAATTGTTGCGTGTGTACGCCCATCTGGCACGGCGGAATCCATCGTCGGCGGCGGAATCGTTGGCGCACCGGGTTACTCGGGAGACCGCGCAGTTCCTGCTGGACGATCTCGGTACCGAACACGGCGGGTTCGCCTCAGGACTGGACGCCGACACCCACCTCGAGCCGGGTAAGCCAGGGGTGGAGGGCGCGACCTATGTCTGGACGCCCGCCGAGTTGGCCGGTGAGCTCGGGCCCGCCGACGGCGCATGGGTCGCCGAGGTTTTCGGCATCACCACCGAGGGCAACTTCGAGCACGGCACCTCGGTACCGACCCGCTACCAGGACCCCGATGACCTCGCGCGTCTCGACCGTGTCCGAGCCGGACTGCGCGAGGTGCGCGATCGGCGCCCGCAACCGGCGCGCGACGACAAGGTGGTTACCGCGTGGAACGGGATGGCGATCGTCGCGCTCGCCGAGGCGGGAGCGGTGTTCCAGCGCGATGATTGGCTCGCCGCCGCCGCGCGCTGTGCGCGTTTCCTGTTGTCCGAGCACGTGATCGACGGCCGTCTGCGCCGCACCTCGCTCGATGGTGTCGCGGGCGCCTCCTCCGGTGTGCTCGAGGACTACGCGTGGTTGGCCACCGGGCTGCTCGCGCTGCATCAGGCGACCGGTGGCCGAACCTGGTTGGAAGACGCGCAAGAGCTGCTCGACACCGCGATCGCACGCTTCGCGGACCAGGAGACGCCGGGCAACTGGTTCGACACCGCCGACGATGCCGAAACCCTCGTGGCTCGTCCGCGCGACCCGATCGACGGCGCCACCCCCTCGGGGGCGTCATCCTTGGCGGAGGCCCTGCTCACCGCCGCGGCCGCCAGCGACCCCGAACGGGAGCTGCGATACCGAGAGTTGGCCGACCACACACTGACTCGCGGCGCGGTGGTGCTCGCGCGGGCGTCGAGATCGGCGGGACACTGGTTGACCGTCGCCGAGGCGGCTGTGCGTGGCCCGGTGCAGGTGGCGATCGCCACGGGTGAGTCCGCCGACGAGGCCGCGACCTTGCTGTCGGAGGCGCGTGTCGGCGCGCCGGGCGGCGCGCTCGTCCTCGCCGCGGTGCCGGATTCGGTGCCGATGCTCGCGGATCGACCACTGCTCGACGGTGCTGCCGCCGCCTACGTGTGTCGCGGTGTGGTGTGCGATCGCCCGGTAACGACCGTCGACGAGTTGCGTGTGGCGCTGTCGAGAAAGTAAGCGGAGGGCTCTGTGAGTTGGTCCCCGGAAGGTGGACTGAGAATTTCAGTTCCGATCTCTGGGTAGCTGTTTCACGCGTGCCCGACGTTCGTTGTCCGAGCCCCAGCGTCTGGCGGTAGCGTTGTTCGAGTCCAGCTCGGGGGAGTCGGTCGCGGGCTTCGCCGGTGGTGAAGTACGTCGACAGTTGTTCGAGGACCTATTCGTTTTCCGCTGCCGCGGTGCGTATTTCGATCACCGGATTATCCCCCGTGCTCGGCCCGTTCGTGGTGCTGCCGGGCTTGTCGTCGGGTGCGGCGGCGTGGCCGTCGAGGTCGGTCCAACACTCGGTGGGCTCGGTCATGCCGCGCAGCACGAGGGTGTCGTAGCGCAGCCACGCGGCGCGTTCTTCCGCTGCCGCGGCGTCGATCACCGCGCCGCTCACCAGGATCCGGTGTGGCACCTGTTTGGCCGCGGTAGTCAGGCGCGCCGCCTCGTTCACCGCGTCGCCGATGACGGTGTACTCCGAGCGGAGCTCCGAGCCGACGTCGCCCGCGAACACCTGGCCGTGGGCGACGCCGATGCCGATGTCGAGTTCGCCGGTGGTCAGTACCTCGTCGCGGATGCGGCGGGCCGCGCGCAAGGCGGCGGTGGCGTTGTCGCGCAGGGCGATCGGTGCGCCGAAGACGCACAGTGCCGCGTCGCCTTCGAACTTGTTGACCAGCCCTCGGTTCTCCTCGGTCGCCGCGATGACGGTCGAGAGCAACCGGTTGAGTTTGGCCACGAATTCCTGTGGAGTGAGCCCGGAGGACAGCTCGACCGAGCCGGTGACATCGATGAACAGTGCGGTCACCACCCGCACATCGCCGGTGAGATCCACCCCGCCACGCAATGCCCGCTCGGCCACCTCGGCGCCGACATGGCGGCCGAACACATCGCGCATGCGTTGGCGCTCACGCAGATTGGCGGCGAGTTCATTGGCCGAGTTCTCCAGTCGGCCGATCTCGCTGGTGCTGCCGACCGGCACCCGCACGGTCAGATCACCATGGGCGATCTGGTCGAGTGCGCGGCGCAGGGTGCGCATCGGTGCGGCGACGGCGCGCGCGAGGAACGAGGTAGCCAGCGCGCCGACCCCGAGGCCGACCACCGACAGGTAGATCGCCGCCCTGATCCGGTCGGGTGCGGCGGCGGCTGGATCGGCGAGCACGACGATGAGGATGAGCATCGGCAGCGCGCCCGCGACCGCCCAGGTGACAACGACCCTGGCCAGCACCGACGAACTCCAGTGCATGGTCGCGCCGAGCACCCCGGCTACCACCGGGATGGTCGGGCGGATCAGGCGATCGACGATCAGCAAGGTCACCGCCGCCGATTCGAGCGCGCCGAGGGTGAACAACGACGCGGTCACCGCGGGGTTGTTCTCCGGGGTGAGCTGCGCGAACAGGATCGTCGCGATGATCACGCCGGGAAACCACAGCGCGAGCGCGCGCAGCGTGATGGCGATCGGCAGGCGCAGCAATCGGCGCGCCTCGACCCCGGTCGGCTTACGTCCGCTGTCGAGCCACCCGAAGTACACGGTGCGGTCGCGGATCGCCAGACCGACACCCAGCAGGAACCCCACCGTCGGGTAGATCCCGACCAGTGCCAGCGCCCGCAGCCAATCCGGGCCGAGGCGGCTCAGGAACCCGCTGAGCCACAGCTGCATGACGATCACCGCGAGCCCGCTGAGGTTGGCGGTGATCACCACCGCGGCCAATCCCGCGCGCGCCTTCAGTGCCCAGAGCACCAGTCGCGCGATCATCGTGCGACCTGCCGTGTGGGTGCGAACACGCTGCGCGACACCGTGAATACGCGTCGCGACGCCGGGTACGTGCCGCCGCGGTGCAGGGGCGAGCCACCGGCGGTGCGTGCTCCCGAACCCGGTGCGCCCGGGATCCGCGCTGTCGCCCGTGCGCCGCGCTCGATCGTCGGTGTCGTCATCGCGTCGGCCGCTGCCTCTCGTCCTCTCGTCGTAGGACAGTATCGCGGGTCGACATCCGCGCCTGCGCAGCACCGGGGAGCCAGGTGAAATTGCGCACGGTTCAGTGCAATACGACCAGCCACACCGCGACGTAGTGGGTGAGCGCGGCCAGCACGGTGGCGGCGTGGAAGAACTCGTGGTGCCCGAATGTCGTCGGCCAGGGATTGGGCCACTTGGTGGCATAGAGGATCGCGCCGCCGCTGTAGATCACGCCGCCGATGAGCAGCAGGATCAAGGGTGCGAGGCCGACGTGGTCGAGCAGGCGCCCGACGACCGGCACGATCGCCCAGCCGAGTAGCAGATACAGCGGCACCCCGACCCAGCGTGGCGCGGTCGGCCACAGCAGTTTCAACGCGACGCCAGCCAACGCGCCCGCCCACACCACGATCAGGAGTGTCACCCCGGTGCGGCCGGGTAGACCCAGCAGCGCGAAAGGGGTATAGCTGCCCGCGATGAACAGGAAGATCATCGAGTGGTCGGCGCGTTTCATCCTGACGCGAGTGCGCACCGACGCCCAGGTGATCCGGTGGTAGACCGCGCTGATACCGAACAGGAAGCAGACGGTGAGCCCGTAGATCGTGGTCGACCATCCCGCCGTTGCCGAGACGGTCGCGGCCTCGGCGATCAGCACGATCACCGCGGCCGCGGCGATACCGACCGCCCAGGTGTGGATCCAGCCGCGCATGCTCGGCTTGCCGAGGGGGGTCGTTGGCACGGAATCCGAATCGGCGGGGTCGGCCGAAGGGTGGAGTGTGCTCGTTCCGTCAATGGGGCTTGCGCCGGTGTGGTCGATCGGTGACGACACGAGCTACCTCCTGGTTTGAACTAGCCAGTAACTTACTACTCCGTAAGTTACGTGACCGTAAGTTTCTGACGGTTCTCACTTTACCGGGAAACGCGGTCGGCGCCGAGGCCGTCTCGGCGGGGCGTAGGGTTGCCCGCGTGGAGCTTCCGAGTCAGGTGCGGGGTCTGCCGTATCGCTTCTACGAGGCACGGCTGTCCAAGCAGCTCGTAGGCAGTCAGCATCCCCGCCACGTCGCGGTGATGTGCGACGGTAATCGCCGGTGGGCGCGGGAAAACGGGTTCACCGATGTCAGCCACGGCCATCGCGTCGGCGCGCTGAAGATCGCCGAACTCGTGGGGTGGTGCGCGGATCAAGGCATCGAGATGGTCACCGTGTACCTGTTGTCCACCGAGAATCTGCGCCGCGATCCCGAGGAACTCGAGACGCTGTTCGAGGTGATCACCGACGTCGTCGAGGAACTGTCGGCGCCGGAGCAGAACTGGAGCGTGCGCATCGTCGGCTCGCTCGAGGGCTTCCCCGAGCTGATCGCCAAGCGGCTACGCACCGCCGCCGAGTACACCGAGGGCCGCGACGGCGTCCACGTCAATGTCGCGGTCGGCTACGGCGGCAGGCAGGAGATCACCGACGCGGTGCGTTCGCTCATGCGGCAGGAGATCGCCGCAGGGGAGACCGGCGAGGATCTGGTGCAGTCGGTCACCGTGAACGCGATCGGGCAGCACCTGTACACCTCCGGTCAGCCCGACCCCGATCTGGTCATCCGGACCTCCGGCGAACAGCGTTTATCCGGATTCCTGTTGTGGCAGAGCGCCTATTCGGAGATCTGGTTCACCGAGGCGTACTGGCCGGAATTCCGGCGGGTGGATTTCCTGCGCGCCTTACGTGACTTCGCCGCGCGACATCGCCGTTTCGGTATTTGAATCGAAAATGTAAGCGTAATCACAACTTTCGCAGCCGCAGGCGATTGATCGTGTGATCGGCGTCCTTCCGCAGGACGAGGGTCGCGCGGGGGCGCGTCGGCAGAATATTCTCCACGAGATTGGGTCGGTTCGTGGAGTTCCAGATCTCCTTGGCCGTGGCGCTGGCCTGTTCATCGGTGAAATTCGCGTAGTGGTGAAAATGTGCCTCCGGGTTCGCGAAGCCCGTCGCGCGCAGCGCGAGAAACCTTTTCACATACCACTTTTCGATGTCCTCGATGCGTGCGTCCACGTAGATCGAGAAGTCGAACAGGTCCGAAACCATCAGCCGGGGGCCGGTCTGCAACACGTTGAGGCCCTCGACGATGAGTATGTCCGGCTGGCGCACACAGTGCTGCTCACCGGGCACGATGTCGTAGGAGATGTGTGAGTACACCGGCGCGCACACCTCCTCGGCGCCCGATTTCACCTCCGTGACGAAGCGCAACAGCTTGCGGCGGTCGTAGCTTTCCGGGAAGCCCTTGCGCTCCATGATCGAGCGACGGACGAGTTCGGCTGTGGGATACAGAAATCCGTCGGTCGTGACCAGGTCGACGCGCGGATGATGATCCCAGCGGGCCAGCAGCGCCTGGAGCACGCGCGCGGTGGTCGACTTGCCGACCGCGACGCTGCCCGCCACCCCGATCACGAAGGGCACCTGCTTGTCGGGGTGGGCCTCGCCGAGGAAGGTGGCCGTTGCGGCGAAAAGCCGCTGTCTGGCCGCGACCTGAAGATGGATCAACCGGGCGAGCGGCAGATAGACCTCGGCGACTTCCTCGAGATCGATCTGCTCGCCGAGCCCGCGCAGGCCGCGCAGTTCCTCTTCGGTGAGTACCAGTGGAGTCGACTTCCGCAGCTTGCGCCACTGCTTACGGTCGAATTCCACATACGGACTCGGCTCGCTCATTCGTGCCATTTACCCGACGCTCCCGTTCGGCAAACACGCACAGATACGCTGCCCGCGCTGTGGGATTCGATCCAACTCTCGCCGCATAACCGAATTCTGCTCCGCGCCCATACGGCGTCGAATAAGGGGGTGCCACTACCGGCCGGTAGCAGATGGCGTTACCGGTAGTGGGCTGCGGTGATCGGTGTGGGTGCCGGTCATCGACCGCGCGCGGAAAAGCGAATTCCGTGACGGTGCGGGGGTTTCCGTGCATACCTGTGTGCCGTGGAAATCTCGCCGGGAATTCCGGTCTTCCTCGACGGTCGGGCTCAATTGTCCAGAGATGTGAATCACATTTTGCGTTCGATAGTGTGTGTTGTGCCACACATTGATCGTCGGTGATTGTTCGACCGAGACGGGTCGGGGAACCGCAGGCTCGTGAGGGGATGCGGGATGGGGGCGGCTCTCAGTACCGCGATCATGGCTGAGCCGGTGGGGCGGCCCTACTGAATGGTGAAGCACCCCTGCCCGGAGGACAGGCCGCACACCAGCGCGGACAGCTTCAGCAGTAATGCCTGGATCGGATCGCTCGGTACGACGGTCGGCTGGATCATGGGAATCGCCTCCTTGGACGGGGTGGTCACCAGGTACACCGCTTGCCGGAGGGTGGTCATTACATCGAGCGGGGTGGTGATCTGCGAGATCGTTCCTCGGCCACGGCGCACCCGGGTGTGCTTGGCCGAGTCCATCGGGTAGTCAGCCGCTCAACCCGCCGATCGTCGGTGAACCGCAGCCCAATAGACTGTGGCGGTGACGCAGACGACCGCCTCTGTCAATAGCCAATCGCTCGGTGAGCTCGACCCGGAGCTCGCCGCCGCCATGGCGGGTGAGCTCGATCGTGAGCGCGACACTCTCGAGATGATCGCGTCGGAGAACTTCGTGCCACGCGCCGTGCTGCAAGCACAGGGCAGCGTGCTCACCAACAAGTACGCCGAGGGCTACCCGGGTCGTCGCTACTACGGCGGCTGCGAGCACGTCGACGTCGTCGAGACCCTCGCCCGTGACCGCGCGAAGGAACTCTTCGGCGCCGAATTCGCCAATGTGCAGCCACATTCCGGCGCGCAGGCGAACGCCGCGGTGCTGATGTCGCTGATGAACCCCGGCGAGAAGCTGCTCGGCCTCGACCTCGCGCACGGCGGCCACCTCACCCACGGCATGCGGCTGAACTTCTCCGGCAAGCTGTATGAGGTGCACTCCTACGGGGTGAACAAGGACGATCACCGCATCGACATGGACGAGCTGCGCTCGATCGCGCTCGAGGCACGCCCCAAGGTGATCGTGGCCGGTTGGTCGGCTTACCCGCGGCATCAGGATTTCGCCGCGTTCCGGTCAATCGCCGACGAGGTCGGCGCCTACCTGTGGGTGGACATGGCGCACTTCGCCGGTCTGGTCGCGGCGGGCCTGCACCCCTCACCGGTGCCCTACGCCGACGTGGTGTCCTCCACCGTGCACAAGACCCTCGGCGGCCCGCGCTCCGGCCTGATCCTGGCCAAGCAGGAATTCGCCAAGAAGCTCAACAGCTCGGTGTTCCCCGGCCAGCAGGGCGGCCCACTGATGCACGCGATCGCCGCCAAGGCCGTCGCATTCAAGATCGCGGCCGGTGCCGAGTTCAAGGACCGCCAAGAGCGCACCCTGTCGGGCGCGAAGATCCTCGCCGAGCGCCTCACCGGCGCCGACGTGCGGGACAAGGGTGTCAGCGTGCTGACCGGTGGCACCGACGTGCACCTGGTGCTGGTAGACCTGCGTAACTCCGACCTCGACGGCCAGCAGGCCGAGGATCTGCTGCACGAGGTAGGGATCACGGTGAACCGCAACGCCGTCCCCTTCGACCCCCGCCCCCCGATGACCACCTCCGGCCTGCGCATCGGCACCGCCGCCCTCGCCACCCGAGGCTTCGGCGACCCCGAATTCACCGAGGTCGCCGACATCATCGCCACCGCCCTCGGCGGCGGCGCCGACCTCGACACCCTCCGCTCCCGCGTGAGCACCCTCGCCAAGTCGGTGCCGCTGTACGACGGTCTGGAGGATTGGCGCCTGCTCGGCTGAGCGGCCCCAAACCAAGATCACCAGGACGCTACAGGCGAGTAATGCGGTAGGTACCGCACTGGTGCCCTGCTGATCTTGTTTGGTCCACGCCTGTATCGGCGAGTCAGGCGTCTAGCCGGAGTTTGGCTCGTGCGGTCGACTCGTCCACGTAGCGGATGATGTCGGCGGTGGTTGCGGGGCGGATCATCAGTGCTCGGTTTGCGGGGGCCTCGCAGTAGCGGCCGTCGGGGGTGTCGATCCAGCGTAGGCGGCCGGTGCGTGGTGGGGTGGCGTTGCGGGGGCCGGGTAGGACGGTGATGGTGCCTCTGGTGTCGTGGGGTTGCGACCAAAATCGCCGGTAGCGTTGTTTCACCTCGCGCGAGGGTGCGTTCTGGAACGGGTCGGGGCGTTCGTCGTTGAGATCTTCCAGGAGGAAACGTTTTTCGCCGGTGTCGCCCGGTGGTGTGTCCGGGAGCAGGCGTGCGAGTTCGGTGGTCAACTGGTCGACGCGGCAGCGGCGCAACCGCACCTTTCCGCCGTCGGGTGCTGGCCGTTGTTCGGCGATGATCGCGGAGCCCGCGCGGGTTCCGCAGCCGATGGCGCGCAGCTCCGAGCCGCCGTCCGCGGAGCGGTAACCGAGCAGTTCGATGCGCCAATCCGGTTGGGCGAGGACCGAAATCGCGCGCCGGAGTGGTCGGCGATGTTCGGCCGCCAAGTCGGCTGCGAATTGCCGGTGGAATTCTTGGTATTCGTTGCGGCTGTGGAATCGGCTGGTGAAACGGAACGGGTACGGCAACCGATCCAAGCCCGTTCCGAACCAGGCCGCCGCGAACTGCTCGGCGGACAGCGTCCACTGCGCGGTCGTCATTCGGCGCCGATCACCGGCGGCACCGTCGGTTCCACTTCGCCGAGCAGTTCGCGCGCGTGTTCCTCGGTCCGCAGGAATTTCGGCCCCTTGCGCTTCTCGTCGGCCGTATTCAGCGGGATACTCGGCGCGACCGCACCCGAATAGCCCGCTGGGCCAGTTGTGTTCGGGCGCAGCGGCGTCGAGTTCGGTGCGTTGCCCTGCGTACTCGCGGCCGATCCGGGTGGCACCGACCGTGAGGTACCCGGCTGTGGCTCGACGGATTGGCCAGGCCCGCCCACCGGTGGTGCTGCACCGAGTGTCGATGCTCCGCCGGGAACGCCGATGCCCTCCGCCGGAGCGGACCAGCTCGGCGCACCTACCGGTGGCATCGAGGTCGGCGCCGCGAAGCCCGCGCCCGGGACGAATCCCGGTGCCGCGCCGGGTGCCGCCGCCGGTGCGAAGGGGCCGGAAAGTGCGGACACTTGTTGCGGCGCAGCACCTGCCGCTGTCGTATTGGTCGCGCCAGGTACATCGTTGGCGTCACCGCGCATGGCGTCTTTCGTCGACCCCGGCGCAGCGTCGAGCCGATCGTCGCCGCTCTCGGACCCGTCCGTGTGCGCGGTGAAGCGATCATCGTCGGTGTTCGCCGCCCCCGCATCGGTGCCGCGGGTGCTCGACTCGCCGCCGGATGCCTCGTCCGTGGCCTCGTCATCGCCGTGTGATTCAGAACCTTTGCCCCCCAGGGCTTTGTCACTGCCCGACTCGGAATCTCGCGACTCCCGGTCGCCGTGACTGTTGGATCCGGTGTGCTCCGTGGTCTTCTCGCTGCCGGATCCCTCCCGCGACGAATCCTTGGACCCGGTACTCGACGAACCTGTCGCGGTGTCCTGCGCATCCCTGTCGCCGCTACCCGCGCTCCCACGTACCCGTTGCGAACCGTGCCCCTCGGTATCCGAACTCCCGTCAGCGGCCGCACCCGCCCGCGAGCCGAGCAACGCGCCCTGGGTATCGGAACCGTCGGTGTCCGAACCACTCCCGCGCGCACCCCGCAGCCCGTTCGACGCGCCGTCCTCGGTGCGGCGACCACCGGTGACCCCGGCGACCGTGGTTTGTTCGCCCCCGCCGAGCGGTGGCGGCAGCAACGGAATACCCTGTGCGACCTGCCCGTAAGGCTGAATGTAATGGGTAATCATATCGTCGCGCGCTTGCTCCTCACGGCTGTTGCGTGAGCCGGACGAGTTATCCGAGGATTCCCCGACATTCGGGATGGCCGCCTTGAATTTCGTTGCCGCCGCGGCCGCCGCGCTCAGTGGCGCGGCCTGTGCGCCGAGCGCTTCGGCGAATTCGCCGAGCCGCGCTGCGTAGTCGCGCACCCCCGAGGCGGCGCTGTCGGCGGCCACGCCTTCCCAATGTTGCTCCATCACACGACCGACCGCGTCCGCGAATCTGCTTCCCGCGTCGGACACCGTCGTCGCGATGGTCGACCATGTCTGGAGTGCGCCGGTGAGGTCGGCCGGGTTCATCTGGTCGGCTGCCCGTGCGATCTCGGTGAACGAAAAGCTGTGCGCGTTCTCAGGATTCGTGATCGCCCCGTCGTCGTACTGTCTCATGCTCGTTCCCCCGTCGTGGTCGGCCCGTGGTCGGGCAGCGCGGCACTCATGCGGTGATCTCCCGCAATCGCGCGGCGAAGTCCGCGTCGACGCGTTGATAGCTTTCGCAGGCCGCGTGGAACATCGCCCTGATGTCCTCGGCCACCGCGAGGTATTGCTCGACCGTGTCGTTCGCGTTGTTCGCGCCGCCGAATGCCTTGTCCCGGAACAGCCGCACCAGCTCGACCGCGGAGAACAACCGCGGATTCTGCTCGCCGAGTCCCCAGGTGGCTTGCGCGCCGAGCGCGCGAGCGTCGTCGCGCGCGCGGGTGAGTCGAGCGATGAGTTCCTCGCACGCCTTGTCGATATCGACGAACCCCTGCGGGTCCATGCGCACCCGCAACGACCCCGCCTTCGCGGCATCGGTATAGCCGGGGAAGGGACTACCCGCCCCCGGCTCGGTAGCCGTCGCCGCTTCCGTACTGGTCTTCACCATGGCACCGCCCCTTACCGTCAGTGGTGTTCGATCTGTATAGACGCGACCCACCCCCGGTTCGGTTCCCTCGAATCACGAATTCGTGGAAGAAATATCGGCGCGCCGAGCTCACGACGTGTGCGAGCCGGTGACCAACGCGGGGTAGTCCAGCAGCTCGATGTCCTCGCGAGCGCGCTCGGCGTACTTCTGCATCAGCCGGAATGCCCACGAGTGCAGAAACCAGTTGCGTACCCGGATACCGAGCGCGGTCTTCGGGGCGAGGAATCGACCGGCGTCGCTGTTGCCCGCGATCTTGGTGTAGCCGCGCATGATCGCGTCGTAGCGGGCGAACGCCACGGTGTGGTCGCCCTCGGCGCGGGCGAGCTCACCGGCGATCACGTAGGCACCGACCAGGGCGAATCCGGTTCCGAAGCCGTTGAGGGTGCTTCCGTACGCGGAGTCGCCGACCAGCGCTACGCGGCCCCTGGTGTAGCCGTCGCGCATGGTCACTCTGCTGAGTGAGTCGAGATAGATGTCGTCGAATTCGGCGAGCTCGCGCAGCATCCTCGGCACTTCCCAGCCCGCGTCGGAGTAGGCGTCGGTCACGATGCGTCGCAGTGCGGCCTGGTCGTCGCGGGCGTAATCGAGTTCGGGCGCGGCGAACATGTACAGCTGCTGCGCTTTCGAGCCGCCGCTGACGGCGAGCCTGCCCGGTGTGTTGTATCCGTATGCGATCGCTCGTTCACGCTCGCCGTGCGCGATCGCGCTCCACGGGTTCGCGCCGGCGACGCAGTAGTACCACCCCCGATGTTCGACGAATTCGTGCTCGGGGCCGAAGGCCAGCTTGCGGACCCTGGAGTGGATGCCGTCGGCGCCGAAGACCAGATCGAAGGTGCGCTCGGGGCCGTTTTCGAACTCGACCAGGACACCGTCGTCGGTTTCGGTGAGTGCGCTGATCGAGTCCCCGAATCGGTATTCGCAGGTCGCCGCCGTGTGGTCGTACATGACCTTGGCCAGGTCACCGCGCAGGATCTCCACGTCACCGCCGGTGAATTCGCCGGTCAGTTCGGCCAGTCGCGTGCCGTTGTCGTCGACGAAGCGGATATCGGTGGTCCCGGTTCTGCGCTGTTCGATGTCGGTGCGGATACCCATGCGTTCGAGCACGGTGAACTGGGTGCGCCCGGTGAAATCGATGGCCTGTCCGCCGGGACGCAGGGCGGGCGCGCGTTCGACGACGGTGACGGCGTAGCCGTAGCGCCGTAGCCAGTACGCGAGGGCGGGACCGGCGACGCTCGCGCCGGAGATCAGCACGGTTCGGATGGGCATGGCGACTCCTGAGGATCTGTGTCTGGTGGAATCTGTTTCCGGTGGACGCAAATTAGAGTATGGTAGACACAGTTTCAAAGTCAAGACGTCCCGAATGGACCAACGGTGACCTGATCAAGCAGTGCTCACGCCCACCACGGACGGGCACGACATCCCAGCCACGATCGACTCTCCGGGGCCATCACCACGGAGCGTGCCGGATGGCTCACTCCCAGAACGGATTAGGACAAGACCATGGCGACACCCACCGCGGTCGAGCTGCTCTGGGGGTTACAGCAGCGCCCACGACGCGGCCCGAAACCGGCCCTTTCGCTGGACGCGATCGTCGCCGAGGCGATCGCGCTGGCCGACACCGAGGGACTCGCCAGCCTGTCGATGCAGCGGCTGGCCGTGCGCCTCGGCTTCACCAAGATGTCGCTCTACCGCTACGTGCCAGGCAAGGCCGAACTCACCTCGCTGATGCTCGACCGCGCTCTCGGTCCGGTACCGGACCTGTTCGACGTGGCCGCGCAGCCACGCTGGCGCACGGGATTACGCCGGTGGGCGGAAACGATTTTCGAGCGTTACCTGGCCCACCCCTGGTCGATCGAACTGACCACCGGCGCCCACCCGATCGGCCCCAACGAACTGGGGTGGATGGACGCGGCGCTGCGCGCGACGGCCGACACCGGGCTCACCGGCGCGGAACGGCTGGACAGCATCGTGTTGCTCACCGGTCACGCGCGCAGCCTGGTGCAACAGGTGTCCTCGGTGGCCGACGGCGCGGCGAGCGAGCAGCTCGCCACCAGTCTCGCCGAGACGATGACGATCGTGGGCGACCGATATCCCGCCGTCCGCGCGGCGTTCGCGGAGGAAGCGGCGGCCAACGCGGCCAACGGCCGCAGGGACGACGCGCTGAACTTCGGGATAGCGCGCATCCTCGACGGGCTCGCCGTGCTCATCGACAGCCGCGAAGGGCTGGGCAGCTAGCGCCTCGGGCGCCTAAGGTCGAATCATGACCGAGGGATCAGAGGGATCAGAATTGGCGCAAGACGCCAGCACGACCGTGCGTGAGTTCTTCGCCGCGCTGGAACTTCCCGCCCTCGACGAGGCCGTGGCGCTACTGCACCCGGATGTCGTGTGGAAGAACACCTCGCTGCCCGACGTGCGTGGCGAGTACCGGGTCGGACGATTCCTGCGCGGGATGGGCCGCGACTGGGTCGGCTTCTCCGCCGAAATCCATCACATCGCCGACGACGGGGGTGCTGTGGTGTTGACCGACCGTACCGACATCCTCCGCGTCGGTCCCGTGCGAGTGGCGTTCTGGGTGAGCGGCACCTTCGAACTGCGCGATGGCCGAATCATCTTGTGGCACGACCACTTCAGCTGGGAGAACCTGCTGCGCGGCACCGCGGTCGGGCTCTGGCGCGCCGCACTGCGCAAAAACTGACGGTGTCGCCAGCAGGGTGGCGGGGGCGGGGTGGTCGGGGTCGAGCCAGGCATCCCAGTGTTCGGTGCGCGGTGATGTCGGCGACGGCCGCTTCGCTCAGCGCGGCGTCGCGCACAACGTGCTCAACGCGAAGTTCCACGAGAAGGAAGCCCAGATCATCGCCGAGGCCGGCACGTGGCCGGACACACTCCAGGTCGCGCACCGCGGCGCGGCGACCGCGTTTCGTGCTGTGCGCTCGCACCACCGTGATTCAGGAGTGCTCGGTGAGGTAGTCGAGATAGAACGGCCGTAGCACTTCGGCGATCTCGCCGTCGCCCGCGTGGATGTAGTCGTCGAGCATCGGCACGACGTATTTGATGTCGGCTTCGCTCGCTCCCAGATTGCCCGTCGCCGCCTCGGCGGCGGGGATCGAGGTGAGCAGTCGCCACAGAAATTTCACGTCGCCGTGCCGCACGGCCAGCCCTACCGCCCGGTCGTGCAGTTCTTTTGAAGACAACCTCTCCAGATTCTCGTTACCGGTCATGACCTCGACTGTATCGGTTTCCCGGCACCCCGGTTAACCATGAATTCACAGACATGCCTATCAGTGCCCAAGCGCGGAACGGGTGTTCGGCGGTAGCGTCATTGGTGCGGACCGCGGCGGTGTGGTTCGCACGGGAGGTCCTGACCGTGACTGAGCGCATCAGTTCGAGGGGGCCGGCACCCGGCCCTCGTGGCATCCGACGACGGTAGTCGTCGGAGTCCATCAGGTCCGACCGGTCCAGCGCGATCGTTCGTAGCGGGTGCCGCGCGAACACAGAGGAGCCACCGTGACTGCTGCACGCTCCGTTTCCGCCTCCTCGGCGACTGTCAATTCGGACGGCCCCGGTACCCAAGGGGTTCGTCCCGATCGTTCACCCGTCAAGACCTTCGTCATCGACACCTCGGTTCTGCTCTCGGATCCCTGGGCTTTCACCAGGTTCGGTGAACACGATGTCGTCTTACCGCTGGTGGTCATCACCGAACTCGAAGGCAAACGACACCATCACGAACTGGGCTGGTTCGCCAGGGAGGCTTTACGCAACCTCGACGATCTACGCGTGCAGAACGGGAGGCTCGACCAGCAGGTGTCGATCGGCACCGAAGGCGGAACGCTCCAGGTAGAGCTCAATCACACCGACCCGACGGTGCTGCCTGTCGGATTCCGCACCGACACCAACGATTCCCGAATCCTGGCCTGCGCACTGAATCTCGCGGCCGAGGGTCGCGAGGTCCTGCTGGTGTCGAAGGATATTCCGTTGCGGGTCAAGGCCGGTGCGGTGGGCTTGCAGGCCGACGGATATCACGCGCAGGACGTGGTCACCTCCGGATGGTCGGGGATGGTCGAACTCGATGTGAGCAAGGAGCAGGTCGATCAGCTCTACGCCGAGCAGGTGCTGGATCTGGATCAGGCTCGAGAACTGCCGTGCCACACCGGGATACGGCTGCTCGGTAGCAGTTCGAGCGCGCTGGGCCGGATAACGCCGGATAAACGCGTGCAATTGGTGCGTGAGCGGGAGGCGTTCGGCCTGCACGGTCGTTCCGCCGAACAGCGCATCGCGTTGGACCTGCTGCTGGACGAGAGCGTGGGGATCGTCTCGCTCGGTGGGCGGGCGGGTACCGGCAAATCCGCGCTCGCGTTGACCGCCGGTCTCGAAGCGGTGCTGGAGCGGCGCGCCCAGCGCAAGGTGGTGGTCTTCCGTCCGTTGTACGCGGTCGGCGGCCAGGAACTCGGTTATCTGCCCGGCAGTGAGAGCGAGAAGATGGGGCCGTGGGCGCAGGCCGTCTTCGACACTCTCGACGGGCTCGCCAGCCGTGAGGTGTTGGAGGAGGTGCTCGCCCGCGACATGTTGGAAGTGTTGCCGCTGACCCACATTCGGGGTCGGTCGCTGCACGATTCCTTCGTGATCGTGGACGAGGCGCAGTCGCTGGAACGCAATGTGCTGCTCACTGTGCTGAGTCGGTTGGGCGCGGGGTCGCGGGTCGTGCTGACCCATGATGTGGCCCAGCGCGACAATCTGCGCGTCGGGCGGCACGACGGTGTCGCCGCGGTGATCGAAAAGCTCAAGGGGCACCCACTTTTCGCACACATCACCTTGACGCGGAGCGAACGCTCGCCAATCGCGGCTCTGGTTACCGAGATGTTGGAGGAGTACGGCCCCACTTCCTAAGGGGCGCAATTGTCCAGCGTGCGTTTTACTCGCCTGTAAAACGGGTAATATTCGCAACGATATGGTGTTCGGCAACGGCCTAGCGTGTTCTTTTTCGATTCGCTGGGCCGTTGCCCTGCATCGGCCTTATCCTGCACCAGACGGCACCTGGTCGGTGCCGTCCCCTTGGTAGCCACCTTTCGGGAGGATGGAAATGCACCACTTCGCTCGACGTACGGCTGGATTTACCGCATTGATCGCCGCGGCCGCGCTGGTCGCCATCGGCTGCAGTGACGACAACGACAACCCGGCCAGCGACGCCGTCGGCTCCGCCACCAGCGCCGTCGGCGGTGCGGCAGAGAGCGCCACCAATGGCGCGGAAACGCCGACCGAGTCCGGGGCCAGTGGCGAGAGCGCCACGTCGACCTCCGGGGCCGAAGCCGGCCAGGAAACGAAGGTCGCCACGCCGAACGGCGAGGAGATCACCGTCTCCGGCGGCATCTACGAGAAGTACGTGGGCAGCGGCGGCCCCGAGGGCACCCTCGGCGCACCGCTGCAAGCGGAGGAGAGCGCCCCCGAGGACGGCAAGTTCCAGGACTTCACCGGCGGCACGATCTACGAGCCCAAGGAAGGCGAGCCGCACATCGTCTGGGGCGAGATCCGCAAGGCGTGGGAAGAGAACGGCGGCGCCAGCGGCGAGCTCGGTTACCCGACCAGCGACGAGCAGGACATCCAGGGCGGCAAGCAGAGCGACTTCACCGGTGGAACCATCACCTGGGTCGACGGTCAGACGACCGTCACCCCCAAGTAATACGCTCTCCGGCCCTCCGTGGACGGTGCTTCGCGCCGTCCACGGAGGGCCGTGGTCTGTCCTGTGCCTCGATTTCCGGGATAGTCCCTGGTCTGTGAGGTCTCACAAGCTCGAGCCCAGTGCCGTACTCGACTCCCCGCGCCGCGGGCCGAACCGCTAGGTTGTCTCAGGTGCACACTCTTATGACCGACCGCGAGTTACTCGAATCCCTCGCGATGGACGTGGAATTGAACCTGCGCCGTCACATCGACGCCGCCGACGGGTGGCAGCCGCAGGACTACGTGCCGTGGGACGACGGGTCCAACTTCGCGTTTCTCGGCGGAACCGACTGGGACCCTTCGCAATCCGAGCTGAGCGAGACCGCGAAGCTCGCGCTCACCGTCAGCGTGCTGATCGCCGACAACCTGCCCTCCTACCACCGGGAGCTGGGCAAGTACCTGCGCACCGGTCCGTGGTGGCGTTGGGTCGGCCGGTGGACCGCGGAAGAGAACCGCCACGAGATCACGCTCCGCAACTACCTCATGGTCACCAGGTCGGTGGACCCGGTGGACCTGGAGCGGCGGCGAATGGACCACATGACGGCAGGCTTCCGTCGTCCGGCCCTTCACCTGCTCGATGTGCTCGCCACCTGCACCTTCGAAGAGGCGGCCTCGGCCATCCGGCATCGCAATATCGCGGCACTCGGCGAGAACCCGCTCGTCACCGCGATCGCCGACCGCATCGCGCTGGACGACGAACTGCAGTCGACGTTCTTCGCCGACCTCGTCGCCGCGGCGCTCGACCTCGCGCCCGATCAGACGGTGCGGGCCATCGCCGACCGGATCGCCGATTTCCGGGTGCCTTCGCTGACGCTGGCCGACGGCCGCAGCAGCGACGACGTACTGGCCGAAGCGGGCATCTACAACCGCGCCGACGAGGACAAGCTGGTCTTCGCCCCGCTGTTGCGGCGGTGGAATGTATTCACCCGCACCGACCTCGGTGCCGACGGTGAGCAGGCGCGCGAAGAACTGGCTCGCCTGCGCGACTGAACCCGACGAGTCCGAACTTCCCCCGGTGCGTCAGCGAGATCGCGGCGGGGGATTTTCGGCCGGTCATGGCACGTGATCGGCGGCGGTCCGTGGTCGGATCAGAGTGGCAACGGTCGGTGTAACAGCGGTCGACCAGGGCCGATTTAACGGGCGTCCACCTCGTGTGGGCCCACGGCCGAGCGCCACGTTGGAGTAGGAAGAGGGTGTCCAACGTGGCGCTCGGCTGTTGCGGCGCCGGGCGGGGAATTATTTCGCTTCGTCGACCTTCGCCATCGACAACACATCGAGGCGGCGATCGAGTTCTTCCTCGGTGAGTTTCTCGCCGATCAGGCCACGGTCGATGACGGTCTGTCGGATCGTCTTCTTTTCCTTCAACGCCTCTTTCGCGACGGCCGCCGCCTCCTCGTAGCCGATCGCCGAATTCAGCGGGGTCACGATCGAGGGGGAGGACTCGGCCTGGGTGCGCAAGTGCTCGACGTTGGCTTCGAGACCCCGAACACAACGATCGGCGAAGAGCCGAGAAACGTTGGCCAGCAATCGAATCGACTCCAGCAAGTTGCGTGCCAGCACCGGAATGTAGACATTGAGCTCGAAATGGCCGCCGGCACCGGCGAACGCGACGGTCGCGTCGTTGCCGATCACCTGCGCCGCCACCTGGGTAACCGCTTCCGGCAGAACAGGATTGACCTTACCTGGCATGATCGAGCTGCCCGGCTGCAGATCCGGCAGTCGCAGCTCGCCGAGGCCGGTCAGCGGGCCCGAACCCATCCACCTGATGTCGTTGGCGATCTTGGTGAGGCTGACTGCGATGGTGCGCAGCGCGCCGGAGGCCTCGACGAGTCCGTCGCGGGCGGCCTGCGCCTCGAAATGGTCCTCGGCCTCGAGTAGCGTGTCGATTCCGGTGGAGCGCACGAGTTCGGTGACGACCCGTCCGCCGAAACCGTCCGGCGCGTTCAGCCCGGTGCCGACCGCGGTGCCGCCGATCGGCAGCTCACCGAGGCGAGGCAATACGGCGGTCGCGCGCTCGATACCCGCGGCGATCTGGCGGGTGTAGCCGCCGAACTCCTGGCCGAGGGTCACCGGAACGGCGTCCATCAGGTGTGTGCGACCCGACTTCACCACGGTGCGCCACTCGGTGGACTTGTCGAGCAGGGCAAGACGCAGATGGTCGAGCGCCGGAATCAGATCCTTGACGAACGCTTCCGCGGCGGCGAGATGCGTTGCGGTGGGGAAGGTGTCGTTGGACGACTGGGACAAGTTCACGTCGTCGTTAGGGTGCACGGTGACACCGTTGGCTTTGGCGATCGAGGCGATGACCTCGTTGGCGTTCATGTTCGAGCTGGTGCCGGAACCGGTCTGGAACACATCGATCGGGAACTGGTCGTCATGCTTGCCGTCGGCGATCTCACCGGCCGCCGCGACGATGGCCTCGGCCTTCTCGGCATCGAGCAGGCCGAGGTCGCGATTGACCGTCGCGCACGCGGCCTTGAGCAGGCCGAGCGCGCGAATCTGCGCCCGGTCCAGACCCCGTCCGCTGATCGGGAAATTCTCCACGGCACGCTGGGTCTGCGCCCGCCACAAGGCGTCGGCGGGTACCCGAACTTCGCCCATGGTGTCGTGCTCGATCCGATACTGCTGCGTCTCCTCCGTCATGTTTTCGACCATATGCCGCGGGAGAAGCTTGTGGGGCGAGCGCGCGCGAGGCATCGAGCACACTTTGCGCGCCCGCCGGGCCACGAAGCGGGCCCGGCGCCCCGGCGCGATTGCGTTGTGCCGCTAGGGCAGCGGCGCCGCCGCCTGCTCGTCGCCGTCGAAGTCGACCGACGAGTATTCGCGCAGCTTGGTGAGCCGGTGGTAGGCGTCGATCATCCTGACTGTCCCCGACTTCGACCGCATCACGATCGACTGGGTGGACGCCCCGCCGCCGTAGTAGCGCACACCGCGCAGCAGGTCGCCGTCGGTGACGCCGGTGGCACAGAAGAAGACGTTCTCACCGGAGACCAGGTCGACGGTGGTGAGGACCCGGTCGAGATCGTGCCCGGCGTCGATCGCCTTCTGGCGCTCGGCGTCGTCGGTAGGGGCGAGGGTGGCCTGCAATTCCCCGCCGAGACAGCGAATCGCGGCCGCGGCGATGATGCCCTCCGGAGTGCCGCCGGTGCCGACCAGGATGTCGGTGCCGGACTCGGGGCGGGCCGCGGCGATCGCACCGGCGACGTCACCGTCGGAGATCAGCCGGATTCGCGCGCCCGCGTCGCGCACCTCTTGGATCAACTCGGCGTGCCGAGGCCGGTCGAGAATGCACACGGTCAGGTCGGAGACCGAGGAGCTCTTGGCCTTGGCGACCCTGCGGATGTTCTCACCGATCGGCGCCGAGATATCGATCACATCGGCGGCGTCCGGTCCGACGGCGATCTTCTTCATGTAGAACACCGCGGACGGGTCGAACATCGCGCCGCGCTCGGCGACGGCCAATACCGCGATGGCTCCGGGCGAACCCTTCGACATCAGCGTGGTCCCGTCGATCGGGTCGACGGCGAAGTCGACCTCGGGGCCGGTGCCGTCACCCACCGATTCGCCGTTGAAAAGCATGGGCGCCTCGTCCTTCTCGCCCTCGCCGATGACGACGGTGCCGCGCATCGACACCGAGTTGACCAGCTGACGCATGGCATCGACAGCCGCGCCGTCGCCCCCTTCTTTGTCACCGCGACCGACCCAGCGGCCCCCGGCCATCGCACCGGCCTCGGTGACGCGGACCAGTTCGAGTGCGAGGTTGCGGTCGGGCGCCTCGCGGCGGCTCGGTTTCGAAGAAGATGCCGTCATTGCGGGGTGCCTCCTGTGGGTCGGTGCTTGCCGGAGGATTGTCTCATTTCGGACCGGCGGGTCCGTGCACGCATGGGGCCCGCACCAGGAACGGCCGTGCGCCGAGTGGATACTGGGGGCGTGTCCTCCCCGAAGCCGCGCATCCTCAACGACTACCGCGACCTGTTCTGGTCGCTGATCCCGTTGGTGCTGATCGCCGTCGTCTTCGCGGGCCTGGCCAGCCAGTGCAGCTTCGCCGGAAATGGTCCGACGCAGGGCCAGATTCCGAAATTCGATGTGCACACGGCGCTGAAGTCGGACGCGCACACCCTGGACTTCCCGATCCGCGACCCCGCCGTGCCCGCCGAGTGGACACCGAACTCCGGCAGCAGGGAGAACATCAGCGGCACCGGGGGCGGACCCGTGAGCACCGTCGGGTATGTCACCCACCAGGACACCTACATGCGCTTCAGTCAGAGCAGTGCCAGCGAGGAGGGCCTGGCGCGGTTCGTGCTCGACTCGCGCTACGCCTCCGGTGTCGAGCAGATCGGCGACCGGAAGTGGGTTGTCTACTCCGACAAGGGCGAGGAAACGGCCTGGATCGCCGATCTCGGTGGCACGCGGGTGCTGATCACCGGCGCCGGCGACCACGCGGCGTTCGACACGTTGGCGCGGGCGATCGACGCGGCTGAGCCTTTGCGGAAGTAGTCTCTGGTCGCGAACTGCTATTGCTGGTGCGGCGCTGTGTGTGCTCGGGTTGAAGTTGGCTGCCTGCGCCGACGTCGTGTGAGTGGTGTCGGGGTGAGATGTGGTGCGATCGCGGTTGTGTCGGCCGAGAGTGGATTGGTGACGGCTCGCCTCGGCTCTCAGCGCACGGCGCCGCGTTGTGCTCGAATTGAAGCCGGGCGCCTGCGCTGACCTCGTGTGCTGTGGTGTCGGGTATGGGACGCGGTGTGATCGCGGCCGGGGCGATCGAGAGCGAAACGGCGACGCTTGCCGCGACTATCCGTGCTTCGATCACGGACTACGAGAGTGGTGCGGACCCCGCCGACCGCCGTGCCGCGGGTATGCGCTTGGGGCCGCGGGTCTTACGTCTGACCGCGAGCCGGATCAGCTGTGGCTGACCACATTGACGATGGTGCCGCTCGGATCGCGGACGAAGAACCTGCGCACGCCCCACTGCTCGTCGCGCAGGGGGTAGACGATGTCGGCGTCGGCGGCGGTCATGGCCGCGTACACGGCGTCGACGTCGTCTACCTCGACGCTCATGTTCGGACTCGGCTGTTCGGCATCGCGGCTGACCAGCAGCACCTGGGCGGTGGGATTGGTCGGCGACACCATCGTGACCACCCAGCCGAGATCCATCGCCTCCTCGAAACCGAGTTGCCGATAGAACTCGCGGCTGCGCGCGATGTCGTCGGTGTGGATGTCGGGGGTCGCGCGCCGGATGCGGGTCATGCGTCGTCGGACTCTTCGGTGCGGGTGAGGACGTTCTCGACGCGTTCGCGCGCACCGGCGAGATGTTCCTCGCACCGGCTGGCCAGTGCCTCGCCGCGCTCCCACAGTGCCAGTGAGTCGTCGAGGTCCATGCCGCCCTGCTCCAGCATCTTCACCACATTGACCAGTTCGTCGCGGGCGCGCTCGTAACCGAAGGTGGCGATCTCGGCCAGCTCGGGTGCCGTTTCGGTGTCGGTGGTCTTCCCGGATGCGGCCACGGTCAGTTCCTCCCTGCGTCGGTGTCGTCGGTCTTGTCGGTGGCAGGGCGCTTCGAGCGACCCAGTGCCTTGGCGCCGAGCACGGCGGCGTCGAGCGCGCCGTCGGCAACGCGTACCCGCAGCTGACTGCCGGTCGGCGCATCCTCGATCGACCGCACCACCTGTCGTTCGG
Organism: Nocardia callitridis; assembly: GCF_039543305.1. Classification (NCBI taxonomy): domain Bacteria; kingdom Bacillati; phylum Actinomycetota; class Actinomycetes; order Mycobacteriales; family Nocardiaceae; genus Nocardia; species Nocardia callitridis. The sequence continues at coordinate 335,415 of NZ_BAABJM010000001.1, read as the reverse complement.
TGCCATTGACACGCTGCACAACAGCGTAGCCGCGCGCCATGGTCGCCGCCGGGCCCACTGCGGTGAGTTTCTCGCGCAAATGCCTGGTCGCGATGGCCTCGGTGCGGACGAACTGCTCGACGCAACGCTGCGCCGAAGCGCGCAGCCTGGCCACTTCGTCATGCCGGTGGCCGAGTTCGCGTAGCGGATCGGCGAGCACCGGGCGCGACCGCAACTGGTTCAGCGCGTGGGTTTCGCGTTGCACCCAGCCGCGCAGCGCCGCCGCCGAGCGTTCGCGCAATTCGCGCACGCCCGCGGACTCGGCGGCCGCGTCGGGTACCAGGCGCTTGGCGGCGTCGGTGGGGGTCGCGGCGCGCACGTCGGCGACGAGATCGCACAGCGGGCTGTCGGGCTCGTGCCCGATCGCGCTGACGATGGGGGTGGTGGCCGCGACGATGGCGCGACACAGCGCTTCGTCGGAGAACGGGAGTAGATCCTCGACGCTGCCGCCGCCTCTGGCCAGCACGACGACGTCCACGTCGGGGTCGGCGTCGAGGTCGGCGATCGCGCGCACGATCTGAGCTACCGCGGTCGGGCCCTGTACCGCCGTATTGTGGATCTTGAAACGAACTGCGGGCCAACGATTTTCAGCTACCGTGCAGACATCGCGTTCGGCGGCGCTGGCTCGACCGGTGATCAGACCGACGGTCGAAGGCAGAAACGGAACGGGCCGCTTGAGTCTGGTGTCGAACAATCCTTCGGCGGCGAGCAGCGCCTTGAGGCGTTCGATCCTGGCCAGCAGTTCGCCGACACCGACCGGTCGGATCTCCAACGCGCGCAACGACAATGTGCCGCGCCCGGTATAGAACGAGAGCTTGCCGAACACCACCACCCTGCTGCCCTCGTGCAGCGGGATCGGCGACGAGCGGATAAGGCCGGGATCGCACGTCACCGACAGCGACATGTCCGCGGAGGTATCGCGCAAGACCAGGAACGCCGTACGGGTGCCAGGGCGCAGATTGATCTGCGTGATCTGCCCCTCCACCCAGATGCTGCCGAGCCGGTCGATCCACTGCGCGACCTTGACGGCGACCGAACGCACGGGAAACGGGTGCTCCGCGGAGTTCGACGGGGTCGAAGTCGTTGCGGCGGAACGGTCGTCGGGCCGTGCGGTCGCTGCCGGTTGGCCGGACTCGTTCCGGCCAACCGTCGACGAGTGCGGGGTGCGGGATTCGGTCACTGTGCCTGCACGGTGGCGATCCGATTCGTCAGCATGGTCACGAACGGCGCCCTGGCCCTGGTGCGCTGCTCGTAGTCGAGCAGGGCGGCGAGGTCGTCGAGGGTCAGCATGCGCAGGCGGGCGCGCAACTGGGCCAGTGTCATATCCGCGTAATCGTAGCGGGTGGCGACCTCGGGCTCGGCGACCTCCTCGACGCTCGGCGTGCTCTGCGGGCGATCGGTCGCCGGTTCGTCGGCGACCGGTTCGTCGGCGACCGCGGCCAGCACCGGCGTGGCACCGTGGAACTTCGCCGTTTCCGGCTCGGGCTCGTCGGCGGTGTACAGGTCGAACCGGCTGGCCCGCGCCGTGGCGTTCGGGTCGGCGGCGTTGTCTTCGTCCTCGTCGAAGGTCGCCCACTCCGGCTGATCCTCCGTGGGCGCCAGTCGATCGAAGACCGTGTCGCCCTTGAGCGCGAGACTCGTCACGAATTGTTGGAGGTGCATGGAGGTTTGCAGCAGCTGGCTGACCGCGGTGATCGGGAGACGAACCGCGGTCGCGGGTAAGCGGCGGGTCTCTTCGAGCGCGTATACGGCGGCACCGGCGGCAACCCGGGCCAAAAACGGTGGTCGAAACATGGTCCTAGCCTGCCCGAAATGGCGTGCTCTGCAAACACGAAAGTGTCATCGTCTCGAATCCGGCGGATTCGCCGCATGGAGCCGGGCTTCGAGGTGGCGATCGCCCGACCCGGCGGCGGCAGCGGTGACGGTACTTACCATGCCGCGCCGAGACGACAGCCGCGATGCGCACGTAAGCTGGTCGTCATGTCCTCGGCCATACCCCTGAACGTCGGAATCGCTCGCTCGGCGGGCACCACGACCGCCGAGCCCGGTGCCGGTAAGCGCGTGCTGCTCGCCGAACCGCGCGGCTATTGCGCCGGTGTCGATCGTGCGGTGGAAACGGTGGAGAAGACGCTGGAGAAGCACGGTGCGCCGATCTACGTGCGCAAGGAGATCGTGCACAACCGCCACGTTGTCGAGACGCTGCGCGAACGCGGTGTCGTGTTCGTCGACGAGACCCATGAGGTGCCCGAAGGCTCGGTCGTGGTGTTCTCCGCGCACGGTGTCGCGCCGACCGTGCACGAGTCCGCGGCCAGCCGCAACCTGCACGCCATCGACGCGACCTGCCCGTTGGTCACCAAGGTGCACCAGGAAGCCAAGCGCTTCGCCAAGCAGGACTACGACATTCTGCTGATCGGCCACGAAGGCCACGAGGAAGTCGAAGGCACCGCGGGCGAGGCGCCCGAGCACGTGCAACTGGTCGACGGTCCCGATTCGGCGGACAAGGTGACCGTGCGCGACGAGTCCAAGGTGGTGTGGCTGTCGCAGACCACCCTGAGCGTCGACGAGACGATGGAGACCGTGCACCGGCTGCGTCAACGCTTCCCCGGTTTGCAGGATCCGCCGAGCGACGACATCTGCTACGCCACCCAGAACCGTCAGGTCGCGGTGAAGGCGATGGCACCGGAATGCGATCTGGTGATCGTGGTCGGCTCGCGCAACTCCTCCAACTCGGTGCGGCTGGTGGAGGTCGCGCTGAACGCGGGCGCGCGGGACGCGCACCTGGTGGACTACTCCCGTGAGGTGGATCTCGGCTGGCTGGACGGGGTGCGCACGGTCGGCATCACCTCCGGCGCCTCGGTCCCCGAGATTCTGGTGCGCGGCGTGCTCGACCTGCTCGCCGAACACGGTTACGGCGAGGTGCAGTCGGTGACAACCGCGAACGAGACGTTGGTATTCGCGTTGCCGAGGGAATTACGCCCGGCTCGCGACTAGTTAGCACGATCCACACACAAAGCCACCAAACGGGGGAATCAAGATCACCAGGACTCAATGGTGTCACCGTGGGGCATTCCCCACGCCCGTGTCCTGTTGATCTTGGGGATCGCGGACTGCTTGCCGTTGTCCATTCGGATTGGAGGCGCAGTATCGCTCGCTCTGGAACCGAGCGTTTCACTGACTTGGACTGCGGCGGCGCTTGGCCAGCAGTCGGAGACGAGGGCGGGAACGTGTGTGCTCGGGTGACTCTCGGGTGTTTCGGCGCAGTGGGGTTGGCGAAATGGTGTTCAGGCAGTGAAACGTGCGCGCGAGCTTTATAGGTTTTCCGGCCTGCGACGGTCGCCACGGCCCGAATCACGGTCGCGGTAGCGGACATTGGGTTGCGGGTGGGGCGGGTCGTTGCGGCGGCGAGGTGCTTCGCCGCGCGGCATGGCGCCCGTCGGCTGGCGACCGTCAGCGCGTGGCCGGGCGGCGGCCGGTGGGCGGCCCTCGCCGCGTGGCATCGCGCCAGCGGGTGGGCGGCCCTCGCCGCGTGGCATCGCACCGGTGGGCTGACGGCCGTCCCCGCGTGGTTTGGCTCCGGCCGGTGGGCGGCCTTCGCCGCGTGGCATCGCACCGGTGGGTGGGCGGCCTTCGCCGCGTGGCATGGCGCCCGCCGGCGGCCTGGATCCGGAACGAGTCGGCGTCCGTGTGCCTTCGCGTGCGCGGGCCGGTGTGGCTACGCGTGGTGGGGCGTCAGCGACCTTGGCGGCAGCGCGCCGACCGGTTCGCGCGGGTGTCTCGTCCTGGTCGAAGTCGTCGCTTTCCTTGGCGGAACGGCGTGGGCGGCGCCGCGCCGCACTGGCCGAAGTCGGCTTGGTGGGGCCGAGGGTGCGTTCGGGCTTGCGCTTTGCTGCCGCGCGACTCAATGTCTCGCTGCGGCGCGGTCGGCCGCTCTGCTCCGCTGCGGCTTTCTCGCGGCGTTCCATCAGCACGCGAATACCGCCGACGAGTAGCACGAGCATGGTCGCGAGCATCATCACCGGGAAACGGTTCACCAGCGGGATGGCGAGATTGAGCAGGATGTCCTTGATCGAGGTCGAGGTGTGTCCGGTCAACCACTCGTAAGCCAAGGGGACCGCGAGGAACAACAACAGCGGCGGCAGCACCAGGGTGCTGAACAATCCGCGGTATCGCACGACGCAGACCGCGACCACACATCCGAGGACATACAACGTCGCGAAGGCGCCCGTCAGGTCGGAACCGCCACCGAGCAGGTCGATCGAGAACCCCAGAATCGTGCAGACGACGGCGATCGAGACCGCCGCGGCCACCGGGAGACCCGGCACCGTCGGAACGATCGAACGCTGCGGCGCGGGCACCCTGGATTGCAGACGTTGGGAAGCAGCCACGTATTGAACACTAACCGTCAACGTGGTCGGTTGTGTTACGGCAGGGCCGATGCCGATAACGATCGAGGTCGGTTGGCATGATGTAGGCCCGCACGCTCGAGGTATAGCCGCTCGCTCTCGCCCACCGAATTCCGGGTGCGGCGGTGCACGGTGTCGGCGTTTCGCGCGCTCCGGGGTGATGCGGTGGGTGCTCGTCCGGTTGTGTGGATCACCGAGAAGGGGTTCGAGCTATTTCGGACAATCCGGCGCGGTGTGTCCCGGCCCCGTCCTGGCCGCGAGTCTTCGGGTCGCGCAACATAGTCCATGCGCTCACGGACACGCCCCACGACACGCCGCGTCATTCGCGGATACTCCGACACGGCGGGCGCGGCAATTGAATTGTGTCGGTGGGCTCGCCTAGGTTTCGCGACATGCGGATGCTGCACACGTCGGACTGGCACATCGGGCGCACCTTTCACGGGGTCGATCTGCTTGCCGATCAAGCGCGCGCACTCGCGGCGATCGCGGACATGGTGCGGGAGGAATCCGTCGACGTGGTGCTGCTCCCCGGCGATGTGTACGACCGCTCCATTCCCAGTGCCGACGCGATCGCGGTGTGCAACCGAGGATTCGAGGCCATCCACGCCGCGGGCGCGAAGATCGTCGCGACCTCGGGCAACCATGATTCACCCGCCCGGCTCGGCGCGGGAGCGAGTTTCGCCGCCGCGGGTGGATTGCACCTGCGCACCACGGTCGCCGACGTCGACCGGCCGATCGTCTTGTCCGACGAACACGGTGAGATCGCCTGCTACGGCATCCCGTATCTGGAGCCGGAGATCACCCGCGCCGAACTCGAGGTACCGCAGGCTCGTTCGCACGCCGACATCCTGGACGCGGCGATGGGCAGGATCCGCGCCGACATCGCGCGCCGGGCAGGAACACGCACGGTGGTGCTCGCGCACGCCTTTGTCGTGGGTGCGACAGCCACCGGCTCGGAGCGCACGATCTCGGTCGGGGGAGTGGAGACGGTGCCGTTGTCGGCCTTCGACGGCATCGACTACGTGGCGCTGGGCCACTTGCATTCGCCACAAACACTCGCGGAGTCGGTGCGCTACAGCGGTTCTCCGCTGCCGTATTCGTTCGGCGAGAGCTCACACCGTAAGGCCGTATGGATCATCGACTTCGACGCCGAGGGGCTGACGTCGGTGCGACGCAGGGATGTGCCCGTGGTGCGCGGCCTGAGCACACTCACCGGGACGCTCGAACAACTGTGCGCCGAGCCGGTATACGCCGACCACGAGGCCGATTACGTGTCGGCTGTGCTCACCGACGACACCCGCCCGGTGGATCCCATGCGCAAGCTGCGGGAACGATTCCCGCACGCGGTGCACGTGGAATGGATTCGTCCCGAGAGCAATCCGGAGTTGCACTATCGTGAACGGGTGCACGGACGCCGCGATATCGAGGTGGCACAGAGCTTTCTGGCCGATGTGCGTGGCGAGCCGAGCGACGACGAGGTGGTGTGGTTGGAGCGCGCGCTCGCGGCGGCGGTCGCCGAACCCGACCAGGTCACCGTGGCGGGTGCCGGTTTCGCCGACGCCGACGAGCTGACGGCGTGACCGCCTCGGCCGTAACCAGATATCCTGGCGCCGTGATCGACTCGGTTGCGCGGCGCAGGCACCGGTTGGTGAGATGAAGCTGCACCGATTGGAAATGACGGCGTTCGGGCCGTTCGCCGAAACCACGGCGATCGATTTCGACGCGCTCGGTGCCGACGGGCTTTTCCTGCTACACGGGCAGACCGGGGCGGGCAAGACCACGGTGCTCGACGCGATCGCCTTCGCGCTCTACGGCAAGGTGCCCGGCGCACGGGGGGACAAGCGGTTGCATTCCGACCACGCGCCGCCACAGACACCGCCGCAGGTGACCCTGGAGGCCACGCTCGGCGGCCGACGGCTACGGCTCACCCGGACACCGGAATTCGAGCGACCCAAGCTGCGTGGCGACGGCACCCGCAAAGAGAACGCGAAGGCGACACTGGCCTGGTTGGACGGCCACGGCCAGAACCTTTCGCGGCTGCCCGATATCGGTACCGAGATCGTGCGTCTGCTCGGGATGAGCGCCGACCAGTTCTTCCAGGTGGTGTTGCTGCCGCAGGGCGATTTCGCGCGCTTTCTGCGCGCCGAGAACGAGGAACGCGAGAAGCTGCTGGAAAAGCTCTTCGACACCGAACGTTTCGGCACCGCCGAAACGTGGTTGGCGGATCGTCGTCGGGCCTCGGCGGCGGAGTTGGAGTCGCAGAAGCAAGCGATCGACCGTCTGGTCGGGCAGGTGACCATCGCCGCGGGTGAGCCGGCCACCGAGACCGTTGGCCCGCTGGAAGCGGTGAACTGGTCGCAGCAGCTGCTCGCCACCGCACGAACCGACCTGACCGAGGCCACGACCGAAGTCGGGCGGCGCAAGGCGGATTCGGAGGCGGCCTACGCGCGCGGCGAACGGCAACGTCAGCTGCGGGAGTTGCGCAGGCGCAGGGCGGTGGCCACGGCACAGCTCGCCGAATACGACGCCGGGGCGGATCGGCGCACGGCACTGCGGTCGGAGCTGGAGACGGCCCGGCGGGCGCAACCGGTGGCTGTGGCATTGGACGAGGCGCGGGACGAGGTGCGCGAGGGGCGCCGGCGCGAGGAGGAATCCCGATCGGCGGCAGCGCGATTGGCGGCGCTGCTGCTGGAGCCCGCTGGCGCGGATCTCGCGGGCGCGCGGCTGGTGAACGCCGATTCCGACGTGCCGTTGGTGCACCCGGACGCGGATCTGGACGCCGCTGTTCGGAAGTGGAGCGGTCAGGTCGGCGTGCTGGACGAGGTCCGAGCGGATGCCGCGGCGGCGGATCGGCTCGCCGCGGACTTGGCCACGTGGCGCGTCGAGGACGAGAAGCTCACCGCGCGCGGGGCACAGCTCGCCGAACGACGCGACCGGTTGCCCGCCGCACTCACCGCGGCCGAGGCGGCGTTACAGCAGGCGCGTACCGCGGCCACGACCTTGCCGTCGATCGCGGCCGAGCGCGAACGGTTGCAGAGCTCCGCCACGGCGGCCGTCGAATTGGCCGCGCGCAGAAACGATCACGACCGGACGACCAACGAACTCGAGTCCGCCCGCGCGGTACACAACGATGCCAAGGAGCGTGTGCTCGACCTGCGTGAGCGCAGGTTGGCGGGGATGGCGGCCGAACTCGCCGGTCAGCTCGACGCCGGAATGCCCTGTGCGGTATGCGGTTGCGTCGAGCACCCGGCTCCGGCCGAGGTCGCCGCGACCGCTGTCGCCAAGGAAACCGAGGACGTCGCCGTCGAGGCCGAGCGTGCCGCGGAGGCGGCCCGCGATCGGGTGCAGGCGCGTCTGTCGGCCTTGGAACGGGAGATCGAGGCATTGTCCGCGCGCGGCGGGGATAGCGACATGACGCAGCTGACCAGGGAGCTGAACCGGGTCGCCGACAGTTACCAGGACACCAGGGATCTCGCGGGTCTGCTCGACCAGCGGGATGGTGAGCTCACCCGGTTGCGTGCCGACGAGTCCCGCCTGCACGACGAGGCGCGCGAGCTGGAGAGTCGGCGCGGTGCGGTCGCCGCCGAGATCGCGACGGGCACGGCGCGGTTGGCCGAGCTCACGCAGCGGCTGCGCGCGGCCGCCGGTGCCGACGGTGTGATCGAGCGCAGGGCGGCTCGCCTCGAGGCGATGATCGCGGAGGCGACAGCGTTGCGTGCGGCGCGCTCGCACGTGCTGAATGCGCACGCGCGAGTGTCCTCGGTCGCCGCTCGGGTGGCGAACCTCGCGCGGACAGCGGGTTTCGTCATCGAGGAAGGGGCGGGTTGGGTCTGGGACTCCGAGAGCATGTCCGACAATCCCACTGCGACGCAGGACGATAACGCCGCTGCTCCCGACGATGCCGCCCGCATAGAAGCAGCGGTCGAGCGGCTGGGCGCGTACGCGAAACTCGTCGCCGACGCGGCGCGTTCCTCGGCGCGGCAGGAAGAGATCGAGGCCGTGCTCGCGGCCGCCGAGAGCGCGTATTCCGCGGCGAAAGCGGTGCTGTCCGAGCCCGAAGTGCGGGCGGCGGCGGACACCGAACCCGACGATGCGGCCGAGGTAGACGCGGCCCTCGCGCAGGCGCGCACGCGATTGGACGAGGCTGTCGCCGTCCATGCCGAGGCGAAGCGGCGGGTGAATCAGTTGGAGGGCCTTACCGGCCAACTGTGGGCGGCTGTGGAGCGTATCGAGCCCGCGCAGCGCGTATTCGAGGAGCTGGACGGTTTGGCCGACGTGGTCGCCGGCCGTGGCGCGAACAATCGCCGTATGTCGTTGCGCTCCTACGTCCTTGCCGCTCGACTGGAGGAAGTCGCGCAAGCGGGGTCGGTGCGGTTGCGTCGAATGTCCGGTAGCCGTTACGAATTCGTTCACTCCGATCGGGCGGGACCACGTGGCCGTCGCGGCGGCCTCGGCCTGGACATCCGCGACGACTACACCGGCCTCGTGCGTCCGGCGAAAACCCTCTCCGGCGGTGAAACCTTCATGGCGGCACTCGCTTTGGCGCTCGGCCTGGCCGACACGGTGGCCGCCGAATCCGGTGGCGTCATGCTCGACACCCTCTTCATCGACGAGGGCTTCGGCAGTCTGGACGCCGACACCCTCGACGCGGTGATGGGCGTACTCGACGAACTGCGTGAGAACGGCAGGGTGGTCGGCGTCGTCAGCCACGTCGACGAGATGCGCCAACGCATCCCGAGCCGCCTACACGTCCTGCGCGGTCGCCAAGGCTCACACCTGCGTGCCACTGTGGCCTGAGCGGCACCCGGCGAACGGCGATCCTCACCCACCGTATTTGTCCGACGAGCGAGTTTGTGGAAGCACGGACGCCGCGCGTGGCAATCACGGGCTCGACGCTGCTCACCCCTCGTGCTCGAGCAACCATCGCTTGGCGGGCAAGCCCCAGCGAAAACCGCCGAGGGCGCCGCCGATGCGCAGGATGCGGTGGCAGGGGACGAACAGGGCCGCGGCGTTGCGGGCGCAGGCGTTGGCGGCGGCGCGGGTGGCCTGGGGGCGGCCGGCGACGGCGGCGAATTCGGTGTAGGTGAGTGGGCTGCCCGCGGGTACCTTGCGCAGCACATCCCAGGCGTGGGTGAGGAATTCGCCGGAACGCTGGTGCACCGGGATCGTGTCGATCGCCGTCAGGTCGCCTTCGTGATACGCGGTGACCGCGCGGGTGACCTCGCCGAGGTCGTCGCGGCGGCGCAATTCCTGCGGGCGCAACGCGGCGTGGACGAGGGTGCGCAGGTTCTCGGCGTCGCCGGTCCAGCCGGAGGCCAGGACCATGCCGTCAGTGTCGGTGAGTGTGGTGAACGGGCCGAGCGGGGTCGCGACGGTGGCGACGTCGGCGTGCCGAACGGTGGTGGTCATACGGAGATCCCCGCTTTCGCGATGGCGGCCGCGGCCGCGATGGATTCGGTCGGAGTGTTTCGCGCCGCGAGAGCGGCCTTCCACAGGTGCATGGACAGATACGAGCGCCACGGCGCCCACCGTGTGGTGTCGGCCAGGTCGACGCCGAGCAGTGTCGCGCCCTGGCGCACCACCAGATCGGTGCCGAGCAGCACATCCGGGTCGGCGAGCAACCGCATCGTCACGTAGTCGGCGGTCCAGGGGCCGACTCCTTCCAAGGCGAGGAGGTCGTCGCGCAACTCGGCGGCGGGTTTACCCTGGTGCAGCACGAGATCACCGGAGGCGAGCGCTTCGGCGGCGCGCACGATCGAACGGACTCGTCGCGCTGGACCGGTGAGCACCTCGGTGCCTCGTTCGGCGACCACCTCGGGTGTCGGAAACAGCAGCGGCAGTGGGCCTTCCACCCGCTCGCCGAGTGCCGCGACCAGCCGCGCGGTGTGGGTGGCCGCGGCGGCCACCGAGATCTGTTGTCCGATCATGGTGCGCAGCAACAACTCCGGGCCGTCCAGGCAGCCGGGCACGCGGATGCCTGGCGGCAGGGTGGGTCGGTCGCCAGGGTTTTCCGTCGCGCCGATCGCCTCGTCGATCCCCACCGGATCGGCGTCGAGGTCCAGGAGATGACGCAGCCGAGCGACGGTCGGTGCCAGATCGCGCATATCGGTGATGGCCAGTTCGGCGCGCACATGGTCGCGCTGGAAGCTCAGGCGCGCGGTGGTGTGTCCGTGCGGGGTGCGCAGGTTGCGGGTGTAGGTGTTGTTGTCCCACAGTTCGACGCCCGGTGCCACGTGCGCGGCGAGGAACCATTCCAACCAGGCGCGATCGATCGGCGCACGGTAGGGCAGCCGCAGGGTGAGGGAGCCGTTGGTCGCCGGGACGACCCGTTGCTTGGTGCCCGCGCGCTGGGCCTCCGCGCGCATGACGCTGGGACTCACCACGAACACCTCCCGCACGGTGTCGTTGAACTGGCGAATGCTGGCGAAGCCCGCCGCGAAGGCGATGTCGGACATCGGCATGTTCGTGGTCTGGATCAGCAAGCGCGCGGTGTGTGCCCGATGCGCGCGGGCCAGTGCGAGCGGGCCAGCACCGAGTTCGGTGGTGAGCACCCTGGTCAGTTGCCGCTGTGAGTAGCCGAGCGTTGCGGCGAGGGCGGGCACTCCGCCGCGTTCGATCACGCCGTCACCGATCAGCCGCATCGCCCGCGCGGCCAGGTCGGCGCGGGTGTTCCACAGTGGCGAGCCGGGTGCCGCGTCGGGCAGGCAGCGGCGGCACGCGCGGTAGCCCGCCTGTTGCGCCGCGGCGGCGGTGGGTAGGAACGAGACGTTGGTCTGCTTCGGTGTGATCGCCGGACACGAGGGGCGACAATAGATTCCGGTGGTCTTGACCGCCGTGAAGAACTGTCCGTCGAATCGTGCGTCTCTGGTCGAGACAGCGCGATAGCACTGCTCGAAGTCCAACGTCGTGAAGGTCACGACACCCACAATGGCAGCTGAACATCCGCCGCGCTAGCGGAAATCAGCCACCACCGTTCAGCAGCAGCGCGTGGCCGGATTCGCGTCCGCCTCGGCGTAGCGTTCGCGCCAATACGTCCGCTCGCTCGCCACCTCGCTGCCTGGATGGTTGCGCCGCATGTGCTCGACGTAGCGCTGATAATCGCCGCCGCCGAGAATGCCGTTGAACCACCACGCGCCCGCCCGCGCGCCGCTCGCGCAGGCGCGCGCCACACCGCGCAGGCTCATCGGGGTCATTGCGCGTGCGCCGCGCCGGGCGCTCGTACCTTGCCCTCGGCGATCAACTCGTCCCATTCGCGCTGCACCTGCTTCTCCTCGGCGGTGGCGAGCAGGCCACTCGGCGCGAAGATCTTCGAGGGCTCCTCCGGCGTCTCGGTGTCGGAGACCACGCCACTGCGCCACGCGCGGAACGCGACGAGCGCGCCCGCGATCGTCACGATCACCACGAGCGCCGCGAACACCACCGACAAGGTGCCCTGGATGAAGGTGTTGCGCACGATCGCGGACATGTCTTCCTGTGTCTTCGCGGTCAGGCATAGTTTGCCCGCTTCCTGCGCGGTCTGGCACAGGCTGTGCTGCTGCCAGTAGCCGACCTTCGGGTCGGCGGAGAAGATCTTCTGCCACGATGCCGTCAATGTCACCAGCAGGTCCCACACCAACGGAATGCCCGGGATCCAGGCCCATTTGACCAGGCCCTTCTTCACCACGATCACCAGAACGACCGTCAGCGCCATCGCCGCGAGCAACTGGTTGGCGATGCCGAACAGCGGGAACAGCGTGTTGATGCCGCCGAGTGGATCGGTGACACCCATCAGCAGGATCGACCCCCACGCCGCCACGACCACGGCCGAGCACACCCAGGCGCCGACCCGCCACGACGGGTCGCGGAACTTGCGTGCCGCGCCACCGAAGTTGCCGAGCGCATCCGAGACCATGAAGCGCGCGACCCGGGTGCCCGCGTCGATGGTGGTGAGGATGAACAGCGCCTCGAACATGATCGCGAAGTGGTACCAGAACGATTTGAGGCTCTCACCGCCGAGGAATTTGTGGAACACCTCGGCGATGCCGATCGCCAGCGTCGGCGCGCCACCGGTGCGCGAGATGATGCTCGCCTCACCGACATCGCTTGCGGCCTTGGCTAATTCGGCTTCGGTCGCGGGTGGTCCCGCGATACCGAGTCCGTTGGTGTATTCGGCGGCCTTGGCCGCGGTGCCACCGGTGAGCCCCGCTGGCGCGTTGATCGCGAAGTACAGGTGCTGATCGATGATCGACGCGGTGATGATCGCCATCACCGCGACGAACGACTCCATCAGCATGCCGCCGTAGCCGATCATCGTGGTGTGCGATTCCTTCTCCAACAGCTTGGGGGTGGTGCCGGAGGAGACGAGCGCGTGGAAACCCGAGAGTGCGCCGCAGGCGATGGTGATGAACAGGAACGGAAACAGGCTGCCCGCGAAGGCGGGACCGTTACCCGCCGCGGCGAACGATGACACCGCGGGCGCCTTCAACACCGGCAGCGTGACCAGGATGCCGACGGCGAGCAGGGCGATGGTGCCGACCTTCATGAACGTCGACAGGTAGTCGCGCGGCGCGAGCAGCAACCACACCGGAAGCACCGAGGCGATGAAGCCGTAGCCGATGAGCAGCCACGACAGGGTGACCGGGGAGAAAGTGAACCAGTCGGCGCCCCAACTGGTTTCCGAGACCCAGCCGCCGGACAGGATCGCGAGGATCAGCAGCACGAAACCGATGGCGGAGACCTCGCCGACCTTGCCGGGCCGGATGTAGCGCAGGTAGATACCCATGAACAGGGCGATCGGGATGGTCATGCCGATCGAGAAGACACCCCACGGGCTGTCGGCGAGCGCGTTGACGACCACCAGCGCGAGCACCGCGAGCAGGATCATCATGATCACGAGAATGCCGATGATCGCCGACCAACCGCCGACAACACCGAGTTCGTCGCGCGCCATCTGGCCGAGGCTGCGGCCCCGACGCTTCATCGACACCCACAGCACCAGGTAGTCCTGGACGGCACCGGCCAACACCACGCCGACGATGATCCAGATGGTGCCGGGCAGGTAACCCATTTGCGCGGCGAGTACCGGGCCGACCAGCGGACCCGCACCGGCGATGGCGGCGAAGTGGTGCCCGTAGAGCACCCGCCGGTCCATCGGCATGAAGTCCTTGCCGTTCTCCAGAATCTCGGCGGGCGTGGCCAAGTCGTCGCGCGGCTTGACGATTTTGCGTTCGATGAAGCGCGCGTAGAACCGGTAGGCGACGATGTAGGTCGCTACCGCGGCGATCACGATCCACACGGCATTCACCGACTCGCCGCGGGAGACGGCGAGGATCACCCACGCGATAGCGCCGACCACCGCGATGGCCGCGAAGATCGCCTTCTTCGCGGGTGTGATCGGTGACCGATCGACCACGCCGACGGGCGGCAGATCGGGGTCGGTCCGCAGGTATTCGATGGTCGCCATCGCTTCTACTCCCCTGTAAAACACGCAGGATCTTGCTCGAGCAGTCATCAACGTAGCCGATCGCCGCGCGGCGTCGTGTTGATTCCGTACCCGTGACCGGCGCACGTGAAATATTGTTCATGGTGACAGGTGTCACATTGCCGGGTCGCAATCTCGTTGCCCTGGTGTACCACCGAAGAAGCCACACACCCGCTTCGAAGGAGTCCGTGCTGCAACCGCGTCCGCCCGCCGCCCGAATCAGCCGCAGAAGTTTGCTGGGTTCCGCATTGGCCGCACCGCTTCTCGCCGCGCCGCTGGCGTCGACCACGGCCTGCTCGACCGATGACGACGCCCTCACCTTCTTCTTCCAGGCCAGACCGGAAGAAGCGAAGGTGCGGCTGAAGATCATCGACGAATTCCAGAAACTGCACCCCGACATCAAGATTCGCACCATCCTGTCCGGCCCGGACCCGTTGCAGCAGATGATGACCTACTGCGCGGGCGGCAAATGTCCTGACGTGCTGATGGCGTGGGAGATGCTGTACGCGAGTCTCGCCGACCGCGGTGTCCTGCTCGACCTGAATACCCTGTTGGACAAGGAGCCGCAGTACGCGGCGTCGTTGCGTGCCGACAGTTATCCGGCGATGTATGACACCTTCGCCTACCACGGTGGCCAGTACGCGCTGCCGGAGCAATGGTCGGGTGTATTCCTGTACTACAACCGCGCGATGTTCGACGAAGTCGGGATCACGCCGCCGACGCATTGGGACGACGCCTGGTCCTACGCCGAATTCCTGGATGCGGCAAAGGCTCTGACTCGTCGTGAACCTTCGGGTCGCACGAAGGTGTGGGGCTTCGCCGACCCGTGGGTGCCGTATTACTCGGCCGCCTGCTTCGCGTTGAACAACGGCGTGGAATGGTTCACGCCGTCGGTCGATCCGGTCAAGACCAATTCCGACGACCCCAGGTTCGTCGAAGCGTTCGAGTTCTACGCCGATCTCGCGGTGCGACACCGGGTGGCGCCGCAGGTCGGTGATCAGATGTCGGTGTCGGCCAACGACATGTTCCAGGGTGGGCGCGCGGCGATGGCGCTCGGTGGGCACTGGTTGTATTCGGAATTCACCGGAATCGATGAGGTGCCGCTGGACGTGACGGTGCTCCCGGTCGGACCGCACGGCGGGCCCGGCGCGGTGACCGACGTCGGGTCGACGGGTCTTTCGATCGCCGCCGACAGCCCGCGCATCGAACAGGCCTGGGAATTCGTGAAATTCGCGACCGGTCCGGTGGGGCAGGAGATCATCGCGGCCTCCGGATTATTCGTCCCCGTCCTGAAATCGGCGATGAACTCGCCCGGTTTCGCCGAGGCACACCCAGATGTCGAGAACATGAGCGTGTTCACCGAAGGGCCGGATCACTCACGGCCACTGGCCATCACTCCGTCCTGGGGCAAGATCAAGGCGTTGGCCGAGCGCAGCACCAACCGAGTGTTCCGCGGCGCCGACTCCGCGGATTCGCTGGCCGGGCAGTTCACCGCCGACGTCAACGGTGTGCTGGAGGCCACCTCATGAGCACCGTCACGCGGGCGCGCAAGCCGCGCCGTTCGGCGCCGCACGACGGCGTGGCCTCCCGCCTCGCCGTCAAACGGGAACGTGCGGCATGGCTGTTCATCACGCCGAACTTGGCGGCGGTCGCGGTGTTCCTGCTGTTTCCGCTCGGATTCTCGTTCTATCTGAGCTTTCACTCGTGGGATCTGTTCGGGCCCATGCGGTTCGTCGGCTTGGACAACTACCGCCGACTCTTCGGCTCGGACCCGCTGTTTCTCATCGCGATGCGCAACACCGCGCTGTTCACCGTGATGACCTTGGTGCCCACCGTGGTGATCGGGCTCGCCGTCGCCGCGGCACTGAACCGAAAACTCAAGGGAATAGCGCTTTTTCGCACCATAGCCTTTCTGCCGCTGGTCGCCTCGACGGTCGCGATGGCGGTGGTGTGGCGGTTCATCTTCACCACCGACAACGGGCTGCTCAACATCGCTTTGGGGTGGGTGGGCATCGATCCTGTGCCCTGGCTGACCGACCCGAACTGGGCGTTGGTCTCGCTGAGCGTGGTCACGGTGTGGAAGAGCGTGCCGTTCGCGACCGTCATCCTGCTGGCCGCCATGCAGGGTGTGCCCGAGCAGTTGTACGAGGCCGCGCGGATCGACGGGGCAGGTGGGGTGCGCCGGTTCTTCGCCATCACCCTGCCGTTGATCCGCGGGCCGCTGTCGTTCGTCTTCGTCATCACCGTCATCAATACGGTGCAGGCATTCGACCAGGCCTATGCGCTGACCGGCGGGGAGGGGCAACCCGAGACCGGCACCTACCTGTTCGGCATCATGCTGTTCCAGCACGCGTTCGCGTTCTTCGAGGTCGGTTACGCCGCGGCATTGGCGTGGGTGGTGTTCGCGATCCTGCTGGTGCTCACGGTGGCGCAATTGTGGTTCGCGCGCCGAGGAGAGGTGGACGCGTGAGTGTTTCCGACGTGCTGCGGCGCAACACCCAGGACCGCGACACCGTGCTCGCGACAAAGGATTCCCCCGGAACCACCGCGCAGCGGGCGACCGTCCGCCGGATGCTGCGCGGCGCCGGAATGTATCTGATCCTGGTCGCCATCGCATGGTGCGCGCTGGCGCCGATTCTGTGGGCGGTATCCGGGTCGCTCAAACGCGACGGTGAACTGGGGCAACCCAATCTCGTGCCCGAGCAGCCACGCTGGGCGAACTACGGCGAGGTGTTCGACACACTGCCGCTGGGTCGGATGCTGCTCAACACCACCGGGTACGCCCTGTGTGTCACCGCGGGTCAGGTCTTCTTCTGCTCACTGGCCGGATATGCGTTCGCGCGCTTGCGGTTTCGCGGCCGTGAAACCCTTTTCCTCGCCTACCTCGGCACTCTCATGGTCCCGTTGACCGTCACGGTGCTGCCCCAGTTCATCCTGATGCGTACCTTCGGCTGGGTGGACTCGCCATGGGCGATGATCCTGCCCGGCCTGTTCGGCAACGCCTTCGGCACCTATCTCATGCGCCAGTTCTTCGCCTCGCTACCCGCCGAACTCGAGGAGGCCGCCATTCTCGACGGCTGCTCCACCTGGCAGGTCTATTGGCGAGTGTTGTTGCCGCACACCAGACCCGCGCTGATGGTGCTCGCGGTGCTCACCTGGATCACCGTATGGAACGATTTCCTCTGGCCGTTGATCATGATCCAGAACAACGACATCGCCACGGTCACACTGGGTTTGATCCGTCTCCAGGGGCAATACACCACCGATTGGCCACTGCTCATGGCCACCTCGATCATCATTCTGTTGCCGTTGTTGGCGATCTACGCGTTCGCGCAGCGCGCCTTCATCCGCGGCATCGCCATGTCGGGGCTCGGCGGGCGGTGAAGCTACTCAGCTACCCCAGTAGGTGCCGAAGCTCCACACATTGCCCTCCGGGTCGCGGGCGCTGAAACCGCGCGAACCGTAATCCTCGTCGCGTAGCCCCCGCACCACCTCGGCCCCTGCGGCTTGCGCGCGTTCGAACAAGCCGTCGGGGTTATCGCACACGAGGTATACCGAGTCTTGACCCGGCGCGCGGCCCTTGAACGGGCCGCCGTCGGGCAGTGCGCTACCGAACATCACGCCGCCGCCCAGCGGCCAGCGCAATTCACCGTGCTCGACGATCGATGGGTCGTCGTTCCTGGCGTAGAGCGCCGAGATCTCGAAGCCGAACGCCTGGACAAGGAACTCGGCGTTCGCCCGCGCGTCACGAAAGGAAAGACACGGCCAGACCGCACTCTTGGTGGTCGTATTCGTTGCTGTGGATTGCGTTGATTCGGTCATGTCCCGAGTTTCACCCCGCGAACCCCGGCTCGTCTTGGACAGATGGAATCTCCTCCGCCAGCCACATCGTAGGGCTGGTACCGGCCAACTCCGCGAAATCGCGATTCAGGTGCGCCTGGTCGTAGTAACCGCACACCGCCGCGACCTGCGCGATCGTGCTGTAGGACGGGGCGTCGCCCAGCATTCTGCGTGCGCGTTCGAAGCGGGTGATCTTGCTCGCGAGTTTCGGTCGTAGGCCGAACTCCTGGTCGAATCTTCGGGTGAGATGCTGTCTGCTCCAACCGATTCCAGCGGCCAACCCGCCGATCCGCACGGTGCCGCCGGACCGCACGATGCGCTGCCACGTCCAGGTCAGCTCCGGGCCGACGACGCGATCGGGCCGCACGAGATCGCCGAGTACCTCGTCGCACACCGCGAACCGCCGCGACCACCGCGTCGTCGACTGCAACCGCTCCCACAATCGCGCACCCGGGGGCCCGAGCACGTGCGCCGACTCCACCGTCGTGTCCCACAGTTCGGCCGCGGGCATCCCGAACAGCGCGCGACTCCCCAGCGGTGTCAGCTCGATCCCGATGCCCTCCTGGTATCCGTCGTGCGCGATCAAGGCATTGCTGGCCTGCAATCCGCTCAATACCCCGCGGTACGCGCCCGGCGACTGCGCCGGGTCGGTATGCGCGATCACGTCGATGGTGTGCCCGATCCCGACGATGAATGTCATATGTCGAGACGGCAGTCCCCGATGCAGCCCTGGGGCGAAACCCACCATCCGGTACCCCACGTACCGATCGATGAACGCCCCGAGCACGGGCGCAGGCCGCGCCATCACGACCTCCGAGGTCGGCTCCATGCGGCCGACGTTACTCCCCACACCACACGGTCACGCCCCATCATTCCCAGCGACCCCACCCCTCCAACCCCAAGCCCAACTGCGCCCAATGCAGTGCCAACCTTGCACACACGCCACCAACCACCCGGTGAAACCCACCACCCCAACAAAATCCAGCCACTCAAAAAGCCGCCGAAACACCTGTTCCGAGCGTCTGCGACCGCACTCCGCGACCCAACACGCGATTCATCCGATGAAATTCACTGTCGTGTCAAACCCAAGGTCGCTACCGTTGCTCGGTCGAAATGATCCCTGGAGGTGTTGATGCGTCGGGTCCAATACGAGCGCGGCGAGAGCGGTCCCGAAGTGTTGGAACTCGTCTGCGTCCCCGAACCGACGCCAGGTCCCGGCGAACTGCTGGTTCGTGTCGAGGCCATCGGCGTGACATTGCCGGTGGTGCGCAAGGTTCGCGAGCAGCGCGAGCCCATCGCGCTGGGCGGTGAGGTCGCGGGCGCGGTCGTCGCGGTCGGTGCGGGTGTCACCGAATACGCCGAGGGCGACAGGGTGACGGGGCTGGTGTTCGGACACGGCTACGCCGATTACGCGCTGTTGTCCGCGGCGATGGCTTCACCGATCCCGGACGGGGCCTGCGCCGTCGACGCCGTGGCATTGGTCCGTAGCGGCCTTGTCGCACTCGGCGCGCTCGATGCCGCCGACCCCAAGGACGGCGAATCCGTGCTGGTCACCGCCGCTGCCAGCGGTGTGGGTCATCTCGCGCTCCAGTTGGCGCGCGTGTGTGGCGCGTTGCGTGTGGTCGCCGCGGTGTCGAACCTCGACAAGTCCGCGTTCGTGCGTGGTCTCGGCGCCGACGAGGTGATCGAGTACGGGCAGCAGTCCTGGGGGGAACCCGTCGATTACGCGCTCGACGCGGTCGGCGGCGACCTGCTCACCCCAGCCATCGCGGCGATCGTCCCCGGCGGCCGACTAGTGTCCTACAGCTCCGGTGGCGGCACCATCCAGGCCTACGACCTGCTGGTCGGCGGCAAATCGGTGATCGGCTTCCAGATGGCGCGCATCGCCATGGGGCAACCCGAGTTGTACGAGAAATGGCGCACCGAACTCTGGCACTGCTACGACTCCGGGCAAGTACGTCCAGCTGTGCACGCCCGCTTCGCCTTGGCGGACGCGGCGCAGGCGCACCGGGTGATCGAGCAGCGCACCAATCTCGGCAAAGTGGTGCTTGTTCCGTGAGGGCGCGCGGGTCGGCGACGGGCGAGGGCCGGGCGGGCGCGCTCACCGCGTAGACTCCAGTCCTCGTGAGTCTCACCCTCGGAATCGTCGGCCTGCCCAACGTCGGAAAATCGACGCTGTTCAACGCGCTGACCAAGAACGACGTGCTTGCCGCGAACTATCCGTTCGCGACCATCGAGCCCAATGTCGGCGTGGTTCCACTGCCCGATCCCCGGCTGAACCAACTGTCGGACATCTTCGGTTCCGAGCGCATCGTGCCCGCCGTCGTGTCGTTCGTCGACATCGCGGGCATCGTCAAGGGTGCCTCCGAAGGCGCGGGCCTCGGCAACAAGTTCCTCGCCAACATCCGCGAGGCCGACGCCATCTGTCAGGTGGTGCGGGTCTTCGCCGACGACGACGTGGTGCACGTCGACGGCAAGGTCGACCCCGCCTCCGATATCGAAGTGATCGAAACCGAGCTCATCCTCGCCGACCTGCAGACCCTGGAGAAGGCGGTCGTGCGGCTGGAGAAGGAAGCCAAGATCAAGAAGGACCGCAAGCCGGTCGCGGAGGCGGCGAAGGCCGCGCAGGAGTTCCTCAACAACGGCACCACCCTGTTCGCCGCAGGCGACAAGGTGGATACCGAACTGCTGAAAGAACTTTCACTGCTCACCACCAAGCCGTTCCTCTACGTCTTCAACGCCGACGAGTCGATCCTCACCGACGAGGCGAAGGTCGCGGAATTGAAAGCCAGTGTGGCCCCGGCAGATTCGGTCTTCCTAGATGCGAAGGTCGAAGCCGAACTCCTCGAACTCGATGACGAGTCCGCCCTGGAACTCCTCGAATCCATCGGCCAAACCGAACCCGGCCTACACGCCCTCGCCCGCGCCGGTTTCCACACCCTCGGCCTCCAGACCTACCTCACCGCGGGCCCGAAAGAGGCCCGCGCCTGGACAATCCACCAGGGCGACACCGCCCCCAAAGCCGCAGGCGTCATCCACACCGACTTCGAACGCGGCTTCATCAAGGCCGAAGTCGTCGCCTTCACCGACCTCGTCGATGCGGGGGCGATGACTGCGGCCAAGGCGGCGGGGAAGGTGCGTATGGAGGGGAAGGATTACGTGATGCGGGACGGGGATGTCGTGGAGTTCAGGTTCAACGTGTAGCCGTTGCGCCGGTGTCTGAGAGTTACGCCGGACTGTGAGAATGCGTGGGCTCGGAGCGCTGTTTCGTATCTTTGGCGCTATTCCAACGCCGCACGCGCCGCCGTCATCCTGGCAGGTGTCGCCGCGTCGACGCATTTTCCGGATAGGTGCAAATGTGCGAGGCCAGGCGGTCAATCGTCGTAGTGCCCGCCGACAACGACAACGACAAGCTCGGTGTCGGTCACGAAGTAGACCAACCGGTGCTCTCGGGTGATACGCCTCGACCACTTTCCTGCGAGTTGGTGTTTGAGTGGTTCGGGCTTCCCGATACCCGCGAACGGGTCGGCTAGCGCTGCGGCGATCAGTTTGTTCGCGGCCTTCAGAACGGATCGATCGCGGGCGAGCCAGGACGTGTAGGTCTCCCAGCCGTAGGACGTGAAGACGAGCTTGCGGTCAGGCATCCGGGTCCAGCAATTCTCGCGTTTCGAACTCTCCTCGATCTGCCTCGCGTGCGGATTCGAGCAGGCGAACCCCGCCGTGGGTGGCGAGAACGTACAACGTTTCCTGGATGGAATTCCAGTCAGATTCAGAGACGAGTACCGCGTTCTCGCCACTCTTCGTCACCACGGTGACGGTGTCGTGGTCGTCGTTTACTTGCTGTACAAGGGAGAACAGCTGCTGACGAACGGTCGATATTGGTAGCGCGGACATCGCAAAACCCTTCGTTGCAAGTTGTACGAGATATCGTACGACTTGCAACGCAATCGTGCAAGTGTGGTTGCTGGAGTGCTCCGTCTCAGGGGGCAGCTCATTAGCTGACGCGTGGCTTCACGATCAGACGAGCGCCTCACCGCACCCCGTCGGCCGGTTCGACGGGGAGCGGGTCGGCGCAGGTGTTGGGGGTGGGGGTGTTGGTGAGGTGGTCGGCGAACCACTGGAACATCTTGGGGTAGACGGCTTTTTCGGTGTTGAGGTCGTGGCCGGTGTCGGGGACCCACTGGGTGGTGACGGGGATTCCGGCGGCGCAGTAGCGGCGGGTGAGGGAGGCGGTGAATTTAGCGGGGATGAGTTCGTCGGCGAGGCCGTGGGAGAGGTAGACGGGGACGCCGGGAGGCAGGTCGGGGGCGCGGTTTTCGTCGAAGGCGCTGCGCCAGGCGGGGTTCGAGAGCGGGTCGATGGCGAAGTAGTCGCCCATGCCGGTGAGGACGGCGAGGCGGGGCAGGAGGGCGGCGGCGGGGGTGCCGGTGCAGGTGGCGGCGGCCGCTTCGCGGTTACGGGCGGCGGCCTGCGGTGTGAGTAGCGCGTTCGGATCGAGTTGCGGATACACCTTGGGGAATTGGTTGATCACGAATGGGGTGACCGCCCAGCCGTGCAGCAGACTCGGCGGATCGTCGGCGAGGATGCCCGAGAGGTCCGAGGCCGGGGCGCCGGCCCCGTCGGCGACCAGGTGCAGTTCCGGCGTGTAATCGTGAGCTAGCGCGGCGGCGGCCAACGAGATGAGCCCGCCCTGGGACACGCCGTAGATGAGCATGTCGGTGCCAGCGCCGGTGGGCAGGTTGCGGGCGGCGCGCGCGGCGTTGAGGGTGTCGCGGCCCTGGTCGGCGGCCACGAGGTAGTGCTCACCGTCGTCGTCGGTGCCCGCCGCACCCGCGTAGTCGGTGGCCGCGACCACCCAACCGCGTGCGATGGCGTCCTCGAGCCAGGGCATGGTCTCGGCGACCGCGCCGCGGCGGCTCGGCGCGCATTCGGCGCCGAGGCTGACGGTGCCGTGCGCGTAGTTCATGATCGGCCGGTTGGTGGTGCCGCCGTGCGGTGCGAACACCAACCCGGAGGACACCGTCGGCGTCCCGTTGCGGTCCTGCGACCAGTACAGAACTCGCCATCCGTCGCCGTCGACACCGGATGGTGTGAGCGGCGCCGAACGAATCACGGTGCCCGGCGCGCCGGCCGGAATGTCCTTGGGCACTTCGTAAAACGCGTCGAGCCTGGTCTGTTCGGTGCGTTCGTTCGCGGCTTGCGCCACAAGGTTCACGTAGAACCCCACACCGACGATCAAGACAACGAGCTGTACCGCCGCCGCGACGGGCCGCCACCAACGCAGCGCACTCGCCCTCGGCAGCGGCAGGGTGAGTCGAACACCACGCACCACCATCGAGATCCCGGTAACTACCAGCGCGACAAGGGTATACGCGGTGAAGTCCAGCCCCGTCCGGAACGGAAACGTCGCGACGACGACACCGATGAACACCCACCACCCCGCCAGCGCCGCCGAAGCGGCCAACGGATCATCTCGGCGCGCACCCGCGATCAGCTCGAAAAGGCCGACACCGACAAAGAACCCGCCGACCCACACCATCGCCACCGAAGCCGACGCGCCGATCGCGGCAAACCCGAGCATGGCAGCGCCGACCGCGAAGACCGCTTCGATCCCGAGCACCCGTCGCGAGCGTCGGTCCCGATCGGGGTCGCTGGATGCGGAGGACGTCAACAGCTTCACCCCGCTGCTGCGACGAACCGATGTGGACTCGCCCCGAGCTGCCCAGCCGGAGCGCGCCGCCGGGGAGCCCTGTGACGGCTCGTCGGAAGCGGTCGCGGCGCCCGAGGTTGCCGGACGTGCATCCGAAGCTGTTGTGACGCTGGCAGTGTCCCGCTCACCATCGATGCTGTCGCCGTGCTCCACCGAACGGCGCGCCGCCCACCACCGCCAGCCCACCGAACCCGCGACCACCAGCATCGCAACGGCAACCACCACCCGACCGGCGACCAACGAAACCCCGAACGGCCGATACAGCAGCAATGCCGAAACCAGCACCGCCACCCCGGAAATCACCCACACCAGCCCCCGCACATCCCACTTACGCCCAAACCCGCCCATCCGAGACTCTCCGTCCGCCGCAACACCGCCCACCCGCCAACCATACGACTCCTCATCCAGCACCCCCGCTACCCAAGATCAGCAGGCCACCATCAGCCGACAATGCGGCATACATCGCACCTATGCCCTTGTGATCTTGTATGCACACGGCTCTCGCCCCGGTGAAACCCCCACCACCCGAACCCAACTCAGCACTACCTCTAGCCGCCGAGACACGTGTTCTGAGCGAAGCGAGACCGGCACGGTAAGTTCGCGGCAGTCTCGCGTTCGAGTACCCGTCTCGCAGGCGACGCAGGAGCAAGAAACGGGTGCTCGAGCGCGAGACCTCGGGGCCGCGAACCACGCGGCGCCAGCCGCCAAAAATACAGCGAGGAGTATCTCGCCCCCGCGTATCACCCCGCACCCCGTCCTTGCGCCCGAACATCTCCACGCCGTGCACCATGACGTTGTCGACCGCGGTCGCGATCACCCCGCACGGCACCGCAGAAAACTCACGTGCCAACCCGCCCTCGAGCCACAAAGCCATCAGCCAGCACACAGTCGGTCACCCGCCCGAGCCTCAGCGCCCCCTCCACCACCTCTTCATCTTCCCTCGTACCACCGGACTCACCGCGAGCGCAGGCAGAAGCACAACCACCGCAACAACCCCCGCCACGATCTTCAAATACACAAGCAGCTCACTGACGATCTGAACCAGCGTGGGCACGGCGAACGGAACCGCCACCGTCGCAAGCGCGACGGCGAGAACGTAGGCCCGCGCGTAGGCCGCGGTGATCGCGGCGAACAGGAGTCCCGCCGCCATGACGAGCCCGGCCAGTGCGATGAGGTAGTTGTCCCACCAGGCGGGCTGATGTGTTCGCGGCGGACTGTTGCCCTGCGCGCGCAGCCCTTTCATCGCGCCGAGCATAGTGCTGACCTGCGGTGTGGCCGCGTGTCAGTTCGGCGTGGCGGACGGGCGGCTCAGTGGATTTCCGGTGGTCGCGGCCAGGGATTGTGTTCGAGGTGTTCGACGGATTCGTTGAAACGTGCGATGAGCCTGCCGAATTCGCCGATGTCGAGGTCGGACCAGTCGGCGACGACGGTGTTGATGTTGTCGCAGCTTTGCGCGCGGTCGGCGGCGAGTAGCTCCAGTCCTTTGGTGCTGGCGCGGATCTTGCGCGCGATGCCGCCGTCGGGGTCGGGCACGCGGTCGACGAGTTCCTGCTTGAGCATCGCGGCGACCTGTCGGTTGATCGTGGAGATGTCGAGTTGGAAGGCTTGCGACAGTTCGCGCAGGCTCAGTGCGCAGCCGGATTCCAGTCGGGTGAGGATGAGGAATGCCGAGCGGTCGAGGTGGAATCCGGGGCGGCGTAGCAGTGAGGCCGGGAAGTGTCTGGCGAACAACGCCAATTCGAAGACCAAGCGGGACAACGCCACGTCGTCGGCGACACCGGAGTCGGACATGGCGAACACTATGTCGTGTCGGTCACGCCGATTCAAATTGTGCACCATACATATCGTATGTAGCGTACACATAGTGACTGTTGCCGACGCGTCTCCGACCGTCTCCACCGAGGATCGACGCACGCCCGCGCCCGCCATATTGATCGCGACGCTCGGCACGGTCGGTGTCGTGGTCTCGCTGATGCAGACCCTCGTCATCCCGCTCATTCCCTCGCTGCCCGGCCTGCTGCACACCTCGGCGTCCAATGCCTCCTGGGTGATCACCGCGACGCTGCTCGCGGGCGCGGTGGCGACACCGATCAGCGGCAGGCTCGGCGACATGTTCGGTAAGCGCCGCATCCTGTTCTCGAATCTGGTTCTGCTTGTGCTCGGTTCGGTGGTGTGCGCGGCGTCGTCCTCGCTGGTCCTCGAGATCATCGGGCGCTCGTTGCAAGGTGCCGCGGTCGGTGCGATCGCGCTGGGCATCAGCATCATGCGCGACGAATTGCCGCCGGAGCGTGTCGGTTCGGCGATGGCGATCATGAGCGCGACGCTCGGTGTCGGTGGTGCGATCGGCCTGCCTGTCGCGGCGGCGATCGCGCAGCACGCGGATTGGCACGTGTTGTTCTGGACCTCGGCGGCGCTCGGTGTCGTCTGTGCGGTACTGGTTTTCGTGTTCGTCCCGGAATCGCCGGTGCGTACTCCCGCGCGTTTCGACTTCGGTGGCGCGGTCGGTCTCTCGATCGCGCTGCTCGCGCTGCTCGTCGCGATCAGCAAGGGCGCGGACTGGGGTTGGATCAGCACGCGCATACTGGTGCTGTTCGCGGTGTCGCTGGTGGTTTTCCTGGCGTGGGGCGCCTTCGAATTGCGGCAGCGTTCTCCGCTGGTGGATCTGCGGGTTTCGGCGCGCCCGAGGGTGCTGTTCACCAATATGGCGTCCATCGCGGTCGGGTTCGCGCTCTACGGCATGTCGCTGACCTTCCCGCAATTGCTGATGGCGCCGAAGGAGACCGGCTACGGTTTCGGCCTTTCCATGATCACCGCGGGATTGGCGTTGGCGCCGACCGGTTTCGTCATGATGCTGCTTTCGCCGGTTTCGGCCCGAATTTCGGCGATCAGGGGACCAAAAGTCACCCTCGCGCTTGGCGCCATTGTTATAGCTACCGGCTATTTATGTGCCGTTGTCATGATGAACAGTGTCTGGCAGATCATCCTCGCCTCCGTGATCGTGGCGGGCGGTGTCGGCCTCGCCTACGCGGCGATGCCAGCGCTGATCATGGGCGCGGTGCCGATCACGGAGACGGCGGCGGCCAACGGCCTGAACTCGTTGATGCGTTCGATCGGTACGTCGACCTCGGCGGCGGTGATGGGTGTGGTGCTCGCGCACATGACGACCACGCTGGGCGGGCACGCCTTGCCCAGCCGCGAGGGTTTCCACATGACGTTCCTGATCGCGATGGTCGCCGCACTGGTCGGCATCGCGCTCACCGCATGTATTCCGATGCGGAAGGCGCCCGACGCGGCGACGACGCAGGGCTACGCCTGATCACTCGAGGTCGAAGCCGGTCCGGTGGTCGCACTGGTTGGGCCGAACGATGCGAGTGAGTCGACGTTGTCATCGGCGTTGGCCGGTGAGCAGACTCCGGTCGAGAGGGTCGAAATCCACGGTCTCGAGAACGTGACGCGCCCCCCCGGCCGGTTCACGCCCGAGATCTGTGAGCCCGAGATCTGTGAGACCGCGTTTCCTAGGGAATCGGCGTGGTGAACTCGGTGAAGCGTTTGGTGATGCGATCGGGGAATTCCCCGGAGATCGCGTGCGAGGCGTCGTCCCACACCTCCACCTGGGCGCCGGGAATGGTGCGCGCGGTGTCGGCGGCCCGTGACGCGCTGTGTGCGATGCTGCGGCCGCCGAAGAGGGCCAGCACGGGCACGTTGATCGCCTCGAGTTCCGCGGCGGTGGGCCGCACCGGCAGCGGTTGCGCCGAGCGGTAGTCGCGCATTCCCGAAGCGATCAGGCGACCCTCGGGGATGGTCTCGTCGACCTCCCCGCCACCGGAGATCTCACTCAACAATCGGTGTCGAATCGATTCCGGCACACCGGGGATCACGGTGCCCAACGAGACGCCGACCATTTTCCAGCTCAGCGGTGCGAACGAGTTGGCGGGGTCGAGCAGGGTCACCGAGGCCGCGCGTTCGGGGCGGTGGATCGCGACGCGCAGGGCGAGCCAGCCACCCACACTCGCGCCGAGGAGGTGTGCGCGCTCCAAATCCAGTCCCGCGAGCGCCTCGGCCACCCAG
The DNA here is from genome assembly GCF_039543305.1 of Nocardia callitridis. Classification (NCBI taxonomy): domain Bacteria; kingdom Bacillati; phylum Actinomycetota; class Actinomycetes; order Mycobacteriales; family Nocardiaceae; genus Nocardia; species Nocardia callitridis. The sequence continues at coordinate 307,895 of NZ_BAABJM010000001.1, read as the reverse complement.
GCGGCCTGCTCGGAGGCCGCGACCAACGGTTCACGCTGGGTGCTCGCACCCGGCTCACCGATGCTGTCGATCGACCAGATCGTGCGCCCCGGAATCAGCGAGGGCAGGTTCGACCGCCACATCGGTGTCGAGGCCTGACGACCGGACAGCAGGACAACGGGGATACCACCTCCGTCACCGAAACGGTAGGCGCGAACGGGGCCGAAGGAAGTGGGCACGGCTACGCGTTCTGCGTAGTCCGGCAGTTGTGCCATACCGTGGGTGTACGCGGCGCAGAATCGGTCGAAACCCGCCTGGTCGGCGAAATAGCCGACCTTCTCGGTGGGCTTTCCTATATTCGGCTCGAGGAACAAGTCATCGTCTGCCACTCGTGCAGCGTAGGCGAGTAATCCGTCTTCGGCCGAATCCGGGGTCGCGTCACGGCTGTTCACGGCGTCGGTTTCGTTGCGGTTCATTGGTGTTCGCCTATTCGAATTACGTGATGAAGCTATCAACTATGTGCAGGTCACCGGGCTGTGACGAATCCCTCGGCAACCAGCCAGTCGCGCGCGACATCGGCGGGTTCGCGACCTTCGACATCGACCTGGCGGTTCAGTTCGGTAATGGTCTCGTTGGTGAGTAGTCGCGAGATCGGCGCCATGACGGTGGCGATGTCGGGGTGTGCTTCGGCGAAGGATTGCCGCATCACCAGTGCCGCATTGTATTTCGCGAAGAAGGTGCGATCGTCTTGCAGGAGCATGAGATCCAGGCCGGGAATGCGTCCGTCGGTGGCGGCGACGGATCCGAATTTGCACTGCTTCGCGTCGGCCGTGGCCTGGAACACCACGGCATCCTGCACGATCTGCTTCTGCAATTTTCCGGAGTCGATTCCGTATGCCTCGATCACACCCGGCAGTCCGTCTTGTCGAACATTGAATTCGGTGCCGACACAGATCGACGCGGCGGCGGGGTTGGTCTCGACCAACCGCGCGAATTCCGAGAGCGTGCGCACGCCGGATTCCTGCGAAGTGCGCTTGCTGGTGGTGATCGCATACGTATTGTTCATCGGCGCCATATCGGTCCACACGATCCCGTTTTCGGCCAAGTCGGCATCGCGGACGGCGTCGAACTGGCCTTTTTCGTCCGGGATGGGCTTTTCATTGCCGAGGTAGTTGATCCAACCGGTGCCGGTGTATTCGTAGGAGATATCGATCTGGCCGTGCAGTTGCGCGTCGCGAACACTGTTGGAGCCCTGGATATTCGTGAGGTCACGAACCTCCGCTCCCGCCGCCGACAACGCGAATTCGATGAGGTAGCCGAGGATGTTCTGTTCGCTGAAGTCCTTCGAGCCGACGGTTATCGGGACGCCGTCGAGTGCCTCGATCGGTTGAATACTGGCCGGACCGACCCGAAGTGGGACGGCGCTACCGGATTGCAGCCCGCACGAGGCCAACAGCAGCAGTCCGGCCGCGAGGGCGGTGTGGCGCAACGATCGCATCACTTCATCCCTTTCGGGCCGAGGTACTGTTCGGCCAGCGCGCCGAGCCAGTCGACCAGCAGGGCGAGTGCGACGGCGAGCACGGCGCCGACGACCAGGGTGACGTTGTCGCGCAACTTGTACCCTGTGTCGATCAGGATGCCGAGCCCACCCGCGCTCACCAGGAACGACAGCGTCGCGGTGCCGACCGCGAGTACCAGCGAGGTGCGCAATCCGGCGAGGATATAGGGAATCGCGAGCGGGAATTCGATGCGCCGCAACACCGTTCGCGCCGACATGCCCTGGCCTCGGCCCGCGTCGATGAGCGTGGGATCGACCTGCTGGTAGCCGAGGATGGTGTTACGCAGCACGGGAAGCAGGGCGTAGAACGCGATCGGCGCCACCCCGATCCAGAAGCCGGTGGTGCGGGTGGCGAGATAGAACAGCACGATCAGACCGATCGCGGGCGCGGCAGCACCGATATTGGCGATGCCGACGAAAAACGGTGCGAGACGCCGGTATCCGGGTCGGGTGAGCAGGGTGCCGAGCGGTACCGCGATAGCCACGACGATCACCACCACGGTCACCGTGATCAGGATGTGCTGCCAGGTGACGGTGGCGACATTGGCCACGGTGAGGCTGGCCTGTTGGGTGGCGGTGAGCTCACGCGCGAACGCCCACACCAGCACTCCCGCGGCGAGCAGCAGCACCACGACGGGCTGAATGAACAACCGGAGACGTTCGGCCCGTTGGGCGTTCGGCGCGGTCGCGCTCGCGGTTGTCGAGGTCATGTCGCGTCGTCCGCTCCGGCGATCGCGGTAGCTCCGGTGCCGCTGACGGCGCCGCCCTGCTCGGCGGGCGCGTCGTTCGTGCCGTGCGCGTACTCGGCCCGCATGTTCGACAGGTGACCGACGAGGGTGTCGATCGAGATCAGACCCGCGTATTCGCCGCGCTTGCGGGTGACGACCGCGGTGGCGGTCTGCTCGGAAAGCAATGCCTCCAGTGCGTCCTGCAATGTCGAACGCAGGGTGAGTGTTTCGCCGACCGGAAGCCCGATCTCGCGCAGTGAACTCGCGTGCGCGAGATGGTCGGTGGATACCCAGCGCAGTGGCCGACGCTGCCGGTCGAGCACCAGGCCCCAGCGCCATTCGCGCTCGGCGATGGCCGAACGTAGTCCTTCGACGGGTTGGTCCTCGGTCGCCGTTGGGCATTCGCCGAGGTCGACGTCTTCGACCCTGGTGAGTGTGAGTTGCTTGAGCGAGGCGTCGGCGCCGATGAATCCGGCCACGGTCTCGTCGGCGGGGTCGGCGAGAATGGCGGCAGGGGTGTCGTATTGCAGGATGCGCGACTGGTTGCCGAGGATCGCGATGCGATCGCCGAGTTTCACCGCCTCGGTGAAATCGTGGGTGACGAACACGATGGTCTTGCCGAGTTCGCTTTGCAGGCGCAGCAATTCATCTTGCAGCAGTCCCCTGGTGATCGGGTCGACCGCGCCGAACGGCTCGTCCATCAACAGCAACGGTGGGTCGGCGGCCAGCGCGCGCGCCACCCCGACGCGCTGTTGCTGTCCGCCGGAGAGTTGGCGCGGATACCGATTGCGGTAGGTATCGGGATCGAGGCCGACCAGTTCCAGCATTTCGTCGGTGCGCGCGTTGATCTTCTTGCGGTCCCAGCCGATCAGTCCCGGCACTGTCGCGACGTTCTTGGCGACCGTGAGGTGCGGGAACAGACCCGCCTGCTGGATGGAATAGCCGATGCCCCTGCGCAATCGGTCGGGGTCGATCGACAGCGCGTCGCGGCCGTCGATGGTGATGGTGCCCGAGGACGGCTCGATCAGGCGGTTGATCATCCGCATGGTGGTGGTCTTGCCGCAGCCGGAAGGGCCGACGAGCACCACGGTTTCACCGGCGGGGATGGTCATCGAGACGTTGTCGACCGCGGGTTCGCGTTGCCCCGGATAGCGTTTGGTGACCGCGTCGAGCACGATCTCGACGCCGGAGACCGCCGAATGTCCTGAGTCGGCCGATGCGCCGGGGTCGGCATGGGTTTCGGTGTCAGTCACGAAGTCCCCTCGAGGTGGTGAGTCGCCCGATCAGGACGAAGATCCCGTCGAGTACGAGTGCGAGCACGACGATCAGCACCGTGCCGACCAGCGCCTGCGGCAGCGCGTTGGCGCTGCCGACGCGGGAGAGGCCGGAGAAGAGCAGGTTTCCCAGGCCCGGTCCTTTGGCGTAGGCGGCGATCGCGAGGATGCCCATCGCCATCTGGGTGCTGACGCGCATGCCCGTGAGAATGGCGGGCCAAGCCAAGGGCAGCTCGATGGTGGTGAGTACGCGTAAGCGGTTCATACCTACTCCGCGCGCCGCATCGGTGACCGCGGGGTCCACCGAGTCGAGGCCGATGATGGTGTTGCGCAGGATCGGCAGCAGTGCGTAGAGCACCAGTGCGGTGATGGTGGGCCCGACGCCGAGTCCGAGGAACGGAATCAGCAGTCCGAGCAGTGCGAACGACGGGACGGTGAGGATGGCGCTGGCCAGCGCGGTCGCGATCGCGGAGCCGAACGGGCTGCGATACACCAGGATTCCGACGAGTACGGCGATGAGTGTCGCCACGATCACCGATTGCACCACGGCCGAAACGTGCAGGTAGGAGTCGGTGAGCAACTGTTGCCTGCGGTGCACGAGGAACGTCCACAGCGTGTCCAGGGGTACCTCCCGGTCGAGGCGAGCGTCTTCGGAGACTATCGCCAGGCGTCGCGTTTGTCGTCGGGCACGGTGCATTGGGGCGTGGCCCGGCGGCGCCGACTGACCTTCGGCGACAACGCTGTGATCGACCGGCTGCTTAAGAGTGCCCCATCAGGTGGGCGCTGAAACCTCCTGCCGCGCGTCGAGACCTCCTGCCGCGCGTCGAGTGGATCGTCGGGCGGCGACGGGTGCGCCGCCAGCGTCATCGGTGCTGGAACCGGGCGCGACGGGTGTGCGTTGATCGGAGAAGTGGAGATTCGGCCCGCGGAGGTACCGGGGTGGATCTCGATGGGGAGGGAAACGATGTCGGAACGAGTTCGGCGACAACGGGATGTGCGTGCGAGTGGTTCGCGGTGCGCGCGATTGCTCGCGGTCGTCGCGTCGATCGGGGTGGTCGCGGCGTTGGTGGTCGGGGCCCTCTGGTGGCAGACGCACACCCGACCTGCGCTGCTGGGGGAGCGCCTCACCGAATTTCCGGTGATCGACCGGTCGGCGCTGACGCCGACCCAGGTGGAGTTGGTCGCGGCGGCCGAGCGTGAGTTCGCCGATCCCGGTGCGGGAACGAAGTATTCCCAGGGTGTCGAGGAGTCGTGGTGCGCCGATTTCGTCAGCTGGCTGATGCGCGCGGCGGGTGCGCCACTGTCCAACCCGAATTCGGGCTCGTGGCGGATCCCCGGTGTCGCGACGTTGCAGGAGTACTACGAGGCGCAAGGTCGGTTCGTTCCCGCGGGGCAGGACTACCGCCCGAGGACGGGTGATGTGCTGCTCTACGACAGTTCCAGCGCGTTCGGGCAGCACACGAACATGGTGCTCGTCGAGGATGCCGGGGTGCTCACCGTGATCGGTGGCAACGAAGCCGACGAGATACGGGTCGAACGCTTCGCGCTCACCGACGTCGCCGGTTTCGTCGGTTTCGGCCGACTGTGACAATCACGGAAATACGAAAGTCATTGCTGTTCAGTGACACTAGATGTGCGGAGTGCGTGCGGGCACCCGACGCGGTCGAACTATCATGTGAGCGACGACACCCGGCAGTGTCGCCGCTGATCCCCGCCCTGCTTCCCTCATCGGTAGGGCGGGGATCTTCGCGGTTATGGTTCGGGCAGGATCGGGCATGATGTGTCGCGTACCGTGTCGGGTGTCCATCGAGAGGTGAGGGTTCGAAACATCCCATGCAGCCGACCGACGAACCGAGTGGCGCTCTCGCCCGCATCGAGCGCGCGGCGCCCGATTCCCGCGGTGCGAGTCCTTCCGGCGACCTCCCCGCAGTTCGCCCGGAAGTAGATGTCTCCGACACCGAGCGGCCGTGGCTCGACTACGCCGAATTCGGTGAACGATTCGTCACCCATGCGGTGACCGCGGCACGGATCGAGGCCGCCGTCGCCGGGATCGCGGGCCGGGGCATGACGATCGGCCCGCTCTCGATCGGCCCCGCGGGCCTCGCCGGATTCGTGGCCGAGGGCAAGGTCGGCAAGCCGGTCGTGTCCCATCACGGGCCCGGCGTGAATCACGCGGTGACCGTTCCCGCGACCTTCACGTTGAAGCTGCTGCTCGGTGGCAAGAAATTGCGGTTGCAGGCGCGTGCGGAGATCAACCTGACGCTGCGGGCGCGTACCGCCGAGCCGGTGCTCATCGTCATCGACATTCCTCCGGTCGCCGCCGAGGACGTCAGTCTCTTCTTGCGCGCGCAAGCCGTCGAATCGGCGTGGGAGTTCCTGCTCGACCCGATCGCGGGCATTGTGCCCCGTGAGGTGGCCGCGCGGGTCAACGCCATGTTGGCCGACCCGCATGCGCGAGGCAAGCGGGTCTTCGACATCGACGCCATTGTCGGGCGCGACCGTTCCCCCCATCGTGAGCGGGCGGGATTCGACTGGTCCTTCGACTGGACCGATTACGGCCGGTTCGGGCACCGCTTCTTCACCGAGGTCGTCACGCGTGATCGGGTGTTCGAGGTGGTCGAGCGGCTGGCCGGTCGCCCGATCGAGGTCGGGCCGTTGCGTACCGGCCCGCGCAAGTCGGCGACGGTGACGGTGCACGGCGCGGTGCGGGTGCCCTCGCTCACCGAGAAGTCCCGGGAACCGACCACTTTCGATCTGGTCATACCGGTGGGCCTGGACATCACCGTCGACGTGCTCAAGGCCAACCGATACCGCGCGGACGTCGAGGTGCATCTGACCCTGACCGCGCGTGCCGCCGATCCGTTGCTGTTGGTCATCGATGTGTCGTCGCCGGATCCCGAGCGCATCAGCATGGAGTTCAAGGCGCACGGCATGCGCGCGGCCACCCTCGGCATGCTCGCTGGCATCAAGAAGCAGGTTATCGCCCAGGTCGCGAAGGTGATCGGCAAGGAGATCGCGGCGGGATCCGGTCGGATCATCGATGTCGCCGCGCGGATCGACAAGGCCGTCTGATGTGTGCCGCCGCGGCGTCCTCGCGCTGAGGGCCGCACCCGCACCGGGCCGTGCCGCGCCCGCTGACGCGATGCGTTCGACCATCCCGTTGCGTTCGAGTCCGCGCAGCGTGCGGCGGTCTGACCGGAAGCGCTGGGCGGGTGGTCGCGCGGGCGGTTCAGCTGTCACCCGTGTGACGAATGTGGTGGGTGTTTCCAGTGGGTCTGGCGATTCACCTGGGGGTGTGGTGAAATGAGTGCACGTTCGAGGCTCCCGGCGCGCAAGGGATCTCGGGAAATCCGAGGTCTTGGGGAAGGCGCGCCGGGCACGCTGCCATCCATGACAGGGTTGCGCGAAGGAGTCCTACGGTGCGGTCATTCTCGGTTTCTCGGCGTGAACTCTTCGGCTACGCGGTCGCGGCCGCCGCGGTCGGTGTCGCGGCACGGGCGGGGGCGGCCACGGCCGCCGACGCGGCGCTCGGCACATTGATCGACTATTCCGGCGGCATTCCCTCGGCCGCCGCCATCAGGGACGCGGGGCACCTCGGGGTGATCCGGTACGTGTCCGACCGCCGTCCCGACGCGGAATGGATGGTCGGAAAACCCCTGCGCGCCACCGAAGTCGACCTGTTGCACGCGGCGGGCCTCACCGTGGTCTCGTGCTACCAATTCGGCAAGGCGCAGACCGCCGATTGGCGCGGCGGCGAAGAAGCGGGCAAGCGGCATGCCGAGCGCGGCCTCGAACTGCACGAGGCCGCGGGCGGACCCGACAACGCACCGATCTACGCCTCGATCGACGACAACCCCACCAAGGCCGACTTCGTCACCATGATCGCCCCCTACCTGCGCGGGTGGCATTCTGTGCTCGGGGACGAACGCGTGGGCGTGTACGCGAACGCGCCGACCATCACGCTGGCGAAGGCCGTCGGCCTCGGCTCCTGGTACTGGCAGCACAATTGGGGCACTCCCAAGGGTTTTGTGCACCCGGCCGCGAATCTCCACCAGTTCGAGGTCGACAAGCGCTCCCTCGACGGCATCGGTATCGACCTGAACAACGCGCTCACCGCCGACTACGGGCAGTGGTAGCGGCGGTGCTGTCCTCGCCGAGCTAGGTCTGGCAGTGGCAGGTGGGTGTCTCGCGCAATTCCGCTTCGCCGTCCCCGACGACGCACAGTGTCGGCCTGCTGGTTTCCGGCGACTGGTGATCGCCGCGCCATGACATGAGCGACCAGCGCGACAGGCCGGACAACGCGGAGCCGAGACTGGCGAACGACATCGACGACAGGCCCGAACCGAACGACCCGATCGAGCCGATCGACAAGATGGAGCCGACGCTGCCGATCGAGAGGACCGAGTACGCGGAACCGATCGAGAGGATCGAGCCTTCGGAGCGAATCGACAGGATCGATCGCCGGGAACGCCTGCTGCGGATCGAGGTACCCGACGGGGTCGGATGATCGATTTTCGCCATGTTTAGCGGTCTACCACACTCTTCGTCGTAGAGACAGGGATCACACTCAAATGTGCCATGGGTGTCGTCTTTCGCGCTCAACCGCGCCGCCGGGCCGCGACAAAAAGTCTGGCGCCCGCGCAGTGCGGACGCCAGCTTTCGATCGAGCTTCTCAAGCGACGGTGAAGAATCCGAGCGTCGGCAGGAAGGAGCAGCTGATGGGGGCCGCGTCCGCCGCCTGCGTGGTCAGACCGCCCGCGACGACCGAGACGATCCGACCGGGGCCGGTGTCGGCGATCGCCGAGAGCGTCGCTGGCCCGTCCGGGTGGTTGATCTTGGCGTCGTCGGTCAGCGTCGCGACGCCGGACTTGCGGGAGTCGAGGTTGAGCCACTGCACCGTCATCGGCGCGGTCTGTTCGGGTGCGGGTGCCGTGGTGCCCAGCGCGGTGAACACGAATCCGGTCTGGCCGGCGGCCGGTCCCGGTGGTGGCAACTGCGCGGGACCCGGTACGGCGAGCGCGGTGCCCACCGAATCGGCGCCGGGGCCGATACAGCCCTTGCCGATGGTCGGGTACAGGTACTGCGCGATGACCGGACCGTCGCCGGGAAGCTCGGGGCCGCCACCGCCGCTGCCGTCGAGGAAGGTGATGATGCGTTCCAGCGTGGACTTGATCTCGGGCGGAAGGTTCACGGCCCCAAGCAGATTGCGGGCCGCACCCAGCAGGGTGGCCTGCGGTCCTGTCGCCACTTCGTTCGTGTTGGCGATCAGGCCGACGACGGCGGGTGCCAGCGCTGCCAGACCGTCGACGGGGACGCCCTCCGGCACCATCGGCACGGTGTGCGGGGTGGCGGCAGGCTCGGGCTGCGCGACGGCTGTCATCGGCGCGGCAAGCGTGGCGCTCGCCGCGATGGCGAGCGCGGACAATGCGATCCGCGATGCTCTGGTGCGAAGCACTGGTCTAGCCGTCCTTACCTCGGTTACGTCTGGGCGACGCTCCGGCCACACGGCCAAAAGTCATCGTTTCGGGGTCACTCTAAGGACATCGCGGCTCGGTTGTACAGCCGCAGCGCCCGCGACTCATGCCATAGACGAAAGAAACATAGCGCGCCTGAATGTGACGGATGTGAATGTTGATGCAAATGTTATTCACTGATACCCACGTGGTCGACGTGAGGGCGCGGTAACGGCGAAACACACGACCGTTAATCTAGTCGGTGCCCTCCGCTCCTGTCCGCGAACGCCCCCGTAATCGTGGGTGTCGGGGTCGACCCACCGCCGCCGAGTCGAAAGCCTGCGATGTGAATCTCCAGAGTGCCCGGCCGGGCCGCGCCCCGACCGCAGCACATCTGCGCTGGGCACTGCCAGCGCTCGGCCTCTCGATCGCGGCCAGATTGCTCTGGATGTTGTTGGCGCCCAACGGCATGAATCTTGTCGATCTGCACGTCTACGTCGACGGCTCGGCGGCATTGCTCACCGAGCACCTCTACGACTTCACCTACGCGGAGAAAACCCCCGATTTCCCGCTGCCGTTCACCTATCCACCCTTCGCCGCGCTGGTTTTCTTCCCGCTGCACTACCTGCCGTTCACGGTGGTCGCGATCGGCTGGTTGTTCGCCATCGCCGCCGCGCTCTACGGCGTCGTAAGGATCAGCTTCGAATTGATCCTCGGCGCGCGGCTGGCCAGCGAACCGGGATGGCGTGCGGCGAGCGTGGGGTGGACGGCGGTCGGGCTGTGGTTCGAGCCAGTGCGAACGACCATCGACTACGGCCAGGTCAATGTGTTTCTCGTGCTCGGCGCGATGATCGCGGTGCGCAGCTCGCGGTGGTGGCTCTCGGGTGGACTGGTCGGCATTGTCGCGGGCATCAAGCTGACACCGGCGATCACCGGCCTCTACTTCGTCGCGCGCCGCCGCTGGGCGACGGTGGTCTGCTCGGCACTGGTCTTCGCCGCGACCGTCGGCGGCAGCTTCCTGATCGCGCCGGGCGAAGCACGACAGTATTTCGGCACGCTGCTCGGCGACGCCGACCGGATCGGCCCGGTGGGTTCGGTGTGGAACCAGTCGCTGCGCGGAACGCTGAGCCGAATCCTCGGTTACGACGTGGAATCCGGGGTGTGGTGGCTCCTCGGCGTGCTGATCGTGGCCGTGCTCGCCTACTTCACGTGGCGTTCACTGCGGCCGGGTGACCTGCTCGGCACGCTGATCGTGGTGCAGCTGTTCGGGCTGTTGGTGTCGCCGATCTCCTGGTCACACCATTGGGTGTGGTTGCTGCCGACCGTGCTGTGGTTGGTCTACGGTCCGCTGCGCACAGTGGTCGGTGCGAAGATCATTGCCGGGTATTGGCTGGTGAACGCGCTGGTCGGCGTGCCGTGGATCTTGTCGTTCGCGCAGGAGTCGATCTGGACCATCCCCCGGCCCGCGTGGCTGGCATGGTTCGGGGCGGTCGATCTGCTCGGCGTGCTCGTGTTGTGGGGGTGGATGATCTGGGCGGCGCGTGCGGTCAAGCGGTCGCCGAGGCCAGCCGATCGATCTCCCGAGCCAGTCGCACATCCTTCGACGTGAGTCCGCCCGCCGAGTGGGTGGACAGGGTGAAGGTGAGGCGCCGCCACCGAATATCGATATCGGGATGGTGATCGTTGGCCTCCGCGATGTCGCCGACTCTGCGGACCAATTCGATTCCGCTGAGAAATGTCGGCGCCTCCACGGTGCGCGTGATGGCCTCGCCTCGGCGGGTCCAGTCCGGCAGTTCGGTGAGGATTTCGGTGATTTCGGTCTCGCTCAGCAGCGGTGATGTCATAACCCGGTTCTACTCCGGTCTGCGCCGAGCCGGGGTGAACGCGCGACGAATTCCGCTCAGGCCGCGCGTGCCTGCTTCAACGCCTTGCGCAGGTCTTTGCCGCTGATGCCTGCGGCTTCGCACTTCTTCATGCGCATAACGACGACAGGGCATTTCACGCAGCGCGTCTTCTTGCGACAGCATTTCTTCTTCGGCTTGAGGCTCGAGACCTCTTTCGCCTTCACCTTGCCCACGTTGGTTAGCTTAACCTAAGTATTGGGGGCTGACACCGGGGGTTGGTCCGATTGCCGCTACGCTATGACCTGGCCGCAATGCCGGTGAGTCTTCGCTTCACCACCTGTTTGCAGGGGTCGGCCGGTACCAACACCTAACAGCAGGAGGATTCCAGCGTGTCGTCTGCACGCGATTTTCGCAACGTCGCCATCGTGGCCCACGTCGACCACGGCAAGACGACGCTGGTCGACGCCATGCTGCGCCAGTCGGGTGCCTTTGCCGAACGCGCCGAGCCCATCGACCGGGTCATGGACTCAGGAGATCTGGAGCGCGAGAAGGGCATCACCATTCTCGCCAAGAACACCGCCGTCCACCGTCATCACCCCGATGGTTCGGTAACCGTCATCAACGTCATCGACACCCCTGGCCACGCCGACTTCGGCGGTGAGGTCGAACGCGGCCTGTCCATGGTCGACGGTGTCGTGCTGCTGGTGGACGCCTCCGAGGGGCCATTGCCGCAGACCAGGTTCGTGCTGCGCAAGGCGCTGGCCGCCTCGCTGCCGGTGATCCTGGTGGTGAACAAGACCGACCGTCCCGACGCGCGCATCGCCGAGGTCGTCGAGGAGAGTCACGATCTGCTGCTCGACCTCGCCTCCGACCTGGACGACGCCGCCGCGGAGGCCGCCGAACTCGCGCTCGACCTGCCCGTGCTCTACGCCTCGGGTCGTGAGGGCAAGGCCTCCAAAGAGCGCCCGGAAAACGGGAACGCGCCGAACGCCGAAAACCTGGACGCGCTGTTCGACATCCTGCTCAACAACATTCCGGCGCCCAAGGGTGACCTGAACGCGCCGTTGCAGGCCCACGTCACCAACCTCGACGCTTCCGCGTTCCTCGGTCGTCTCGCGCTGGTTCGCATCCACAACGGCGAGCTGAACAAGGGGCAGACCGTCGCGTGGATGCACGGCGACGGCGTGAAGCAGGTGAAGATCACCGAGCTGCTGCAAACCGTCGGCGTGCAGCGTCAGCCGGGGGAGCGGGCCGTGGCGGGCGACATCGTCGCCATCGCCGGCATTCCGGAGATCATGATCGGCGACACCCTCGCCGACGTGGACAACCCGGTCGCGTTGCCGCGCATCACCGTCGACGAGCCGGCGATCTCGGTGACCATCGGCACCAACACCTCGCCGCTGGTCGGCAGGGTGCAGGGGCACAAGCTCACCGCGCGCATGGTGAAGTCGAGGCTGGACCAGGAACTGGTCGGCAACGTGTCGCTGCGCGTGCTCGATATCGGTCGTCCCGACGCCTGGGAGGTGCAGGGCCGCGGTGAGTTGGCGCTGGCGATCCTGGTCGAGCAGATGCGTCGTGAAGGCTTCGAGTTGACCGTCGGCAAGCCGCAGGTGGTGACCAGGCAGGTCGACGGCAAGGTGCACGAGCCCTTCGAGGAGCTCACCATCGACTGTCCCGACGAGCACCTCGGCGGAATCACGCAGCTGCTGGCGGCGCGCAAGGGCAAGATGGTGCAGATGAGCAACCACGCCGCGGGCTGGGTGCGGATGGAGTTCATCGTTCCCTCGCGTGGCCTGATCGGTTTCCGCACCGACTTCCTCACCGAAACCAGGGGAACGGGTATCGCGAACGCGGTTTCGCACGGCTACGCGCCGTGGGCGGGCGAGATTCGCGCTCGCCACACCGGTTCGCTGGTCTCCGACCGCGCCGGTTCGGTGACGCCGTTCGCGATGATCCAGCTCTCCGATCGCGGCCAGTTCTTCGTCGAACCGGGTGCGGACACCTACGAGGGCATGGTCGTCGGCGTCAATCCGCGTGCCGAGGACCTGGATATCAATGTCACCAGGGAAAAGAAGCTGACCAATATGCGCAGCTCGACCGCCGACGTGATGGAGACCCTCGCCAAGCCGTTGCAGCTGGACCTCGAGGCCGCGATGGAGTTCTGTTCGGGCGACGAGTGCGTCGAGGTGACGCCGGAGGTGGTCAGGGTACGCAAGGTGATCCTGGGTTCCAACGAGCGTGCCCGTGACCTGTCCCGCCGCAAGGCGCGTGACAGGGCGGTGCTGTAATCGCTTGCCGCACACCGGGATCGCGACACCGTTCGACACGGTGTCGTGGTCTCGGTGGCTAGCCGGAGCCCACGCGTGGCGAGAGGGCCGGTAGAGTCCCCGAGCGTGGAAGTGGGCGCGGTAAAACGCACGATATTGCGCACGATATTGCCGATGCTTTCGGTGCTGGTGGTGCTCGCGGTCGGTGGTTGCGCGGCGAATCCGCCGCCGCCCATCGAGAGCACCGATAGTCCGAAGACCACGGTGGTGAAACCGGCCGAGACGACCGTGATCGTCGCGCTCGACACCATCGGCACCGCGTTCAACCCGCATCTTCGGTCCGATCAATCACCCGCCACCTCGGCGATCGCCTCGTTGGTGTTGCCGAGTCCGTTTCGGCCGGTGCCGAATCCGGAGGCACCGGGATTCTCGGCGTGGGTGCCCGACCAGTCGCTGGTCGAATCGGCGGATGTGACCGCGGAGGGTCCGTTCGCCATCACCTACAAGCTGCGTGATGAGGCGTCGTGGTCCGACGGTGCGCCGATCGCCGCGGAAGACTTCCGATTCCTGTGGCAGGAGATGATCTCCGAACCCGGTGTCGTGGACCCGGCGGGGTATCGGCTGATCTCCGATGTGAATTCCTCGGCCGGCGGCAAAACCGTCACCGTCACCATGACCCAGCCGTATCCCGGCTGGCGCGAGCTGTTCAACAATCTGCTCCCTTCGCATCTGTTGAAGGACGCGCCGGGTGGTTTCTCGCGGGGAATGAACGGACAGTTCACCGGCGTGCGCGTCTCCGGTGGGCCTTTCGGTATCCGGTCCTCGGATCCTGGTCGCGACGAGATCATGCTCGAGCGCAACGACCGATTCTGGGGTACACCCGCGGTGCCGGATCAGATTCTGCTGCGTCGCGGCGGCACCACGGCGCAGCTGGCCGGTTCGCTGCGCACCGGTGACGTACAGATGGCCCTGGTGCATGGTGGTGTCGCCACCCGTGCCCAATTGGGGGCGATTCCCTCGGTGCGTACCGCGATCATGCCGCAGTCGCGGCTGCTGCAATTCGTGCTCAACGGGCGCTCCGGCGACCTGGCCGATCCACGGGTGCGTGCCGGTGTGCTGGCCTTGCTCGATCCCGCGCTGCTGGCGACGGTGGGTGCGCAGACCGGCGACTGGGTGGACCCGGTGCGCGCGCAAATTCTCGCGCCGTCGGATCCCGGTTACGCGCCGACCGCGCCGCCGCGCAAGTCCCCCGACGAAGCGTTCGGCCTGTTGTCCGAGGCCGGGTTCGGCCGTGCGCCGGAACCGCCGCCGGTCACCTCGACGACCTCGCCCGCGCCACGCCCGCGGCAGATCGTGAAGGAGGGCAAGCCGTTGTCGGTGCGCATCGGCGCGGTGGACAAGGACGAGACCGCGCTCGCGGTCGCGAACACCGCCGCCGACCAATTGCGCAGCGCGGGAATCGATGCCACGGTGCGCAGCGTCGCCGCCGACGAGTTGTACGGCAAGGAATTGGTGGAGGGTACCGTCGACGCGATCGTCGGTTGGGAGACCGCGGGTTCGGACCCGGCCAACGCTCTGGCCTCCCGATTCGGTTGCCCGCCAGCGGAATTGCCTCCGGTCGAAGGCCAACCGGATACCCAGGCGACGGCGGAGGCGGCCAAGCGCGCACCGAGCAATCTGTCCGGGGTGTGTGATCCCGCGTTGCAACCGGCGATCGATGAGGCGTTGCGCGGCCAGGATGTCGGGCGGGTGATCGCGGACCTGGAACCGAAGCTGTGGGACCTGTCGACGGTGCTGCCGATCGTGCAGGACAATGTGGTGGCCGCCTCTGGTCCCAGGGTGGATGGCGCGTCGCTGAGCGGAGCGATCCAGGTCGGCATCTTCGGTGACGCCGCGAATTGGCACAAGCTGCCATGACCGGCGGCCTGCTGCTGGTGCACGCGCACCCCGACGACGAATCGATCACGACCGGTGGCACGATCGCGCACTACAGCGCGCTCGGCGTTCCGGTGACGGTGGTGACCTGCACGCTCGGCGAGGAGGGTGAGGTGATCGGCGAGCGATGGGCGGGCCTTGTCGCCGATCGTGCCGACCAACTCGGCGGCTACCGAGTTCTCGAATTGACCAGTGCCCTGGACGCTTTGGACGCCGCGCCGCCACGATTCCTCGGCGGTGCGGGTCGGTGGCGTGATTCCGGAATGGCGGGCACACCGGCGGCGGACAAGCCGGGCGTCTTCGTGCGCTCGGGTGCCGAGGCGGTCGAGGCGTTGACGAAGATCGTGCTGGAACTACGGCCGAGCGTGGTGGTCGGCTACGATCCGAACGGCGGCTACGGTCATCCTGATCACATTCGCGCACATGAGATTACGACCGAAGCGGTGCACACCGCCGCCGAACTCGGTTGGGACACACCGAAGTTCTACTGGACGGTCACCGATGGCGACCGATTGCGCGAGCGCACGGCGGCACTGGTCGAGGCCGAGCTTCCGTCCGCGTGGCGGCTCCCGCGCGAGGACGAACTCGCCAGCGTCCCGAGCGACACCGTCACCACCACCCTCGACATCTGCGCCGCCCTCCCCGCCAAACGTGCCGCGCTCCGTGCCCACGCCACTCAGGTCACGGTCGCGCCGTCGGGTCGTGGGTTCGCGCTGTCGAACCTGATCGCCCAGCCACTACTGCCCGAGGAGCACTTCACCCTGGTGCGAGGGGCACTCGGACCGGTCGATGCTGACGGTCGCGAAAACGATCTCTTCGCCGGGATCACCACCCCCTACCTTGGCGTTTAACGTTTGTTAGACTTCGGTTATGAGTACTATCGCGTTCCGTGCGACCGAAGTCGACAAGGAACTAGTTCGCGATTTGGCCGAGCCCGGTGAGACGTCCTCCGACGTCTTGCGCCGTGCTCTACGGGTGCTGGATCGGGAGCGGTGGCATCGGGTGGCACAGGCCGATGCCGACCGACTCATGGCCAGTGGTGAGAACCTCGGTAACGAACCGGACGCATGGTGATACGCGGGCTGGTTTACCGCATCGACGTCGGCACGGCGAATCGTGGCCACGAGCAGCGTGGCCGCCGCTACGGTGTCGTACTGTCGAGGACCGACTGGAACATGGTTACGGTAGTGCCGACATCAACGAGCGCGGGGGCGTCGCAGTTTCGTCCTGAAGTCGAAGTGGACGGTGTGCCAACGCGTCTGCTGGTTGATCAGATCTGTTCCATAGATGTCGACTACATGACGGGCGAGCCGACGGGATGCCTCTCGCTCGAGGAGATGGCCCGCCTCGATGTGACGATCGGGCGATACTTGGGGTTGAACTGAGTGTTTCCGGTCCGGTTGGCAGCCGCTTCGATCGGCGCGCGGACCTAGACTGGACGCATGTACAACTGGGATCTCCAGAACGCCATCGCGGCGCTCGTGGAGGGGGCAAGGCCCTTCGGGCCTGCCGCGCATGACCTGTATCTATCGGTGCTGTACGGTTTCGTCGATATGCAGAGCCACCTGCTCACCCTCCTCGGCTACCCACCGGTGCCGTGACGACGGCGGTCGATAACCACGCAGGCGACAGCGCCCCCGTGGAACCCGGTCGCGGTCGCGTCGAGGCTGCACTGCGTGCGCTGGGGCCGGTCATCGTTTTCTTCCTGGTGCTCGACGCGCTGATCACCCTCGCGCTGGAAGTCCTGTTCCTGCCCACCTACGTCGGCGCGACGGTCGTCCCGGTCTCGGGTGTCCTCGCCGGTGTGGTGAACGTGCTGCTGGTGATGGGCGTGCGCACGGTAAGCCACCGCATGGTCATCATGACGCTGCCGATCGTCGCGTGGGCGTTCGGCTTCCTGATCTCGGCCAGCACCGGCCCCGGTGGTGACATTCTGCTCGGGAGCAATTGGCGCACAGTCCTTTTGCTGTTCTGCGGCCTGGTTCCACCACTGCTGTACATCTATGTCCGCGTGAACGCGAACCTGTTCAGCCGCGATCGACCAGCCCCTGGCGGCGGAAAGCCACGCCCTCGAACCCGTTGAACACCTCAGCGGAGTGCGGCTTTCGCCGCGAATGAGACCCGGTCGTATCGACCGGGCGCGACTGCTGCGATCCGCCGCCGCGATCGACCCTCGTCTCGGGGCTGGATCACGATGACGGAGTCGCTCGTGAAATGTTGGCGCCGAAGGGCTCAGCGGACACCGAGACGGCCGGGGGTGACCGACTCGATGAGTTGCCACGCGTCGTCGAGCGGGATGTCGACGACGAAGTAGTGCTTGCTGCCCGCCGCCGTCGCGGCGATCACCGTGGCCAGGCCGAGTCGGCGTTGAAAGAAGGTTTGGTGGACGGTCCAGCCGATGATGCCGGGAGCTTCGAGGCAGTCTCGGTTGCGATCGAGAGAGCCCGAGCGGGTGATCAGCCAGGTGGGGGTGGTCGCGGTGGCGGGGATGACCGCGTGGCCGAGGCCGCGATAGCGATCTTCGGCGAGTGCGATCGACGGTGGGACCAGAAGAATCGGCAGTAGCCACCACCACGGTGAGACGCCATCGATGACGAGCGTGATCACCAAGAGCGCGACGGCGACGACCTCGACCGGAACCATCGCGCGGATATAGCGGCGGCGGCGCGCGAGCGGGCCGTGCGCGATCAGCGGTACGCGAACGGGCCCGGCGTCGTCCGGTGCCCACAGCGTTTTCTCGTTGTCGCCCACCGTGGTTGGCGACAAGAGATGGCTCAGGGTGTGCTCCACGGCAGCGCGTGGTGCCTGGGGCAGGATTTTCTGGCTCGGGCTCGCACCGGTCATGATGGCCCTGAGCTCGGCGGCGTCGGCGAGGCGAAGCAGCAGCGGTTGCTGGAGCGTCGCGCCGCGAAATCTGGCGAGGTCGAGGGTGATCTGCCGGGTCGTGAACAGCCCGTGGCGCAACTGTAGTGTGCGACCGTTCTCGGTGACGCGCAGGCCGAAATACGTTGTCAGGTAACGCAAGCAGGCGAGCAGGCTCACGACCACCACGATCGCGACGAGGAGCGCGACGATGCCGAGCGCGATCGCGAGCACCCCGCCGCTGCCGACGTTGTGCACGGCGTCCGAGGCGAAGATCTTCTCGCCGAGCCCGACCTGGAACGCGACGCCGACGAGGGGGCCGATGATCGCGAACCCGGTCAGGGACAGGGGCGCGTAGCGCACCCAGCTCGGCTGCCAGTGTCCGATCTCGTGCAGCGGGGGCGATGTGTCGGAAGTGTTGTCGGACAGACTTTCCCGGCTCTCGGTCGAGTCGGCGGGTTCGGGCGCGCCCGCGGTATGCGCGAGCAGTTCCGCACGCAGCGCGGGCACCAGCGTGGCATCGAGCGCGTCGAGCTTGAACTTGTCCTTGTCCTCGGTCTGCTGGCCGGTGCCGATCGCGAGCACCGAGAGTCCGAGTGCCCGGTGCAGGAGATCGGCTTCGATGTCGACCGACCTGACCCGTGCGCGCGGCACCGAGAGCTTCTTGCGCTGAAGGACCCCGGTGCGCAACTCGATATGGGTCGGGCCGACCCGGTAGGTCGTGGTGAACCAGCGCGCGAGCGCGAATCCGACGACGAGGACAAGGGGGATCACACCCCACAGCGGGTTCCCGTTGTTGGTGCCGAGAATCACCGTCACGACGAGCACCGGAATGTACTTCACCAGCTCGGTGACGGGATATACCAACAACATTCGCTTGTCCAGCCGTAACCATGGCTGCTGGTCCTGTGTACCGGCGACCGGCTCGCTCATGTCGCATCTCCGCGGTGTAGCGAGGCGATCCTGGTCAACCGGAGGACGGTTTCCTCGGCGACGTCGTTGTCGAGCTCGGAGATGCGCACCGCCCCCGCCGACGACGCCGTCGTCACGGTGACGGTGGCCAACCCGAACAGCCGTTCCAGCGGTCCGCGCTCGGTGTCGACGGTCTGCACTCGCGAAATCGGCGCGACCCTGCTCGACTGACTGAACCAGCCGACCCTGATGTAGACCGCCTCGTCGGTGATCTCCCACCGGTGGACCCGGTAGCGCCACGAGGGAACACCGACGACGTGTGCGACGGCGAACAATACCGTGAGCACGAGAATCACGAGGTGGATCGCCAGATGCGCGGAATCGGCTATCGCATAGCCGATTTGCACCACGAACAGCACCACCCAGACGATCGCGGCCTTGATCCCCCACAGCAGCTTGGCCTTCGGGCTCGGTCGCCAGGCGGGGGCGGCCATGATGGTCTGTGGCGCTGCCGCCCTCGGCTCGGATGGCTCGAACATCTCGCCATGGTCCCATGACCCGCGCGGCGGGGTGGCGCAGCGTCGCCCGCGGTGAACGCTGGAAAGACATTCGGTGCCGCCGGATGGAATAGGCCCGAGTTCCCCGAGGTTGTGAACGCTCACGACCGCGCCTCGCCGATGGCCCCGCGCGGTCGTGTGTGTGTTGAGCGGCCACCGTGTGCTCACCATGCTGATTCGTAACCTCTGGAGGGAGACAGTTCCGGATGTGTAGCGCATGATCGAAGACGTGACCGACTTACCCAACCTGAGCGTTCCGACCGCACCGCCAACGCCATCGGCCATGCGCCGGGCGTTGCGGCGAGCCCGTGACGGCGTCACATTGAACGTCGATGAGGCGACCGTGCTGCTGCACGCGACCGGGGACGATCTCACCGATTTGAGCCGCAGCGCCGCCAGAGTGCGCGACGCCGGCCTGGCATCGGCGGGCCGTTCGAAGACGATCACCTATTCACGCAATGTCTTCATCCCGCTGACCCGATTGTGTCGGGACAAATGCCATTACTGCACCTTCGTGACCGTGCCGGGCAAGCTGCGTGCCGAGGGCCACGGCATGTTCCTGGAGCCGGACGAGGTGCTGGATATCGCGCGTCGCGGCGCCGAACTCGGCTGTAAGGAGGCGCTGTTCACGCTGGGTGATCGGCCGGAGGACCGCTGGCCGGAAGCCGCGCAGTGGCTCGACGAGCGCGGCTACGACTCCACGCTCGATTACCTGCGCGCGGTGTCGATCCTGGTGCTGGAGGAGACCGGCCTGCTGCCGCACCTGAATCCCGGTGTGCTGTCGTGGGAGGAAATCTCTCGGCTCAAACCGGTGTCGCAGTCGATGGGCATGATGCTGGAGACGACGTCGTCGCGGTTGTTCACCGAGAAGGGCAACTGCCATTACGGCAGCCCGGACAAGGACCCCGAGGTCCGGTTGCGTGCGATCACCGACGCCGGTCGTCTCTCGGTGCCCTACACCACCGGCATTCTGGTGGGCATCGGTGAGACGGTCGCCGAGCGGGCCGACTCGATCATGGCGCTTCGTAAGCAGCACAAGGCTTTCGGGCACATCCAGGAAGTGATCGTGCAGAATTTCCGCGCCAAGGACGACACCGCCATGCGCGGTGTCCCCGACGCGGGAATCGAGGAATTCCGCGCCGCCGTCGCCGTTACCAGGCTGCTGATGGGCCCCGATGTGGCGGTGCAGGCGCCGCCGAATCTGGTCTCGCAGCAGGACTGCCTCGACCTGATCGATGCGGGCATCGATGACTGGGGCGGGGTGTCGCCCGTAACGGTGGACCATGTGAACCCGGAACGGCCGTGGCCGGATCTGGATACCTTGCGTGAGATCACCGCGGCCGCCGGATACGAGCTGGTCGAGCGGACTTCGGCGCACCCGAAGTACGTGCGCGCTGGCAGCCCGTGGATCGACCCCAGGATCGGTGCGCACGTGGCGGCGCTGACCGACCGGGAGACCGGTCTGGCCACCGTCGACGCGATCCCGACCGGTCTGCCGTGGCAGGAGCCGGACGAATCGTGGGAGTCGGCGGGTCGGGTCGATCTCAATACCGAGATCGACACCCAGGGGCGTAATACCGAGAGCCGCAGCGATTCCGGGCTCGGCAGCGAGCTCATCGGCGCCTTCGGCGATTGGGACACCATTCGCGAGCAGGCTCGTGACCTGGCTGTCACGGCGCCGGAACGACTCGACTCCGAGGTGCTCGCCGCACTGCGCGCGGCCGAGCGTGACCCCGGTGCGCTCAGCGACGCCGAGTACCTGGCGTTGGCCACGGCCGAGGGTGCGAATCTCGAAGCGGTCGCCGCGCTCGCCGATCAATTGCGGCGCGACACCGTCGGCGACGACGTCACCTACGTGGTGAACCGGAATATCAATTTCACCAATATCTGCTACACCGGTTGTCGTTTCTGTGCCTTCGCCCAGCGCAAGGGGGATGCGGACGCGTTCACCCTGAGTACGGAGGAGGTTGCCGACCGGGCGTGGGAGGCGCACGTGGACGGCGCCACCGAGGTGTGTATGCAGGGCGGTATCGATCCCGATCTGCCGGTCACCGGCTACGCGGATCTGGTGCGCGCGGTGAAGGCGCGGGTGCCCTCGATGCATGTGCACGCGTTCAGCCCGATGGAGATCGTCAACGGTGCTTCGCGCGGCGGGCAGAGCATTCGTGATTGGTTGATCGCGCTGAAGGAGGCCGGGCTCGACACCATCCCTGGCACGGCCGCGGAGATCCTGGACGACGAGGTGCGCTGGGTGCTCACCAAGGGCAAGCTGCCGACCTCGGCGTGGATCGAGGTGATCACCACCGCGCACCAGGTGGGACTGCGTTCCAGTTCCACGATGATGTACGGGCATGTGGACAACCCGAAGCACTGGGTCGGCCACCTGCGGGTGTTGCGTGGAATCCAGGACGAGACCGGTGGTTTCACCGAATTCGTGCTGCTGCCGTTCGTGCATCAGAGCTCGCCGTTGTATCTGGCGGGCGCGGCGCGGCCGGGGCCGACGAATCGGGACAACCAGGCGGCGCACGCGCTGTCGCGCATCATGCTGCACGGCCGAATCGCCAATATCCAGACCAGTTGGGTGAAGCTCGGCAACACCGGAACGCAGGTGATGCTCAACAGCGGCGCCAACGATCTGGGCGGCACGCTGATGGAGGAGACCATCTCCAGGATGGCCGGTTCGCAGCATGGTTCGGCGAAGACGGTCGCGGAGTTGACCGAGGTGGCAACGGGTATCGGGCGTCCAGCACGCGAACGGACCACGCTGTATGGCGTGCCGGAACACCCGGAGCGCAAGGTGTCGGCGCTGCCGCTGTCGGTGGGATAGCGATCGGTCGGTCCAACGGTGAGGAATCTGATTGGCGATAGGCCGTGTTCGGGTCGGTGATCGGATTCGTCATGCCGTGGCTGGGGCGGTATGTATCGGCGCGGTGGGAGCGGCGACCGGTGGGATAGCGATCGGTCGGTCCAACGGTGAGGAATCTGATTGGCGATAGGCCGTGTTCGGGTCGGTGATCGGATTCGTCATGCCGTGGCTGGGGCGGTATGTATCGGCGTGGTGGGAGCGGCGACCGGTGGGATAGCGATCGGTCGGTCCAACGGTGAGGAATCTGATTGGCGATAGGCCGTGTTCGGGTCGGTGATCGGATTCGTCACGCCGTGGCCGGGGCGGTATGCACCGGCGCGGCCGGACCGGCGACAATAAGGACGACAAGATCGAAACTCGCCCACGACGAGGTGGGACGAACGGTGACGAAATCGGGTAATCGCCCGGTCTCCGACCGTTTTGCGATGACGGGGGCCGATGCCGCGCGGCCAGCCCAGGTTAGGGCAGGCTGGCCACGTGTAGCGTTGGCGCTGTGGATAGGGTTTCGCCGGGCGAACCGTCCCCGCAGGTGAGGACAGACTAGGAGAACGGCAGTGACGTACATCATCGCTGAACCGTGCGTTGACGTGAAGGACAAGGCGTGCATCGAGGAATGTCCCGTTGACTGCATCTACGAGGGCGGGCGCATGCTCTACATCCATCCCGACGAATGCGTCGACTGTGGTGCGTGCGAGCCGGTCTGCCCGGTAGAGGCGATCTTCTACGAGGACGACACCCCGGATCAGTGGAGCGGGTATGTCAATGCGAATGTCGATTTCTTCGATGATCTCGGCTCGCCCGGTGGCGCGACCAAGGTCGGCTTGGTCGACTACGACGTACCCCTGATCAAGGAACTGCCGCCGATGGCGCAGGAGTAATGCCGGTGGCGTCACGTCGTCGGGTCAGCGAATTACTGCCCGAATTCCCTTGGGACACCATCGCCTCGGCGAAGGCGAAGGCTGCGGCCCATCCCGGCGGCATCGTCGATCTTTCGGTCGGCACCCCGGTGGATCCGGTCGATCCGTTGATCAGGACGGCGTTGGCGTCGGTGTCCGAGGTTCCCGGTTATCCGACCACGCACGGAACGGTGGAGTTGCGCACGGCGGCGGTCGAGGCGATGAAGCGACGCTTCGGTCTCGCTGGCCTCGATCCCTCGGCGGTGCTTCCGGTGATCGGCACCAAGGAGTTGATCGCGGGACTGCCGCAGCTGCTCGGGCTCGGCGCGCAGGATCTGGTGGTGATCCCCGAGGTCGCCTATCCGACCTACGAGGTGGGTGCGTTGCTCGCGGGCGCGGAGGTGTTGCGCGCCGACGGGTTGACCCGCATCGGCCCGCGCAAGCCCGCGTTGATCTTCTTGAACTCGCCGTCGAATCCGACCGGCAGGGTGCTCGGGGTCGAGCATCTGCGCAAGGTGGTCGAGTTCGCGCGTGCGCGTGATGTGATCGTCGCCTCCGACGAGTGTTATCTGGGGCTGACTTGGGAGGGCACTGCGCCCTCGATTCTCGATGACGCGGTGTCCGGGGGGGATCACACCAACCTGTTGGCGGTGCACTCGTTGTCGAAGACCTCCAACCTGGCCAGCTACCGCGCCGGTTTCGTCACCGGCGACCCGGAGTTGGTGCGAGAGTTGCTCGCGGTGCGCAAGCACGCCGGGATGATGGTGCCGCTGCCGATCCAGGCGGCGATGACCGCGGCGCTCGGCGACGACACGCACGAGGCACGTCAGCGCGAGCGCTACCGTGCGCGGCGCGAGGTGCTGCGGAAGGCATTGGAACAGGCGGGTTTCCGGGTCGATGATTCGGTGGCGGGTCTGTATCTCTGGTCCACCAGGGGTGAACCGTGCCGTGCCACCCTCGACTGGTTGGCCGAGCGTGGCATCCTCGCCGCGCCGGGCGACTTCTACGGGCCTTCGGGTGTCGAGCATGTCCGGGTGGCGCTCACCGCGACCGACGAGCGGATCGCGGCGGCGGTCGAGCGACTGCGCGACTGAGCGCGGGGCTTGCGGGGTCTCCGGTCGGAAAATTCTGGCTGGCAAATTCTTGGCCGAGCGGTTCCGCTGAAGCGGAGCGTGCGCTGGGGTCACGGCGTTAACCTTGGGTTATGGACGCTGTCTCGGTTGTCCCTCCGCCACGAAACGAACCGGCGCATTCTTATGCTCGGGGTAGTTCTGAGCGTGAGCTACTGATCGGCAAACTTAAAGAGGTTGCCGAGAATTCGGTCGACGTGCCGTTGGTGATCGGTGGACAACATCGACACGGCGTCGGCGAGCGCCACGATATCGTTGCTCCGCACCGCCATCGGCACGTGCTCGGCTCCTACACCGACGCCACGCATGACGACGCGCGCACGGCCATCGATGCCGCGATCGACGCCGCGCCGGGCTGGCGTGCGCTGCCCTTCGACGAACGCGCCTCGGTTCTCCTGCGCGCCGCCGACCTGCTCGCCGGACCGTGGCGCGAGACGGTGGCCGCCGCGACCATGCTCGGTCAGTCCAAGTCCGCGCAACAGGCCGAGATCGACGCACCCTGTGAGCTGATCGACTTCTGGCGATTCAATGTGGCCTTCGCGCGCCAGATCATCGCTCAACAGCCCGAGTCCGGCCCCGGCGTGTGGAACCGCTTCGACTATCGGCCGTTGGAGGGATTCGTCTACGCGATCACCCCGTTCAACTTCAGCGCTATCGCGGGGAATCTGCCCACCGCACCCGCGCTGATGGGCAACACGGTGATCTGGAAGCCGTCGCCGACCCAGACGCTGGCCGCGTATTACACGATGACGCTGCTGGAAGCGGCTGGGTTGCCGCCCGGTGTGATCAACCTGGTGACCGGTGACGGCGTCGAGCTGTCGGAGGTGGCGCTTGCCGATCCCCGGCTGGCCGGGATTCACTTCACCGGTTCCACCAAGACCTTCCACTATCTGTGGCAGCAGGTCGGCGCGAATATCGGCCGTTACCACGGCTATCCGCGGTTGGTGGGGGAGACCGGCGGCAAGGATTTCATCGTCGCGCACTCCTCGGCCGAGCCGGACGCGCTGCGGACGGCCCTGATTCGCGGCGCCTACGAGTATCAAGGTCAGAAGTGTTCGGCCGCCTCGCGCGCCTACATCGCGCGCTCGGTGTGGCGGGCGATGGGTGCGGATTTCCTGCATCTGGTCGACGGGCTCACCTATGGCGATGTGGCCGATCTGTCGAATTTCGGTGGCGCGCTGATCGATCGACGTGCTTTCGACAAGAACGTCGCCGCGCTGGAGCGCGCCCGCGCCGCCGGGATCACCATTCCGGTCGGCGGGACCTACGACGACAGCGAGGGTTGGTTCGTTCGCCCGACGGTGCTGCTGGTGGATGACCCACACGACGAGGCGTTCGCCACCGAGTACTTCGGCCCGATCCTCGCCGTCCACGTCTATGACGACGACCAACCCGGCGCGTACGCGGCGATCCTGGCCGAGGTGGAGTCGGCGGCGCCGTACGCGTTGACCGGAGCCGTGTTCGCGCGCGATCGGCACGCGATCGAACAGGCAAGTACCGCACTGCGTTTCGCGGCGGGCAATTTCTACGTCAACGACAAGCCCACCGGCGCCGTGGTCGGGCAGCAGCCGTTCGGCGGCGCGCGTGGCTCGGGGACCGACGACAAGGCGGGTTCGCCGCTGAATCTCGTGCGCTGGGTGGCACCGCGCGTCATCAAGGAAACCTTCGTTCCCGCAGTGGATTACCGATACCCGCACATGGAGGTGTAGTCGATGACACAGCATCGCACGGCGTCCGGCGCGACCGTACTACCCGGCTCGGCATGAACCCGCTACGGCCGGTGATTCTCGCGGCGGCCAATTCGGCGAGAATGCGCGAGTTCATCACCAAGGTTCCTGTCACCGCCGCCGTGGTTCGACGATTCGTGGCGGGGGAGACCAGGGCCGAATTATTGGACGCGGTGGATGCGCTGCGTCGCGGCGGACGCATGGTGAGCGTCGATTATCTCGGCGAGAACATCACCGAAGCCGATCAGGCGGACGCGGTGGTGGCCGAATATGTTTCGCTCATCAACGAATTGGCCTCGCGCTACAGTCCCGCGCTGGCGAGTACCGAGGTGGCGCCGGTCGAGGTGTCGGTGAAACTCTCGGCGCTCGGGCAGGCGTTGCCGGGCGCCGGTAAGGATCTCGCGACCGAGAATTTGCGCATTATCTGCACCAAGGCCGCGCAGGCTGGGGTGTGGGTGACCGTCGATGCCGAGGACCACACCACTACCGATGCCACGCTGGCGACGGTGCGCGAACTGCGCGAGGAGTTCCCCCTGCTCGGTGTGGCTTTGCAGGCGCAACTGCACCGCACCGCGACCGACTGCCACGAGTTGGCAGGACCGGACTCGCGAATTCGGTTGTGCAAGGGCGCGTATCACGAGCCCGTCGACATCGCGACGCATCGGGGGCGCGATGTGACCGATTCCTACCTGCGGTGCCTCGCCATCCTGATGTGCGGCGACGGGTATCCGATGGTGGCCTCGCACGACCCGGTGGCGATCAACGCCGCCGAGCGGCTGCGGCTGGAAACCCGCAGGGAAACAGACGGTTTCGAACATCAGATGCTCTACGGCGTGCGCGAATCCGAGCAGGCGCGGCTGGTGCACGCGGGCGCGACGGTGCGGGTGTATGTGCCCTACGGCGACGCCTGGTACCGCTACCTCACGCGGCGGCTGGCGGAACGGCCGGGAAACCTGCGGTTCTTCCTGCGCGCGTTGGTTCGTGACTCCTGAGCTGCCGAGTACTGGCACAGCGTCAATTGATGCCGTGCGATAGTCATCGCGTCATCATTTCGCCGCCGCCGATACCATGAGGTCATGGCGAGGTTGACCAAACTGCTCCCGCTCGTGCGCAGCACCGAGCCGGAGGATCGCAATCAGACACGGGTGCTGGACGCCGCGCTGGTCGCCTTCCTGGATTTCGGGGTCAAACGCACCAGCATGGTGGAGGTCGCGCGGCGCTGTGGACTGTCGTTGGCGACGCTGTATCGGCGCTTCTCCAGCAAGTCCGACCTCATCCAAGCCGTCGGCCTGCGCCAGACCCGCGAATTCGTCGAACAGGTCGATGCCGCGCTGCAACGCCACATCGATCAGGATGCGGACGCCGAGCAACAGATCGTCGAACTGTTCGCCGCGTTCATCAGCGGGCTGCGCGACAACCAGCTGGTCCACCGATTGTTGGCGACCGAACCGGAACTCGTCCTGCCCTACCTCACCACCCGTGGCGCGCCCGTCCTCGAACTCGGCCGCGACTACGTGGCCGAGTTCATCACCCGGTTGCAGCGCGAAGGTCGGTTGCCCGAATACGATCCCGAGCCGCTGGCCGAGATGATCGCGCGCACCGCGCTGTCGCTCGCGCTCACACCGCAGACCGTGATCCCGCTCGAGGACGAGCAGGCGATTCGTCGATTCGCCCGCGACCACGTGGCGGTCTCGTTCCGGGTGCCGTGACGGCGCGGTGTGCGGTTCAGCGCGGAAACAGCACGGCGATGACCTCCGCCAGCGCGTCCATCACGTCGGCGGTCTGCTCGTCGGCGGTCCCCCGGGTGTGGGCGGTGACCGCGAAGCCCGGGCCGTAGGACGCCGAGGCGACTTCGGGTTCACCGGCGTCCGACCATCCCCACTTCGTTCCGCGCACCGAAGGCAGCCGTGCGGTGCCCCAGTCCTGTGCGGTGCCGTCGGCCGCGGTCGCGCCCGCGTCGGCCATCCAGCGCAGAATCGGTGACTCGGGATCGGTGCGCTGCTTGGCCGCCAGGAAGTCCGATACGTCGGCGGCGCTGGTGGTCGCGGTGCCCCACTCGGCGCCTCGGCCGGTTTCGGTGAGGTGGTATTCGGCGGCCACGGCATCGATGGCCTGCGGATACTTCGAATCCAGCTCGGTCGCCGCGCCGTCGTCGGAGTAGCTGATCATGCGTTCGGACAGGTCGCGATCGGCGGCGGAGTGGTCGCCGTGGCGCAGCGCGTAGTCGACCACGTAGAGCTTGGTCAGCGACAATCCCGACCGCCGCTCGTGCTCATTCGGGGTGCCCCACTGGAGAACCGGGGAGCGCAGGGCGATGGCTGTGCGCGGCGGGACCGGCGGCGGTATGTCGGGGGCGGCGTGTGCGGTGGAAAAAGGAAACGCGAGTGCGAGTGCGAAGCAGGCTCCGACGATCACCGTGCTGCGTTTGCCCATCGAATTCTCCGTTCCGCGCTAGGTGTGCTCAGAAAACAGAGTGAAACGAGTATTGCCCGCCGACGGGGTTGTTGTGCGCGGTATTCGCCTTTAGCTACCGAAGCTGAATATTCGCCGCCGTGCGCGGCTACACGAGACCTCGGCCGAGCCTGCGCCGAATCCGCATGTCGATCAGATAGGCGTTGAACGGGAACATGCGCAGCGGTTTCGGGAGCGCGGCGCTGGTGGCGCCGAGGGTGCGCAGAACACGGTCGAGGCGGCGTTCGTCGCGCTCGCTCCAGGTGATTCCCATCTGCTCGCGCAGGTGCTGCGGAAGCAGGCCGGAGACGAAGAAGCGGTGGATGCCCGCGAAGGGCACGCGCAGGGGCAGCGGCAACATCTTCAGGTCGATCAGGTCGTCGAAGTACTCCCGGATCGGCGGGTCGATGGTGGTCTCGGCCAGCGTCTTGTCCCAGTAGCGGGTGAACGCCTCGCGGTCGGGTGGCCACATGTCCGCGCGCATCTGCAACGTGGTGCCGAGGTGGGCGCCGTGCTGGTAGAGCAACTCGGCGCTGGCCGCGTCCACCGGGCCGCGCATTCGTTCGTAGAGATCGACCGTTCCCCAGTACAGGCAGGCGGCGACCCACAGTTGTAGTGCGGGGTCGAATGCGTTGTAGCGCACCGGGCTCGACGCGTTCGAGTGCACCGCGCGGTGTGACACGTTCACCGCCTCGCGATAGTCCTCGCGGTCGCGCTCGGTGCCGAGCAGCGCCACCGACAGATAGGTGAGGGTCGTGCGCAACCGCTTCAGCGGATGCAGGGTGACCTTGCCGCTGTCGACCGTGCTCTCCAGGACGCCGTAGCCGACGGGTCGGTTGCTCAGCTGCATGATCACGTTCGCGGTGCCGCCGAGGAAAGCGCTGGCGCCGTACACGAAGCGGGTGATATCGAGCTCTGTTGGCGCGGTGTCCTCCGCCGCCGCGCGCGATGGCCTGATCATCGTTGACCCCGTTTCGTGAGAGGAAAATATATAAACAGTGTCAACGTCTCACCGAGGGGTGTCAACCATACGGGGGCCGCTACCGGCGGGTGAGCGGGCGAAAGGTCACCGAGCTCGCGCAGTACGGTAAACGCATGTCGTTGCTGCTTCGTTCGCTCGACCCGCTGGCCGTCGCGGCGGGTGCGGATATTCCCGACGCCGTCACGATAGAGGGGGTCACCCTCTCGCGCAGCGATCTGCTCGGCGCCGCCACCTCGGTCGCCGAACGCATCGCCGTCGCCGAGCGGGTGGCGATCCTGGCGGAGCCGACCGTGCGGACGGTGCTCGCGGTCGTCGGCTGCTTGCTCGCGGGGGTGACCGTGGTGCCGGTGCCGCCCGACTCCGGCGCGGCCGAATTGACGCACATCCTCACCGATTCGGGCGCACAAGCCTGGCTGGGCAGGGCACTCGAGGGCACTGACCTCCCGGTGGTTCCCGTGCGCACGCACGCGAGGTCGTGGCACCAATACCCCGAACCCCCCGCCGAGACAACGGCTTTCATTCTCTACACCTCCGGGACCACCGGGCCGCCCAAGGGTGTCCTGCTTTCCAGGGGTGCCATCGCGGCGGGGCTGGACGCGCTTGCCGATGCGTGGTCATGGACCTCGAAAGACATTCTGGTGCACGGCCTTCCGTTGTTCCATGTCCACGGACTGATCCTCGGCCTGCTGGGCCCGCTGCGGGTGGGCAGCCCGCTGGTGCACACCGGCAAGCCGACACCGCAGGCTTACGCCGAAGCGGGTGGAACCCTGTACTTCGGCGTGCCGACCGTATGGTCGCGAATCGCCGAAAACCCTGATGCGGCACGCGCATTGGCAGACGCTCGCGTTCTCGTCTCCGGTAGCGCGCCGCTTCCGGTCCCCGTCTTCGAACGGCTGCGCGAACTCACCGGCCACGCGCCGATCGAGCGTTACGGCATGAGCGAAACCATGATCACCCTCTCCACCAGGGCCGACGGTGAACGTCGTCCCGGCTGGGTCGGCACACCGGTGCGCGGTGTGGAAACCCGGTTGCGCGACGAAACCGGTGCCGACGTCGCACACGACGGTGAGAACATCGGCGGACTCCAGGTGCGCGGTCCCATGCTTTTCGACGGCTACCTGGGCAGGGCTGACGCCAATGCCGCCAGCTGGACCGACGACGGCTGGTTCATCACCGGCGATGTCGCCGTCATCGATCCCGACGGCTTCCATCGCATCGTCGGACGGGAATCGGTGGACCTCATCAAATCCGGCGGTTACCGCGTCGGCGCGGGCGAAGTGGAGACCGCGCTGCTGGGTCACGCGGCGGTCGCCGAAGCCGCGGTGGTCGGAGTCCCCGACGACGATCTCGGACAACGCATCGTCGCCTACGTCGTGCTGCGTGCGGACGTCACCGAAACCGAACTGATCGACCATGTGGCCCACCAGCTTTCGGTCCACAAACGGCCGAGGGAAATGCGCATCGTCGACACGCTCCCGCGCAACGCCATGGGAAAGGTGCAGAAGAAGCTGCTCGCCTGAACGGCCTTGACCTCTAGCTAACTCGAGGTTTTACCGTCGAGGCATGACAGCGACTTTCACCCCCGAACAGATCGAATACCTGCGCAGCCAGCCGCTGGGACGGCTGGCCACCGCACGCGCCGACGGCACCTTGCAGAACAACCCCGTCGGCTTCCGCTACAACCCCGAGCACCGCACCATCGACATCGCGGGCTGGAAAATGGGTGCCTCATACAAGTTCCGCAACCTCGCCCACAACAACCAGATCGCCTTCATCGTCGACGACGTGCCCTCGTCCTTGGACCCGCGTCACGTCCGATACCTCGAAATCCGCGGCACCGCAGAAGCGCTGACCGACATCGAGCCCTACGTCGCGGTCGACTCCCGCGAGATGATCCGCATTCACCCGAGGCGAATCATCGCCTTCGGTCTCGAGCAGGAACTACCAGGCGATTCTCAGCCTGCGTAAGGGTCAGTCCTCAGTGTGGCCGCCCATAGTAGAAGTCGAACTACACGGGTTCCGAGGAGACCCAGACCCAGGCCGACTCGAACCCTGCCTACCGGTCGGCGGCGCTGAACTCCCGCGCCGCCGACCGGGTCCTTGTGGATCGAAGATCACCAGGTCACCAGCGAGAGAATCGAGTCCCGGTCCAGCAGGGGGACCCTGTTGATCTTGGTACGAGCGCGCCTAGTCGTTGGCGTGTAGTGCGGCGTTGAGTTCGATGCCGGTGCCCTTGCGGGGGACTACCTCTACCGCGCCGGACTGGGAGTTGCGGCGGAACAGCAGGTTGTCGCGGCCGCTGAGTTCGGCGGCTTTGATCGTGGTGCCGTCGGGCGTGGTGACCTTCGTGCCCGCGGTGAGGTAGAGGCCCGCTTCCAAAACACAGTCGTTGCCGAGGGGGATGCCCAGGCCCGCGTTGGCGCCGAGCAAGGAGCGCTCGCCGATGGAGATGACGGTCTTGCCGCCGCCGGAGAGGGTGCCCATCGTCGAGGCGCCGCCGCCGACGTCGGAGCCGTCGCCTACCACGACACCCGCCGAGATGCGACCCTCGATCATCGAGTTGCCGACCGTGCCCGCGTTGAAGTTCACGAAGCCCTCGTGCATGACGGTGGTGCCCGAAGCCAGGTGCGCGCCGAGCCGGACGCGGTCCGCGTCGCCGATGCGCACGCCGGTGGGGATCACGTAATCGACCATGCGCGGGAACTTGTCGATGCTGTACACCGTCACCGGGCCACGCGCGCGCAGCTTGGCGCGGGTGACCTCGAAGCCCTCGACGGCCGCCGGTCCATGGTTGGTCCACACCACATTGCTGAGCAGACCGAACTGGCCGTCCAGGCTCAGGCCGTGCGGATGAACCAGGCGGTGCGAAAGCAGGTGCAGGCGCAGGTAGACATCGTGCGCGTCGACCGGGGCCGAGGACAGGTCCGCGATGGTGGTGCGCACCGCGATCACCTCGACGCCGCGGGCTTCATCCACACCGAGCAGGGCCGCGTACTCCTCGGGCACCTGCTCCAGTCGCTGGGAGCCGGTGGCATCGAACTCACCCAACTCCGGGCTCGGGTACCAGGTGTCGAGGACGGTCCCGTCCGTGGTGACGTTGGCGATACCGATGGCAGCTGCTCCCTGAATGCTCACATCGACAGAGGTTACCGACCCTGCTGCCGATGGGTGAATCCCCGTCGGAGCGGCCGCCCGTAGGCTGACCGCGTGACGACCATCGACTTGCGCGCCGACCCGATCACGCTCACCGCCGCCCTGGTGGACATCCCGAGCGTGTCGCGAGACGAGGCGGCGATCACCGACGTCGTCGAGCGTGCGTTGCGCGAGCAGACCACCGGATTCGAGGTGCTGCGGCACGGGAACGTAGTGCTCGCGCGTACCAATCGTGGGTTGCCGACGAGGGTGATCCTCGCCGGACACCTGGACACGGTGCCCATCGCCGACAATGTGCCTGGCCGGTTCGAGGTCGACGAGGACGGACAGCGAGTGCTGTACGGATGCGGCACGGTCGACATGAAGTCCGGCGACGCGGTGTTCCTGCACCTGGCCGCGACGGTCGCCGAACCCGTGCACGACCTGACGTTGATCT
The DNA here is from genome assembly GCF_039543305.1 of Nocardia callitridis. Classification (NCBI taxonomy): domain Bacteria; kingdom Bacillati; phylum Actinomycetota; class Actinomycetes; order Mycobacteriales; family Nocardiaceae; genus Nocardia; species Nocardia callitridis. Next base: position 274,885 of record NZ_BAABJM010000001.1, on the reverse strand, counting down.
TCTACGACTGCGAGGAGATCGCGGCGGAGTTCAACGGCCTCGGGTCGGTGGAACGGGACCTACCCGAATGGTTGAGCGGCGACCTCGCCGTGCTCGGGGAGCCCTCCGGTAGCTGGATCGAAGCAGGATGCCAAGGCACGCTGCGGGTTCGGCTGAGCACGTCGGGAACGCGTGCGCACTCGGCCCGAGCATGGTTGGGCGACAACGCGATTCATCGATTGTCGCCGGTGCTCTCCCGGCTGTCGGACTATCACGCACGCACGGTCGACATCGACGGCCTCGAATACCGGGAAGGGCTCTCCGCGGTCCGGGTCACCGGCGGCGTCGCGGGCAATGTGGTGCCGGATGTCGCCGAGGTGGACGTGAACTTCCGCTTCGCGCCCGACCGCACCGTCGAGCAGGCGATCGCACACGTTCGCGAGGTGTTCGCGGGCCTGGACCTCGGCTTCGAGGTCACCGATGCCGCACCGGGCGCACTTCCCGGACTCACCGCGCCCGCCGCCGCACACCTGGTGTCGACGGTGAACGGCCGTGGCGGTGCTGGCGTGCGCGCCAAGTACGGATGGACGGATGTCTCGCGCTTCGCCGCGCGCGGGATCCCCGCCGTCAACTTCGGCCCCGGCGATCCCAACCTGGCGCACAAGCGCGACGAGCACGTGCCGGTGGCGCAGATCGGCGCCGTCACCGAACTGCTGCGCAGCTATCTCACCGACGAACGCCGAACCAGCAGCTGAACGGGCGACGACTTCTTTCGCCTGCTCGAGATTCGCGCTCAGCTGGGCGGTAGCGTAATCGGCATGTCTACCGACGCCGCCGACCACGAGGTTGCCCCCAAGCCGAAGTCGACAGCGAAGTTCCGCGGGCCGATCATGTTCCGCCGTGATCGCAAGGAAGGCGCGAGCACCGCCGACCGCAACCTCCTCGACCAACGCAGCGACTCCGATTGGGTGCACACCGACCCCTGGCGCGTGCTCCGCATCCAGGCCGAGTTCGTCGAAGGGTTCGGCGCGCTCGCGGAGGTACCGAAGGCGGTCACCCTCTTCGGGTCGGCGCGCACGCCTACCGATCATCCCGAGTACGAAACCGGCATGGCACTGGGCACCGCGCTGGCCAAGGCCGGATTCGCGGTGATCACCGGCGGCGGACCGGGTGCCATGGAGGCGGCCAACCGCGGTGCCTCGGAGGCGGGCGGCTATTCCATCGGCCTCGGCATCGAGTTGCCGTTCGAACAGAGCCTCAACGACTGGGTCGATCTCGGGATCAACTTCCGCTACTTCTTCGTCCGCAAGACGATGTTCGTGAAGTACTCGCAGGCCTTCGTCTGTCTGCCAGGCGGTTTCGGCACGCTCGATGAGTTGTTCGAGGCGCTCACTCTGGTGCAGACCCGCAAGATCACCCGTTTTCCGATCATCCTGTTCGGCAGCGAGTACTGGGCGGGCCTGGTCGACTGGTTGCGCGGCACGCTGGCCGCCTCCGGCAAGGTCTCGCCGGAGGATCTCGAACTGCTGCACGTCACCGACAGCATCGACGACGTGGTGAACATCGTGGTGGCCAATGCCGAATCCGGTGGTACGGAAGCGGCCGACGGGCCAGCGGCAGGTACGGAGAACGAGTGATGGCCGACGCGAAACAGACCCCGACCGAGCGCTACACCGTGTGCGTGTATTGCTCGGCGAGCACGCACGAGCAGTCCTATCTCACCCTTGCCGCCGATGTGGGCACGGAAATCGCCAGGCGTGGTTGGCAATTGGTCTCCGGTGGCGGCCGGGTTTCGATGATGGGCGCGGTGGCCGTCGCGGCGCGCGAAGGCGGTGCCAACACCATCGGCGTCATCCCGAAACACCTTGTGCACCAAGAGGTCGCCGACACCGCCGCCGACGAACTCGTCGTCACCGACACCATGCGCCAGCGCAAGCAGGTGATGGAGGACCGTGCTGACGCCTTTCTCACGCTGCCCGGTGGCATCGGCACCATGGAAGAATTCTTCGAGGCATGGACCGGCGGCTACCTCGGCCAGCACGACAAGCCGGTCGTCATCCTGGATCTGGACGGGTTCTATACCGGCCTGTTTCGCTGGTTGACCGAGCTCCAGGACCGAAAGTTCGTTCCCCAGACAGCGATGGATCGCGTTACCGTGGTCACCGATCTTCCCGCCGCGTTCGCGGCGTTGGAGGTGTTAGGCGGTACCCCCGACGAAGAGAGCTGAATGTGAGTAAGGACGCTCGGTCGACGGTCGGACTGGTCGACCTGCTCAAGAGCCTGCCCGCGATGGCCCTCGACGCGCCGGGCATGGTGCGCAATGTACCGAACATGCTGGTCACCTCGAGCAGCAAATCCTCGGTGGGACTGTATTTCCAACGTAATGCCCACCGGCACCCCGATCGGGCGTTCCTGCGCTTCGAATCCACCGTCTACCGCTACGGCGAGGCCAACGCCGAGGTCAACCGGTACGCGTCCGTTCTCGCCGAGCAGGGGGTCGGGCGCGGCGACGTCGTCGGCGTGCTGATGACGAATCGGCCGGAAACGTTGTTCGTGGTGTTGGCCACGGTGAAGCTCGGCGCGACGGTCGGTTTGCTCAACCACCATCAGCGCGATCGCGTCCTCGCACACAGCTTCGGCCTGCTGAACAGCGTGCTCAACGTGGTCGGCGAGGAATGCGCGGATGCCATCGAATCGCTGCCGGAAGAACCATCGAATGTGTTGTCCGCCAAGCAGTTACATGCGCTCTCGCGGAAAGCGGACGCAACCGATCCTGCCAGCTGCGGCGAGGTCACCGCGGGTGAGCGCGCGTTCCTGATCTTCACCTCGGGCACCACCGGCCTGCCGAAGGCCAGCGTGATGACACATCTGCGCTGGACCAAGAGCATGGCGGGACTCGGCGGACTCGGAATTCGCCTGCACGGCAACGACACCCTGTATTCGTGTCTGCCGCTCTATCACAACAACGCGCTCACCGTCGCGCTGTCGACGGTGCTGTCGGCGGGGGCAACCTTCGCGCTCGGGCGCAACTTCTCGGTGTCGCGGTTCTGGGACGAGGTCGTTCGCGAGCAGGCCACCGCGTTCATCTACATCGGTGAGCTGTGTCGGTACCTGCTCAACCAGCCCGCCAAACCCTCCGATCGCGAACACCGTATCCGCCTCGCGGTGGGCAATGGCCTGCGCCCGGAACTGTGGGACGAGTTCAAGGACCGGTTCGGGATCCCGCGCATCGTCGAGTTCTACGGCGCGAGCGAGGCGAACGTCGCCTTCGTCAACGCCTTCGGTCTCGATCGCACCGCCGGATTCGGGCCGCTGCCCTACGCGGTGGTGGAGTACGACGAGGCCACCGGAAAAGCCAAGCGGGACAACAAAGGCCGCCTGCGTCGTGTCGGCACCGGCGAGGTCGGGTTGCTGCTGTCGAAGGTCACCGACCGTTCACCGTTCGACGGCTACACCGACAAGGCGGCCTCCGAGGCGAAGCTGGTGCGCGCTGGCTTCAAGCCCGACGACGTCTGGTTCGACACCGGTGACCTGGTGCGCGACCAGGGGTGGAAGCACATCGCCTTCGTCGACCGGCTCGGCGATACCTTCCGGTGGAAGGGGGAGAACGTCGCGACGACCGAGGTCGAGGGCGTCCTCGATCAAGCGGACGCGATCGAACAGTCCGTGGTCTACGGCGTGCGGATTCCCGGCACGGACGGCAAGGCGGGGATGGCGGCGGTGACGCTGCGCGACGGCGCCGAGTTCGACGGTCGAGCCCTGGCCGAACAGGCGTACCGGAAACTGCCAGGCTACGCGGTGCCGTTGTTCGTTCGCACCGTCGCGACGCTGGCGCAGACCTCGACCTTCAAGAGCCGCAAGGTCGAGTTGCGCAAGCAGGGCTACGAAGCCGATGACGAGAGCGTCCTCTACGTGCTCGCGGGCAAGGCCGAGGGATATGTACCCGCCTACGCCGCCTACCCCGCCGAGGTCGCCGAGGGTAAGGCACCGAAGAACTAGCCCGGCCTGCGTATTCGACCGACCGGCACCGCTGGTTACAGTCAAGAGATGGGTAGCCCGATCGTCACACCGTCCCCGACACTGTGCGGTAGGCCGGTCGCGACGGATCGAGCGTTGGTGATGGCGATCGTCAACCGCACCCCCGACTCGTTCTACGACAAGGGCGCGACCTTCCACGACGATGCCGCCATGGCCGCCGTCGCCCGCGCGGTGGACGAGGGTGCCGACCTGGTCGATATCGGCGGGGTGAAGGCGGGGCCGGGCAGCGCCGTGGACGCCGCCGAGGAGATGCGACGGGTGGTGCCGTTCGTCGCGGCCATCCGTGCCGAATACTCGGAACTGTTGATCAGTGTCGATACCTGGCGCTCGGAAGTCGCGCGCGCCGCCGCAGCGGTCGGCGCCGACCTGATCAACGACACCTGGGCGGGTGCCGACCCCGAACTGGTGGCGGTGGCCGCCGCCGAAGGGGTCGGCATCGTATGCACACACACCGGTGCCGCGGTGCCACGCACCCGTCCACATCGGGTGCGTTATCCGGATGTGGTGGCCGATGTCGCCGAGACCGTGGTGCGTTCGGCCGAGCGCGCGTTAGCGCTAGGTGTCGACGAGGATTCGATCCTGATCGATCCGACGCACGATTTCGGCAAGAACACCTATCACGGGCTCGAGTTGTTGCGCGGAGTCGACGTTCTTGTAAATACCCGGTGGCCTGTGCTTATGGCATTGAGCAACAAGGATTTTATCGGGGAGACTCTAGGTGTCGGACTATCCGAACGGTTGGAGGGCACATTGGCAGCAACAGCTTGGTCGGCCGCCGCGGGCGCCCGAGTCTTTCGAGTCCACGAAGTCGCCGCGACCCGGCGCGTGGTGGATATGATCGCCGCGATTCAGGGAATCCGGCCCCCCGCACGAACCTTGCGAGGTCTGGTTTGACAATCCCACACGACATTCGACACGAGTCCGAATTCCCGCACGACTCGATCCGTCACGAATCGGCATGGGCGACAACCCATTCCTGGGAGACCCCGACCTGGTCGGTGCGTGAACTCGTCGCCGCCAAGAATGGCCGCACCGTCTCGGTGGTGCTGCCGGCGTTGAACGAGCAGGACACCGTCGCGCAGGTGGTGGCCAGCATCCGGCCGTTGCTCGGCACCCTGGTCGACGAGTTGATCGTGCTCGATTCCGGGTCAACGGACGCGACCGCCGAACGCGCGCGCGCCGCCGGCGCCGAGGTCTTCAGTCGCGAGCAGGCCATCCCGGAACTGGAGCCGGTGCCAGGCAAGGGCGAGGCCCTCTGGCGTTCGCTTGCGGTGACCAGCGGTGACGTGATCGCCTTCGTCGACTCCGATCTGCTCGACCCGGACCCCGCCTTCGTCCCGAAGCTGCTCGGTCCGCTGTTGACCATGCCCGAGATGCACCTGGTGAAGGCTTATTACCGTCGCCCGTTGCGGCAAGGTGACTCGATTGATGCGCACGGGGGCGGCCGGGTCACCGAACTGGTTGCCAGGCCGCTGCTCGCCGCGCTGCGACCAGGACTGTCGCCGCTGCTGCAACCACTGGGTGGTGAGTACGCCGGTACCAGGGAATTACTCACCTCGGTGCCGTTCGCACCCGGCTACGGCGTGGAGATCGGGCTGTTGCTCGATACCTACGACCGGCTCGGCCTCTCGGCGATCGGCCAGGTGAACCTGGGGGTGCGCACCCACCGCAACCGGCCGCTGGCCGACCTGGGCGTGATGAGTCGCCAGATCCTCGGCACCGCGCTCGGGCGCAGTGGCGTCTCGGACTCCGGTGCGCCGCTCACCCAGTTCCCCATGGTCGACGGGGTCTTCACCGCGCAGCGCACCGACGTCTCGCTGGTCGATCGGCCGCCGATGAAGACCTTGCGCCCGCAGCGGGCCGCGGCATGAGGGGTCGTTCGACCACGGCTCCCCACCCCACGGCTCGGGTGCTCGGCCGCTGCGAGGGGTGACTGGACCGCTCGAACGCCGCCGTACCTCGGTCAGCCCGAACATGCGAACGAGTACTGCGGGCCAATAGGCTGACGCCGGTGGGGACGGGCAGCGGTTGTGCACGCGCCGACACCGCGTTGAACGCGTGGCCTGGTTACCACGTCGACGTGACCGTGCGTGCGGGTGTCGCTCGTCTTGGTGGGCGAGGCTTCGGCACCTGGGTACGGCGTGCGGCCTATTCCGCGCGGCGGCGGCGGTGCTCGACGATCGGCTCGCGGACGCGTTGTTCGGTCGCGATCGTGTGCGGCTGAGTCGGCGGGCCCTCGGCGTCGGCGGCCTCCTCGGGCTCCGGTAGCCGTTCGGCCGCGTGCTCCTCGGCCAGCCGGGCCTGCAACTCGGCGACCGTCACATGCCGATGTGCCGTGGTCGGTCGTAGCTTGAGGGCGACGACGAGGGCTAGTAGGCCGCTCACGAGCACGGCGCCGCCGACGACAATGAGCACAATCACCGCTGCATCCCCTTCACGGTCGCGTTCCTGGTCGGCCGCAAAGGTGTTGTCGGCCGGGCGTTCTCAGCATTGATCGAGCGCGCTGGTGTCCGGAAGTCGTGGACATTCGCCAGCTGGTGTTATGCGACCGTTTCGCGAAGGTAGAAGCCCGGCGCGACGCTGCCGCTCTGGAAATAGGACGTGAAAATCTCCGAGGCTTCCTCGGCGGTGAACACCTCGTCCGAATACACGCGCGGGACGTGCACACCCGAGGGTGCCGAGACGTCGGTGTCGGGCAATCCGGTGCGGTCGCCGCCCCGGCCGATCGTGTAGCGCCGAGTGACCCCATGGCTGGTGGCCGACATCTCGATGGCCATGGCATCCGCCGAACCGGTGCAGCGCAGGTAATCGCGTCCTGGGGCGGAACTGACCACCTGGGTGATCTCGGTGGCGCGCATCGGTTCGGGCAGGCAGGTCATGTCGATGGTGTAGCGGTGATATCCGTCCAGCCTGCGCAGCGGACGGAGGAAGTTGTAGATGACCTCGCCCGGCCCGATGAAAACCTTCAGCCGATCGCTGTAGGTCACCCGGTGGGTGGCCAGCGTCGGGCCCGAGGTATCGACGGGTCGGGGTGTGTCGGTACCCCGTGACGGTTGCGAGGTCTGTTGTGCGGGCTGTGGTGTCCTGGGCTTCAGCCGGGACATGGGAACGGACGGTCCGGAATGTGCTGTCGAACGTGTGCCACTCACGAAGCTCACCTACCAACGCATAGTTATCTTCTGGCAATTGAAACACCGGCTCGCAATCCCCGTCATCGGAAGGGAGTGGTGACCTGCGTCACATTACTCTATTGATACACGTAGGTGGCGTTTAGATACCGAACCGGGGTCGGTTTTTGGCCGGTTCAACCCCGCACCGACCCGCTATGGGCCGCGGCGGCTTTGCGGGATTCAGCGATGCTGGCCGGGTGCGGGCAAACGCGTTTCAGATTCGTGCCGGTAGATCGGCGTGAGCAGATCGGCTTCGAGTGGCTCACCCGTCGCGCGATCGAAACGGCACGCGACGAGCACCGAGAACAATTGGGTGCTCGCCCGCTCGTGCAGGGTGGACAGCCGGGTGGCCAGCAGCCGGATCGCACCGAGCGACCCCGGTGGATGCATCCCGTCGATCATCACCACACTGCCGCGGCCATCCGGTCGCGGCAGTCTGGCCAGGTAGGCGATGTCGTGCGGCTCCGGCCCGCCGGGGCGATACACCCGACGCGCCGCCCTGTCCTCGATGCCGCGCCGTGCGTCACCGGCCCTGGCCACCGTCCGGCGCAGCCGAGGGTCGCCCATGATCAGCTGACGCAAATTCGGTGAGAGCTCCGGCCCGCCGAGCACGACCAGGCCGTTGCGATTCAGATCCACCGGTCGACCCGGCAGGAAATGCTCGATCTCGACGCTGAAACCCAACTCGCGCAGCAACTCCGACAAGCGCTGCGGCGCCGCGGGGTCCGGCGCGCCGATGACCCGGCCCGCCCGTACTTCCGGAACAAGGACGGTGAGCGCGCCGTGCCCGAAGAACAACCCCTCCGGCGCGGGTCCCTGGGTGCTCACCTGGTGGATTCGGGCACGGGAAAGTCCCGCCGCCGCACCTATTCTGGCGAAAGTCCAGCCTTCGTCATGCAGGTCGCGGATCACCGAACGGCGAATCCTGGTGAGCTCATTGATTGTCTGTTGCGCCGCCGCCACCCCGTCGGTAGCCGCCTTGAGTCGCTCGACTTTATCCTCGATTGCGAACACTCGCGCCACGTCATCGGCCGACATGTGCGAAGTCTAGACAGCTGAACTGCCCTGTGCGTCTAGGCTTCTTGACGCTCCGACGGAAACCACAGGTCAGGTGGCATCCATGTCGATCGGCGGAGGTTCGTTGCGCGCCAACGGCTTTTGCAGACTCGGCGGTGGCGTCTTCGGGTGCTCTGGCATTCCGCTGTTTGTCCCATACACGTCATTCTTGTTGGGCAACAGACCATCCAAGTCCTTCAATAATGAATCGTCATTATTCAGAAGATGTTTGGTTACCACGCTGCGAGGGCTCATCCTGCGCAGTTCGTTCAGATCGGCCAGCGGTTTACGCAGGTCGTCGAACTCGGGGCCGATTTCCTCGCGCAGTTGCGAGGTCGCGCCGCTCGCGTAGTCGCGGACCTGCCGCAAACTGCGCGTGGTCCAGCGGATCGCGCCGGGCAGTCGCTCCGGTCCGAGGATCACGAGTGCGGCGACGAGCAAGATGACCAACTCGCTCCAGCCGATATTGCTGAACACGTGAACAGGCTACCCGCGCACCGCCGGCCGAGGTCAGTCGGATTCCAGAGTCACAGGAATGTCCACCTGCCTGCCATCCCGGATGACCTGCACGTTCACCGTCTCGCCGATACTGCGCGACTGCACGGCGACGACCAGCTCGTCCGGGCCGGTCACCTCGCGATCGCCGACGCGAACGATCACGTCGTTCTCCACGATGCCAGCCTTCGCGGCCGCGCCACCCGGCGCGACATCGGCCACCGCGGCGCCACTCATCACCTCGTTGGCGACCTGCTTGGTGTTCGCGCTCACTCCGATCGTCGGGTGATGCACCACGCCGTCGTGAATCAACGTCTGCGCGGTCGCGACCATCATGTCCACCGGAATCGAGAACCCCAGACCCACCGAACCGCCGGACTCGCTGCGGATGGCGGTGTTGATGCCGATCACTCGGCCATCGAGGTCCACCAGCGCGCCACCGGAGTTACCCGGGTTGATCGAGGCGTCGGTCTGCACGGCGTCGATCACCGCGTCGGTGTCGCTTTCCTCGCCCGCGAGTTTCACCGGACGATGCAGCGCGCTGACGATGCCGGAGGTGACGGTCTTGCTCAGGCCGAGCGGTGAACCGATGGCCAGCACGTCGTCGCCCACCTGAACCTCGTTGGACTTACCCAACTTCGCGACGGTGAGATTTTTCACATCCACCTTCAGGACGGCCAGATCGGCCTTCTGGTCGCGGCCGACGATATTCGCGGGAACCCGTGTGCCGTCGGAGAACTGCACCTGGATCGCGGCCTTGCCCGACTTGTCCAGCGCCGCCATCGCCACCACGTGATTGTTGGTCACGAGGTAGCCGGCGCCGTCGATGACCACGCCGGAACCGGTGCTGCCATTATCGCCGACGGTCGTACGGATCGACACCACCGAAGGCAACACCGCGTCCGCCACCTGGGCGATCTCGCCGTGCGGGCGATCGGCGTCGGAACCCTGCTGCAGTTCGACCTTGCGGGAGGTGAGCGTCGAGGTGGTTTCGGCGGTCACCCTGCCGATCAGCCCGCCGAGCAGGCCGAGCACCAGCGCCAAGACACCCAACAGCGCAAGTGCCTTCGGCGCGACGCGCGACCCGAACAGCACCTCGCGTGCCGACAGCTTGTTCGCCGGTGGCAGTTCCTCGGCCCTCGGCGTCGCCAACGCGGGCGCGCCGAGCCGGGCGGCCGCGTCGGGGTCGCGCCACGGATCGCTCGGACCCGCCGCGGGCGGCGGTGCGTCCGAGGCCGTCGGATCTCGTTGCAGGAGTTCAGCGGAGCCCTCGGGGCGGGAGAACGCCTCGGCCAGCACGGCGTCCGGCGGGCGGTTCTGTAATTCGGGGCCCAGCGGCGGTGCGGCGCCCTCGGCGCGCGTCGGCAACGGCTGCGCGAAGGAACCGGCCTGGCCATCGGGTCTCGCGAAAGCCTGTGCGGTGTGTTCGTCGACTTCAGGTCGATAAACCGGACGCGGGCCGAGTTCGGGCGCATCGTGCGGCCGCAAATTCCCTCTGTTGGCCGCCGAATCAGAGGTGTCGGCCGATCCGGTGTTCGTCGATTCGGTGGTCACGCCGGAAACTCTACTTGCGCCACCAAGTGGTCCATCGAGTCGCGGTGAACGAATCCGGAAGAAATCCGAAAACCGCGTCGTTGCGCGGTGTTCCATGCGCGGCGTCGGCCCTGCTCGTGGCGCCGCCGGGCAATTCGGCCAAGGGAATTCGAGTCAGGCTGTCGTGCAATCCGGTGGGAATGGCGACCTGGTCGGCGCGGCGCAACGCGATACGCGCCTGCTGCTGCGCGTCGACCTCGGCGGCACATTCGGCACACACGGAAAGATGTTGCGCGGCACGCAAGTAGGCGTTCATCCGCAATTCGCCATCCACATAGGCCGCGACTGCCTCGCTGGCCAGGTGCTCGGTGGGGCGGAAACGAGGCGGACGACGACCTGACGTGCTCGAGTCGCCACTCATTCGGTGCTCACCCTTCCAACCGACATCAACCGATCCGGATACGAGTGACTGCCGATCGGCAATCCTCTTCCGTGTCACCCTATGTTCGCGTCAGCGGCGAGCCGCTGGCCACTTCCATTATGCGCGAGGTAATCGCGCAACGCCTGTCGCCCACGATGGATGCGACTGCGCACTGTTCCCAGCTTCACTCCGAGGGTAGCGCCGATTTCCTCGTACGACAGCCCCTCGATGTCGCACAGCACCACGGCGGCGCGGAATTCGGGGGCGAGCGCGTCCAACGCGGACTGGAGATCGGGATCGAGTCGAGCGTCGTGGTAAAGCTGCTCGGGGCCGGGACCCTCCGAAGGCACCCTGTCGTAGTCCTCGGGCAGCGCCTCCATCCGAATCCGATTGCGCCGCCGCACCATATCCAGGAACAGGTTCGTGGTGATGCGGTGCAGCCAGCCCTCGAAGGTGCCCGGCTGGTAATTCGACAGCGAGCGGAACACCCGGATGAAGGTGTCTTGGGTGAGGTCCTCGGCGTCCTGCGCGTCGCCGGAGAGCCGGTAGGCGAGCCGGTAGACGCGGTCGGCGTGCTCGCGCACCAGTTCGTCCCACGACGGCATGGCCGTGCGATCACCGGTAGCGTCGAACGCGGCCGTGCCGCTCAGTTCGATCTCCGGGTCGGTCATTTCCGCGTCCGGCACCGACGGGTTCGCATCGGCGCCGGAGTCGGCTGCTGTTTCGGCAGGACGCGTGCCCTCCGGCTCCGCGGTCGCACCGCTGAACCGGGCTTTCTCGACCGGAAGACCCTTCTCGATCGGCAGGGTCTGCTCCGGCAGGGTGGCGTGCTCATGCGCCGCATCGACCATGTGGATGGGGCTACCTCCTACTAGGGACCGCAAACGTCGGTATTTCGGATCGGTTCGGATCTGCGAACCTCTCCTGTGGTGACAACCGACAACACGTATGTCGTTGTTCCCACGCCCGGTGTTAAACGGCCGTGCGGTCTTGCGTCGAGTACCACTCTTTCCTGCTCTGATATGGCCGGGGTGTGGAGATCCTGAAGGACGCCTGAGAAAACTCACGGGTAGTTTCACCTGCGGCGCGCCAGGTTCGCGGCACCGTTCACCCGCTCACCCCATTAATCTTCTCCCTGTGGCATCGAATCTCGAGAGAAATCTCGCCTACGTGGAGGAATCCGTCGTAGAGGACGAGGTCCTGATCAGCGCGCGTGAACGGGCCACCGAACTCGGTGCGGCACCCGTACCGCCTTCGGTCGGAGCGCTGCTGAGCATGTACGCGCAACTGCTCGGCGCGCGGACCGTGGTCGAAGTCGGCACCGGGGCCGGTGTCAGCGGCCTGTGGCTGCTCGACGGCATGCGTGAGGACGGCACGCTGACGACCATCGACTCCGAGCCCGAGCATCAGCGGGCGGCCAAGGAGGCATTCCGCACCGCCGACATTCCGACCGCGCGGACTCGTCTGATCAACGGCCGAGCACTCGACGTGCTGCCACGCCTGGCCGACGGCGGCTACGACATGGTGTTCATCGACGCCGCGCCGCTGGAACACCCGCAGTACGTCGAACAGGCGGTGCGATTACTGCGCGCGGGGGGAGCGCTGGTGCTGAACAACGCGCTGCTGGGTGGTCGGGTCCCCGATAGCGCGCAACGCGACGCCATGACCCAGGCGGTACGCGCCGCGACCCGCGCGATCGCCGAGGACCCCGAACTGACCACCGTGCTGGTTCCGGTCGGTGACGGATTGCTCTGCGCCGCACGGGGCTGACCCACCGCGCCGCGCTACACCCAGATGCCCTTGCCGACGGTCACCACGCCGCCATTGCTGATCGCGAACCTGCTCCGGTCGCGTTCGCGGTCGACCCCGATGATCTCGCCCTCGCTGACCACGACGTTCTTGTCGAGAATGGCGCGGCGCACCACCGCGCCTCGGCCCACCCGAACGCCTGGCATCAGCACACACCCCTCGACCGTCGCACCGTCGTCGACCATCACATTCGAGCTCAGCACCGAATTGCGCACTGTCGCCGCCGACAGGATGCTGCCCGCGCCGACGATGCACTCCTGCGCCAGCCCGCCCTGAGCGAACTTCGCCGGGGGTAGGTTCTCCGCGGCGCCGCGAATCGGCCAGTGCTTGTTGTAGAGGTTGAATACCGGATGCACCGAGACCAGGTCCATGTGCGCGTCGTAGAAAGCGTCGATGGTGCCGACATCGCGCCAGTAACCGCGGTCGCGGGCGGTGGCGCCGGGCACCTCGTTGTCGGCGAAATCGTAGACACCGGCCCTGCCCTCGGCCACCAGCGACGGGATGATGTCGCCGCCCATGTCGTGGTCGGAATCCGAACAGTCGGCGTCCGCCTTGATCGAGTCCACCAACACCTTGGTGGTGAATACGTAGTTGCCCATGGAGGCGAAGGTGACGTTCGGATCGTCCGGTGTGCCCGGCGGGTGCGCGGGCTTCTCCAGGAATTGGGTGATGCGCCCCGATTCGTCGGAGTCGATACAGCCGAAGGCGCTGGCCTCGCTGCGCGGCACCCTGATGCCCGCAACGGTCACGCCCGCGCCGGAATTGATGTGATGGGTGACCATCTGTTCCGGGTCCATCCGGTACACGTGATCGGCGCCGAAGACCACGATGTAGTCGGGGTCCTCGTCATAGATGAGGTTGAGCGACTGCATGACCGCGTCGGCGCTGCCGGTGTACCACCGTGGGCCCAGTCGCTGCTGCGCTGGCACCGGCGTGATGTACTCCCCGCCGAATCCGGATAGCCGCCAGGTCTGCGAGATGTGCCGGTCCAACGAATGCGACTTGTACTGGGTGAGCACGCAGAGTCGCAGATACCCGGCATTGACCAGATTGCTCAGCACGAAATCGATCAGACGGTAGGCCCCGCCGAAGGGCACCGCGGGCTTGGCGCGGTCGGCCGTGAGTGGGAAAAGGCGCTTACCCTCGCCACCGGCGAGCACGATCCCGAGTACGTGCGGCTGGCTCCTCACACTGACAAAGTACCGGGTGGTCGCCGTGCGAGTGGCTGCAGCCGACCCGAACGTCTAGTTTGAATCGGTGAGTTTCGGCACGCACGGCGATACTCCGGCAGCGGACTCCTACGGAGAGAATCGGCTCCGGGTCGCGATGTTGACCCGTGAGTATCCGCCCGAGGTATACGGCGGGGCCGGGGTGCACGTCACCGAGTTGGCCGCGCACCTGCGCGGGCTGACCGAGGTGACCGTGCACTGCATGGGCGCGCAACGGGTGAACGCTGTTGCGCATCAACCCGATCCGACGCTCGACGCCGCCAATCCCGCGCTCCGGATGATGTCGGCACAGCTGCGCATGGCCGATGCCGCCCGTGACGCCGAGATCCTGCATTCGCACACCTGGTACGCCGGGCTGGCCGGACACCTCGCCGCCACGCTCTCCGGCGGCGCGCACGTACTGACCGCGCACTCGCTGGAGCCACGACGGCCGTGGAAGGCCGAACAGCTCGGTGGTGGATACCGGCTGTCCTCGTGGTCGGAACGCAACGCCGTAGAGCACGCGGACGCCGTGATCGCCGTAAGCGCGGGCATGCGCCGCGATGTCCTCGACGCCTACCCGTCCGTCGACCCCGACCGGGTGCACGTCGTGCACAACGGGATCGATGCGCAAACGTGGCATCCTGGCTCGGTCGCCGAGGGCATGCGGCCCGTACTCGACACGCTCGGGGTGCGTTTGGACCGCCCGATCGTGGCTTTCGTCGGAAGGATCACCAGGCAAAAGGGTGTCGGGCACCTGCTGGCCGCCGCGCGCGACTTCGACCCGGGCATCCAACTGGTGTTGTGTGCTGGCGCCCCGGACACCGAGGAATTGGCCGACGAGGTGGCCGAGGCGGTCGGGCGGCTGCAACGTCATCGGGGCGGCGTGTTCTGGGTGCGGGAGATGCTGCCGACCGAACAGATCCGCCAGATCCTCGCCGCGGCGACGGTCTTCGTGTGCCCTTCGGTATACGAACCGCTCGGCATCGTGAATCTGGAGGCGATGTCGTGCGCGACCGCCGTGGTCGCCTCGGATGTGGGCGGTATCCCCGAGGTGGTCGCCGACGGGCACACCGGTCGATTGGTGCACTACGACCCGCTGGCCGTCGCGGACTATGAGCGGGGGCTCGCCGAGGCGGTCAACGAGGTGGCGGGTGATCCGGTGCTCGCCGCCGATTTCGGTGCGCGCGGCAGGGCGACGGCGATCGCCGAGTTCGGCTGGCCGAGGATCGCGCGGCGCACCCTAGAGGTCTATGCGCGGGCGCGCGGCGTGAGGCGGTAGGTCGATACCGGTGCCGCGCGGTGGTGGTGATGGCCACGGCCGCCATTCGACGGTGGTCGCGGAGTTCGGCCGGGGGGTGGATCGCGTGGTGGACGTTCGAGGTCTATGAGTGGGCGCGCGGCGTGAGGCGATAGGTCGATACCGGCGGCGCACGGTGACGGTGGTGGTGATGGGCACGGCCGCCATTCGACGGTGGTCGCGGAGTTCGGCCGGGGGGTGGATCGCGTGGTGGGCGATCGAGGTCTATGAGTGGGCGCGCGGCGTGAGGCGGTAGGTCGATACCGGTGCCGCGCGGTGATGGTGATGGCCACGGCCGCCGTTCGACGGTGGTCGCGGGGTTCGGCCGGGGTGGATCGCGTGGTGGCGATCGAGGTCTATGAGTGGGCGCGCGGCGTGACGCGATAGGTCGACACCAGCACCGAGGCGGTGACCTTCGTCGTGTCGGCCACGGCGGCCAGCCTGGAGTCGTCGGTCCCCGCGTGAAATGCCGACGGCCCCATACCGACCACGTTCGCCACGTCCGCTCGGTCCAGTTCCATCGGATATTCGATCAGGACACGGTCGGCGACGTCGAAGCGTCCCGACAGTGCGGCATCGAGCCTACGGTCCTTGTCCGGGTCCACGGTCACCATGCCCAACGGCCCGATCAGTTCGCCGAGATGCCGATCGGTGGGTGTCGCCACCACGAACCGCCCCTCGGGGGCGAGCGCGCGAGCGACCTCGTCGGGATTGCGCGGCGCGAACACCGAAAGCACCGCCGTCAGCGTGCCGTCGCGGACCGGGAGGCCGAGCCAGGCGTCGGCGAGTACCGCAGCGGCGCGTTCATGCGCGCGGGCGCAGCGTCGCGCGGCCGGTTTGGCGACATCGACCGCGATGGCGGTGGCGGTGGGAGCGGCGTCGAGTGCGTCGGCGGTGTAGTAGCCGGTCCCCGCGCCGATTTCGAGCAGCGTGGCGCCGGGGCCGGTGTCCGCGGTGACGGCACGGGTCACCGCGGCGGCGATGGGGGTGAAGTGTTGTCGGCGCTGAAATGCCGCGCGCGCGTCGAGCATGGCCGGGGTATCGCCGGTCATCTTGGTCGAGGCACCCGTGAGCAGCCCGACATAGCCTTGCTTGGCGATGTCGAAGCTGTGGCCACGCACGCAACGCAGCGCCCGCTCTCCTGGTTCGAGTGCGAGCGCCGCGCCGGTCGTCGTGGCGGAATCGGCTTCGGCGGCCGACCGACCGGGACGCGCGCATTGTGGGCACGCCAAAAGATCGGCTACGGCCGCCAAGGCCGGGAAATCAGCTGAGGCCACTCAGCCGGTGACACTCTTCAATTCGTCTCCGAGTGCCGCTGCTTCATCCGGCGTGAGTTCGACGACCAGACGCCCGCCACCCTCGAGTGGAACCCGCATGACGATTCCACGCCCTTCCTTGGTTGCCTCGAGGGGACCGTCCCCGGTACGGGGCTTCATGGCCGCCATCCTCTGCTCCCTCCAGATCTGCGCGGTATCCTGCGCACGTTCTCGCCAACTCCAGTTGTCACCAACCAAGTAGCCCGCCGGCATTTGGCGAGCTACACCCGCCCTATTCTTCCCTATCCCCGATGCAGACGGGTAGCTGAGTTCGAAAAGTGACCACCGTGGCCGAATCAGTCGGCGCGGTTTTCCACCCAGCAGTCGGCTAAATGGTCATCGACCATTCCCGTCGCCTGCATCAGCGCGTAGGCGGTGGTCGGCCCGACGAAGCGAAAACCCCTTCGCTTCAATTCTTTTGCCATCGCCGTAGATTCCGCGGTGACCGCGGGGACGTCGGAACCCGACTTCGGGCGCGGGCGTGGCGCCGGCGCGAACGACCACAGCAGTGCGTCCAGGCCGATGTCCAGTTCCCGCGCGACCTTGGCATTGTTGATCGCGGCAGCGATCTTCAACCGGTTGCGCACGATGCCAGCGTCGGCGAGCAATCGCGTCACGTCGTCGTCGCCGAACTCGGCGACCCGCTCGATCGAGAATCCGGCGAACGCGGCACGAAACGCGGGCCGTTTACGCAGGATGGTGATCCACGACAGACCCGACTGGAACGCCTCGAGGCACATCCGCTCGAACAGGGCGTCGTCGCCGTGCACCTGCCTGCCCCACTCGGTGTCGTGGTAGTCCAGGTAGAGCTGGTCGTTCATCGGCCACGAACAACGCACCTTGCCGTCGTCCACCATGGCGGGTGTCGCGGGCATCAGATCTCCGGCGTGAACGGCGCGACCGGTCCAACGGGGGTCCACTGCGCGGCCTGTGCCTCGGCGAGCTGGTGTTGCAGCTCGTCGATCCGTCCCGCGAGCTGAGCCAGCGCCCAGTCCACCTCGCTGGCCTTGTAACCGCGCAACACCTGCTGGAACCGTAGGGCGCGCACGTCGGCGCCGGAGAGGCCCTCGGCCGGCAGCACCGTGGCCGTTGTGCCCTCTGGTAGTGGTGCGAGCTCCTCCGAACGGCCGAACACGGCGCTGGCGAGCAGGAACAACACCGCGGCGACCAGACCGACGATCAGGACATACAACAGCAGCGTGAGCATGACACGAGCTTATGGGCACCCACCGACAGCCCTGACACCTGGACTCTCGATCATGTGCTCACGCCGCCCGCGACCAGCTACTTGCGGTTGGTGTCGAGCCCGAGCGACATGCCGGCGAGCCCCCGTCGCCGCACAGCGATCTTGTCGGCGACCTCCAGCAAAGCCTTGGCCGCCGGGGTAGCCGGCTCCTGCAGTACCAAGGGGGTTCCCTCGTCGCCGGACTCGCGCAAGGCCTGCTCGATCGGGATCTGCCCCAGCAAGGGCACGTTCGCGCCGACCGCGCGGGTGAGTCGTTCGGCAACGGCCTGGCCGCCGCCGGAACCGTAGAGGTCCATCCGGCTGCCGTCGGGCAATTCCAGCCACGACATGTTCTCCACCACGCCCGCGATGCGCTGCCGGGTCTGCAACGCGATCGCGCCCGCGCGCTCGGCCACCTCCGCCGCCGCGGCCTGCGGTGTGGTGACGACCAGGATCTCCGCATTGGGAATCAGCTGGGCGATCGAGATGGCGACATCGCCGGTGCCCGGCGGCAGGTCGAGCAACAGGATGTCCAGGTCGCCCCAGAACACGTCGGCGAGGAACTGTTGCAACGCGCGGTGCAGCATCGGCCCTCGCCAGACCACCGGGGTATTGCCCTGGGTGAACTGCGCGATGGAGATCATCTTCACGTCGTGCGCGATCGGCGGCATGATCATCCGCTCGACCTGGGTCGGACGCGCGTCGGTGCCGAGCATGCGTGGAATGGAGTGACCGTAGATGTCGGCGTCCAACACGCCGACCGAGAGGCCGCGTGCGGCCATGGCCGCCGCGAGGTTGACGGTGACGCTGGACTTTCCGACCCCACCCTTTCCGGAGGCCACCGCGTAAACCCTGGTCAGCGAACCGGGTTGGGCGAAGGGGATCACCGGCTCGGCCGAGTCGCCGCGCAGCTTCTTGCGCAGCTCGGTGCGTTGCGTGTCGTCCATGACGTCTAGTTCGACGGTAACGGCGCCGACGCCGGGTACATCCGCGACGGCTTTACTCACTCGCTGGGTGATCTCGGTCCGCAGCGGACAGCCCGCCGTCGTCAGGTAGATCTCGATGTGCACGGCGCTGTCGTCGGCGATCGCGACGCTTTTGACCATGCCGAGTTCGGTGATCGGTTTGCGGATCTCCGGGTCGTCGACCTTCGCGAGGGCACCCCGGACATCGGCTTCCGCAACTACTGACATGGCAGAAATTTTAGGCGTGTCAAATTTTTGGCAGTTGGCCGGGCCGTGGTGCGACCCCGGTGCTGTAGCCGGTCTCCCATGCCATCACGTTCGCGACGTAGGCCATGGAGTTGTTGTAGCGCAGGATGGCGCGGGACTGCTGCGAGAGGTCGCCCATCTCGAGGCCGCCGTCGCACAGGTACCTCCCCGAGGTGAGCGCCGCGTCGAAGAGGTTCTGCGGGTCGGCAATGCCGTCGCCGTTACCGTCGGCACCGAATTTCTCCCAAGTTTGCGGAAGGAACTGCATCGGGCCGATCGCGCGGTCGTAGCCCGACAGTCCGTCGAGCGCGCCGCCGTCGGTGTCGGTGACGGCGCGATTGCCCGAGAGTGATCCGTCGAGGACCGGTCCGTAGACCGGGGTGAGCGGGTAGCCGTCGGCGTCGGCCGCGCCGTTGTTGGCGTGGTGGGATTCGACCCGGCCGATTCCGGCCAGCAACGACCACGGCATGGCGCATTCCGGATTCGACGCGGCCAGAATGCTTTCGGCGTTCTTGTACGCGGCAACGGCAACACCCGGAACATCGAGCGGGCCGGCGGGGAGATCCGCGATCTGCCTACCTTCGGCCAGCGCAACGGCTTTCACGACCGCGGGAGCGCCCGGTGAGGACTTCGCCATCGAGTTCTCGGCGTCCACGTCGATATCGATCGGTGCGACGGCGGCCTGCTGCGCGAGCACTGGCTGCTGCGCTTCGCCGTCCGGAAGCTGTTGCTGCACGGAGGCGGTGGCCGAGCTGGCGCCGCCGATATCGGTCACGGCGGTGACGGCGACGAGTCCGACGGGAACAAGTCCGGTCAGCGCGAGAACGGAGCTGTTACGCCTGGTGGTAGCAGGCTGCGGTTTGCGGTGACGCCCCACTGTTCGGTGACCCTCCAATGGCTCGGGGTGAGCCCTTCGTGACTGAACGAAGAGAAGATTACCGCATTCGAGACCTTTTTGTTACTCCCTCGTGACCTGTATTTTCGGGCGGGCTCGACGTGCGATCATCCTGCCTTCGATACCGACTCTTGCGACGGCCGTGCATGATCGCGCACCGCGCGGATCATGGGTTCGAGTCGCCGACCCTACTCCCGCACGGATTCGCGACCGAATCAGCCCTGCGCCGCTGGCAGCGGAACGACGATGCCGAAGGGGAGGGTGAGCGCGGGCGGCGGCATCGGTGCCGGTTCGGCCGATGGCGCGGGTTCGGTCGTGATGGTGGGCTCCGAGGGGTCCGAATCTGATTGCTGCGCTTCGGATTCCGGCATCGTGGTAGCCGGGCTCTGCGAGTCCGTCTGCTGTGTCGGGTCTTCCGAATGTCCGGTTTGATCCGGCGCGGCCTCGTCGGGACCGATCGCGCGCATACACGCGCTGCTGTCGGTGGACTCGGGCTCGGTGGGGGTGGCCGTGCTGTTCGGGTCGACGCCGGAACCGTAGGTCTGTGCGGGGCTGAGGGTCTGCTGCGGTTGCCCGGGACGCGGCATCGGCGCCGGAACGATCGCGAGCTGGTCGGGCTCACACGGCGAGGAGGGCTTCGGCGGTGGTGGAGGGCAGAGGATCCCGCAGGGGATCGGCGGCAGGCCGGGCACCCTGATCATCAACTCAGGCGCAGGTGTCTGTGGCCGCTGCTGCGGCAGTCCACGTGGTGGCGTCTGTTCTGGCTGTGGCGTTGTCGGCGGTTTCGTGGTGTTCGCGGCCGACATGTCGGGTCCCTGTGGGATGCTGCCCGGCGGAATGATTCCCGGTGTGACCTGGCCGGGCGTCGTTGTGCCTCCGCTGCGGTAGGACGCCGACCAGCCGAGTACGTTCGCCGCGTAGGACATCGAGTTGTTGTAGCGCAGGACCGCGCGTAGCTCCTGTGCCGGATCGCGCAGATTCATTCCGCCGGAGCACAGGTACTTGCCAGCGCCGAGTGCGGCGTCGAAGACGTTGTTCGGATCGGCGACCCCGTCGCCGTTGCCGTCGGAGGCGTAGTGCGTCCAGGTGCTGGGGAGGAACTGCATCGGCCCCACCGCGCGCACGTAACCGCCGTCGGCCGAGCGGATTACCTCGTTGTCGGGCAAGGTGCCGTCGAGCGTCGGGCCGTAGATCGGGGTGGTCGTGGTGCCCGCCGCGTCGGTGTGTCCGCCACTGGCGTGACCGGATTCGATGCGACCGATCCCCGCGAGCAAACTCCAGGACACCCCGCAGCCGGGCATGGTGGAGGCCAGCGCGAGTTCGGCATTGCGGTAGGCGGCGAGGACGATTTCGGGAATGCCGAGTGCCCCACCGGATCGGGGTAGCTCGAGGGTGCCCAGTGGCACCGTTCCCGCGAACAGCGGCGCGCCGTCGCCGGGTGCCTTCATCGCGCGCAGCTTGCGCGGGGCCTCGGGGCTGACCGGAAGCAGTCCCACAGTTTTCGACAATGCGGGTGTGGCGTCGCGGTTTTCGGGGCCGTCGGGATCCGAGGCCGCGAAGTGTGCCTCCGGTGCGGTGGGGGGTGTGTCCGAATGCGGGATGTGTGCGGCCGAGCCCGAGGCGACCAAACCAGCGACGACCATGGCCGACACGGTTACCGGTGTAGATATTCGCATTCAGCCGCACCAATCTACGTCGTGGGAACGGCCACTGGTGGACGTTCGGCGCCCCTGTCCCGCTCTGGACAACGTCTTCCAGGCTACCTACCAGTAAGGAAAAATTCGGTATTTCCGGTCAATCGTCCGCTGCGGGTGGTGAAACCGGAACTGAGGACTGCTTTTGACCAGTGCTTTTCTTGCGCTGCACCTTCTTCGCGGCCTTGTTCGATCGCTCGGTTCGCGCCTCGTCCGGTTCGTCGTCCGCGAGATCCGCGTGGGCTCCCGCGTTTTCGATCCGCTCGAGTATCTCCCTCATCTCATCGAGTTCGCGGCGCAAATAGTCGCGTGTCGCGACCTCGCCGACCGCGAGGCGCAGCGCCGCGAGTTCGCGTGCGAGAAACTCCGTGTCGGCCTTGGTCTGTGCCGCGCGCAGCCGATCCTCTTCCAGTGCCACCCTGTCGCGATTGTCCTGCCGATTCTGTGCGAGCAGGATCAGCGGCGCCGCGTACGCGGCCTGGGTGGAGAACGCGAGATTCAGCAGGATGAACGGGTAAGGGTCCCAACGCCAAGCGACCAGCGAGATATTGAGCAGGATCCAGACAACCACCACCACCGTCTGGATCGCCAAATACCTACCGGTGCCGAGGAAGCGCGCGACCCGTTCGCTGCCGCGCGCGATCGCATCCGAGTCCCAGTCGAACCTGAACCGCGCCCCCGCGGGGGTTTCCAGGCGCTGCCGTGCGGCGGTCGCGACCCTGGTGTTCACCGATTCCTTGTCGGTCATAGCTTTTCGACACCTTCGGTGAATCGTGGGTCGTGGCTGCCTGATCGGATCGCGTTGCCGACCGCGCGCGGCGCGTGGTCTTCGGCCGACCCTTCCTCGGCCACCTGCCGGTGGTCGGGTTCCTGATCCCGCCAGTCGTCGGGCAACAGATGATCCAGCACGTCATCGACGCTGACCGCGCCCACCAGATGGTTCCCGTCATCGACGACCGGCCCGCACACCAGGTTGTAGGTGGCGAAGTACCTGGTCACCGCGGACAGCGGCACCTCGGGATGCAATGCGGCCAAGTCGGAATCGAGAATCCCGCCGACCAGGTGTGCCGGCGGCTCGCGCAACAACTGTTGGATGTGCACCGAACCCAGGTAGCGGCCGGTGGGCGTCGAGGTCGGCGGGCGCACTACGAACACGATCGAGGCGAGCGCCGGACTGAGGTCGGGATTGCGCACCCTGGCCAGCGCTTCGGCGACGGTGGTCGCGGGTGTCAGGATGACCGGCTTCGGCGTCATCAGACCGCCCGCGGTGTCGGGGGAGTGTTCGAGCAGTCGACGCACCGGCTCGGATTCCTTCGGATCCATCATCGCCAGCAGCGATTCGGCCTCGGTATCGGGCAGCACCCCGAGCAGGTCGGCGGTGTCGTCGGGGTCCATCTCTTCCAGCACGTCGGCGGCGCGTCGGGGATCGAGGCTGTGCAGCACTTCGATGCGCGCCTCGTCGGGCAGTTCTTGCAGCACGTCGGCGAGACGGTCGTCGGCCAGCGCCGCGGCCACTTCGATCCGCCGCTTGCGTGGCAATTCGCGCAGCTGGTTGGCGACGTCGGCGGCGCGCAGACCCTCGAATTGTTCGAGCAACTGGGTGACGTCCTGGCCCGGCTTGTTGATCTCGTACGGCGTCAGACCCGACACCATGATCCAGTCGACGACGTGCACGCTCCTGCGCCGCCCGAGCCTGCGATGACCGCGCACCGCGACCCTGCTGACCCGCCAGTCCCGCGTCCTGGTCTGTTCGATCCCGAGATCGACCACCAACACCTCGACCCCGGCGAGGTCGGGAAGATCGGGATCCTCCACCCGCACCGAGGAGTCCACGATCTGCGCCATCGCGAGCAATTCGCCGGGGCGCTGGGTGAATTGACGCAGGCTCACGGTGCCGGTGTTGAGCGCGACCGCGCCGGGTTCGATGCTGGTGACCCGCAGCATCGGCACGAATATCCTGCGCCGGGTGGGCAATTCGACGACGAGCCCGTGCACGCGCGGTTGCTGCCGGTCGTAGCGCACAGCGACGACCACATCGCGAACGCGGCCGATAGACTCGCCGTCCGGCCCGAGCACCGCCAGGCCGGTGAGCCTGGCGGCGTACACCTTGGTTGCTGCCATGCTGCCAAGGCTAGAGGTTGACGTCGATGGGAGTGATCATGAAGCCGCGCCGTTCGGTGCTCGCGTGTCCAGGCAGCAACACGAAAATGATCGGCAAGGCCAAGTCGCTACCGGTGGACGAGGTGTTCCTCGATCTGGAAGACGCGGTCGCCGTCTCGGCGAAGGCGCAGGCCCGTGCCAATATCGTCGCCGCGCTCAACGACACCGACTGGGGCACGCAACTGCGGGTGGTTCGGGTCAACGATTGGTCGACGGCGTGGACCTACACCGATGTGATCACCGTTGTCGAGGGCGGCGGCGCGGCACTGGATGCGATCTTGTTGCCGAAGGTGACCGATGCCGGTCAGGTGCGCGCGCTGGATTTGTTGCTGACCCAGTTGGAGAAGTCCTGCGGCCTCGAGGTCGGCAAGATCGGGATCGAGCCACAGCTGGAAAACGCGCTGGGACTGCGCAATATCGACGCGATCGCCACGGCGAGCCCTCGGGTGCAGGCGCTGGTATTCGGGCCCGCCGATTTCATGGCCAGCATCAATATGCGCACCCTGGTGGTGGGGGAGCAGCCGGAGGGTTATGACACCGGCGACGCCTACCACCACATCCTGATGACCATCCTGCTCGCCGCGCGTGCGCACGGATTGCAGGCGATCGACGGTCCGTATCTACAGATTCGCGACCTGGACGGATTCCGGCGCGCGGCCGCGCGCACCGCCGCACTCGGCTTCGACGGCAAGTGGGTATTGCATCCGAGTCAGATCGACGCGGCCAACGAGATCTTCAGTCCGCGACAATCTGATTACGATCGCGCGGAGCTGATCCTGGAGGCATATGCCTTCCATACCTCGGCCGAGGGAGGCTCCCGAGGTGCGGCGATGCTGGGTTCGGAGATGATCGACGAGGCCAGCGCGAAGATGGCGGCGGTGATCGCGGAGCAGGGCAGGGCGGCCGGAATGCGACGCACCACGCAATTCGCCCCGCCGGAGTAGCAGAATAGGGGCATGACGAATCCCTTGGGGAACTCGAATCGCGCGCGACAGGGGCTGCCAACTCCGCCTTCGGGCTGGCCGGTGGGGTCGTATCCGACCTATGCCGAGGCACAGAAGGCCGTCGACTTTCTGGCCGACGGCCAATTCCCGGTGCAGGACGTGACCATCGTCGGCGTCGACCTGATGCAGGTCGAGCGGGTGCTCTACCGCTTGACCTGGGGCAAGGTCATCGGCGGTGGTGTCGTGTCCGGGGCATGGCTCGGCCTGTTTCTCGGCTTGCTGCTGAGCTTGTTCACCACCAGCGGCGCGCTCGGCCCGCTGTTGGTCGGCCTGGTCGGCGGCATCATCTTCGGCGTGATCACCACCTCGATCCCGTACGCGGCCAGCCGCGGCCAGCGTGACTTCGCCTCCAGCATGCAGTTGGTGGCCGGTCGTTACGACGTGCTGTGTGATCCCAAGTCGGCCGAGCAGGCCAGGGACTTGCTGGCGCGGTTGGCGATCTGACCCGTGGAGGTAGTGGAACAAGTCCGCGGCGAGATATTCGAGCATTACGGCGTCGACGCGGCCGGGGTGGATTCGGCGTCGGTGACCTTCCTGGGGTTGGCGCCGATCGAGATTCTGCGGATCGTGCGCGGCGACCTGGTGCATTACCTGACGCTGGGCGCCTCGCGGCAGCCGATGGGTGACCCGAGCGAGTTGCTCGCCGATCCGGAACGCGGCCCGCGCGGCGAACTGGTGTTGACCTTGCGTTTCGGTGCGGGATCGACCACAGGACTCGCCAAGTCGTTGGGCGTGCTCGCCGCGGCGCCCGCGGTGGAAGGCGTTGTGCTGCAACCGGACGCGTTGCTCGACGTGAGCGAGTCGCTCTGGCACGGCGCGCCGTTCACCGCGGTGCTGCTCGGTCCGAGCGAGTTGCCCGAGGTGGTGTTGCCCGAACCCGCCGACCCCGTGCGGTACTTCGCGGTGACGCCGGTGACCGCGACCGAGGCCGCGTGGGTGCGGGTGCGCGGCGCCGACGCGTTGCGGGAGGCGTGGAGCGAGGCCGGAATCGATGTGCACGATCCCGCGCGCGGTGCGGCCAGCCTGTGAAGGGAATCCTTACAGCCAGTGGTGATGGCGCAGGCTGATCAACAACCCGAGACAGATGAGCAGCACGATGCCGATGACGACGGGATAGCCGTAGGTCCAGTGCAATTCGGGCATGTGCTCGAAGTTCATGCCGTAGATGCCCGCCACCATGGTCGGTACCGCGGCGATCGCCACCCACGCGGAGATCTTGCGCATGTCGGTGTTCTGTTGCACGCCGATCTTGGCGAGCGCGGCGCTGATCAGTGCGCTGAGCGCGTCGTCGAAGTCGTTGATCCGTTCGGCGACGGTGGTGTGATGTTCGGCGACATCGCGCAGATAACGGCGAACCTCCTTGGGGACAGGCAGATCCGGCTTGTGGCTGAGCATCTGGAGCGGCACCGCGAGCGGATTCACCGCGCGGCGTAGCTCGACGACCTCGCGTTTGAGCTGATAGATCGACTCGATGGTGACGGCGCTGCGCGGGGTGAACACCTCCTCTTCCATCTCATCGATGTCGTTCTCGATCAGCTCGGTGACCTCGATGTAGGAATCGACCACACGGTCGGCGATCGCGTGCAGTACCGCGCCGGGGCCGAGCGCGAGTTGACTCGGATCGTGTTCGAGCGCCCTGCGCACCTCGGTGAGTTTCGAGTGTTCGCCGTGGCGGACCGCGACCACGAAATCGGGCCCGGTGAACACGATGATCTCGCCGGTCTCGACGATCTCGCTGACGCTGTGCAATTCGTGTTCGACGTAGCTGACGGTGCGCAGCACGAGCACGAGGACGTCGTCGTAGCGCTCGAGTTTCGGGCGATGATGCTTGTGCGATGCGGTCTCTACCGCGAGTTGATGCAGTCCGAAGGTGTGTGCGATGTCGGCGAGCTGGGTTTCGTCGGGGTCGTGCAGACCCACCCACACGAATCCGGTTCCGCGCTCGCGTACTTCGGCCAGCGCGCTCTCGTGGGTGAAGCGCCCCTTCAGCCGTGCGCCGTCGACGTAGACGGCGCAGTCGACGATCGCCCGCGCCGTGGGCACCGGCACGCGGGGACGCGCCGCGGTGGCCCGGTTCGACCCGCGAAACGACGGTAGTGGGGGTATCGACGGCACGCCGACGATGCTACGTCGAGCACGGCATTGTCGCCGTCGCGTGTGAACTCCTCGGCGCGCACTGCAAGACTGGAGGATGTGCGCATCGACCTGCATACCCATTCCACCGCCTCCGACGGCACCGATACCCCTGCCGAATTGGTGGTCAACGCGGCCGCGGCGGGGTTGGACGTCGTCGCGATCACCGATCACGACACCACGGCGGGATGGGCTCCCGCTGTCGAGGCGCTGCCCGCGGGGTTGACGTTGGTGCGTGGCATGGAGATGTCGTGTATCGGGCTCGGCGAGGACGGTTATCCGGTGTCGGTGCACCTGTTGGCCTATCTGTTCGATCCGACCGATCGCAGTTTCGCTGACGAGCGTGAGCGGTTGCGCGCCGAACGGGTCGACCGATTGCGTGCGATGGCGCAGCGCATGGCCGCCGACGGACTACCGATCGATCCCGAGGCCGTACTCGCCTCGGCGGGGCCGTCGGCGGGTCGACCGCATCTGGCGCGCGCGTTGGTCGCGGCCGGTGTGGTGTCGAGTGTGGACGCGGCCTTCACCGATCTGCTGGCCGCGCGGGGACGCTACTACGTCGAGAAGGCCGATACTCCGCTGCGACGGGCGGTCTCGATGATCGCCGAGGCGGGCGGGGTGAGCGTGCTCGCGCACACCAAGGCGCGCAAGCGCGGTCGGCTGCTCGCGGAGTCGGATATTCGGGAACTCGCCGAGCTCGGGCTCGGTGGTTTGGAGATCGCGCACCCGGACCATTCCGCGCCCGACCGGGAAGCGTTGGCCGGGCTGGCAGCCGAGTTGGGTCTGTTGCGCACCGGCTCGTCGGACTATCACGGCGCGAACAAGACCATCGAGCTAGGGGAGTTCACCACCGACCCCGCGCAATTCGAGGAGTTGGTCGGCAAAGCCACCGGTGTCCCCGTGGTCGTGTCGTGAGGGTGCTGCGCGGGCTCAGCGGGGTGGCCGCCGGTGGCGCGGTCGCGTTGATGTTGGTGGTGGTCGGTGCCGCGGTGATCGCGGGCCGGCGCGGGTTTCCCGGTCCGGGTGGCGAGGCGGTCGCCTGGCATGTGGTGGCGTCGGTTATTGCCGTTGGGGCGCAGATCTATTCGGATCGCCGCCGCGGTGTCGCGTCTCTGTTCGGTTCGGCGGTGGTGTTCGTGACGGCCGGGGTGCTGCTCTGGTCACAATGGTGGGGTTGATATCGGGATATTGGTTGCGGCCAGGTGAATTGTGGCCGAACATTTTATCTTGTGAGTGAACTCGAGACGGACGTACTGGTTCTGGGCGGTGGCCCCGCCGGGATCTGGGCGGCCGTCTCCGCCGCGGCGGCGGGCGCGCGAGTGGTGTTGGCCGACAAGGCGTACTGCGGTGCCAGCGGGCCGACGGCGTTCGGCGTCACCTCGTTGTGGAACATCCCGCCTGGCCGTTTTCGCGACGAGGCCGTGCGGCGGGTGTATCAGCACGGCGGCGAGCTCGGCGACGCGGCGTCGATGCACAGGGTGCTCGCCGAAACCCACGCCCGCATCGAGCAGTTGGCGCGGCGGGGGCACCGATTCCCCGAGGGGCCCGGCACATCCGACCCGGCGTTGCGGGTGTACTTGGACGGCGCCGATTACCTACGGCGTCTGCGCGAGGACGCGCTCGCGGCGGGGGTGCGGATTCTCGATCACCATCCCGCGCTGCAACTGATGGTCGACCGCGACGGTGCCGTCGCGGGTGCGGCGGGAGTACAGCAGCGCAACAGGTTTCGGAACTGGCGCGTGCGCGCGGGCGCGGTCGTGGTCGCGACCGGTGGGTGCGCCTTCCTCTCCGGTGGTGTCGGGACGGAGGTCGACACCGGCGACGGATTGCTGCTGGCCGCGGAGGCGGGCGCCGAATTGTCGGGGATGGAGTTCTCCAGCGCCTACAGTCTGATCGCTCCGCCGCGTGCGGTCGCCGCCGCCGTGCAGTCGGGTTTCGCCACCGGCACGGTGCTGCACTTCGCCACCTTCTACGACCAGACCGGTGCCGCGCTGGAGGGCAACCGCGCCGCGGCGCTCGCGGCGCTCGCTGACGGGCGAAGGGTTTTCGCCGCGTTCGGTGAGGCACCGGATCACGTGCGGGCCTGGCTCGCGGGACACGGCGTCGGCGATGTGCGGCGCAAGGTCGCGGTGCGTGCCGTGCTCGAGGGCACCGTGCGCGGTACGGGCGGCCTCAAGGTAATGGGAAAGCATTGCGCGACAACGGTTCCCGGTCTCTATGGCGCGGGTGACGTCACCACGAGGGAGCAGATCACCGGCGCGGCAGGTGGTTTCGGCGGCGAAGGTGGCGCGTGGGCGATGGCGTCCGGTGCGTGGGCGGGGGCCGGTGCCGCCGAGTTCGCGCACGCTGCCGACCGCGAAGCTCCGGTGCGTATGGTGCCGGGCGCCGGATTGCGCGCGTCCTCGCGCATCGACCCGCGTGCGGTGGTCGGGCTCGTGCAGGAACACACGCTGCCCCTGCGGCGCAGTTACCGGCGCAGCGCGAGCAGCCTGCGCGACAGCATCGCCGAACTCGACTCGCTGTGGCCGGGCGCCCAGCACGGTCTCGGCGGGAGCGGCGCCGACCGTTTGGTCGCCAGGCAGGCGGCGGCCTTGCTCGCGGTGGCGCGGTGGACCGAATACAGCGCGTTGGCTCGGGTCGAGTCCAGGGGGATGCATCGGCGCACCGACCACCCCGGTGTTGCCGAGGGCTGGCGGCTTCGCGTGGCCTCCGGTGGGCTCGACAGCGTGTGGGTGCGCCCGGACGCGTTGGTGACGGCGGCGCCGAGTGATTCGGGAAAGAGTGATTCGGGAAAGGTCGGCGTCGCGGTGCCCGCGCACCTCAGGAGTACCGGGCGCAAGGGAAAAGCTCACCGCTCCAACTCTCGACGTCGCGAGTTTCCGCTTACCTCAGGGTAATTCGCGCGCCTTAGGCTCGAACGGTGGCATTCGGCGGCGCGAGCGGTGACCAGGCTTGGCAACTGGCCGCGTGTACTGGCAGAATGTGGCGAAGTCCGTACCCATGCCACCGCGGGGTATCGGAGCCACGGAGATCTAAGCGGTCTCCGCGCCGCGACGCACTTGTCGCGACCCGAGATAACGCCAGTTCCGTCCGGACACACCCGTCCGGCCTCCGCCGCGCGGATCATTACGCGCAGGTGCTCGAGCTACCCGTCGTCGGCTTGGCCACGGCGAGTTCACATGCCAGTCGTGACCAGGAAACGTCCAGGTCAGCGCACTCGATGAGCGTTGTGTATCACCTTTTAGCCAGATACCCGGTGGTAACCGTCCCCCGGTATAGCCAGATCCGAGCAGGAGTGAAATCGTGTCCTCTGTGACTGATGCACCGAACGCAACCGCTGACCTTTCCGAGATCAGCCACGACGAGATCTTCGCGGGACACCTCGGCGGCAAGCTCTCGGTCGAACTCAGCGCGCCGCTGGATACGCAGCGCGACCTGTCGATCGCCTACACCCCTGGTGTCGCGCAGGTCAGTCGCGCCATCGCGCAGGATGTGGAGTTGACCAAGCGTTACACCTGGACCGACCGGCTGGTCGTCGTCGTCAGCGACGGCACCGCGGTGCTCGGCCTGGGTGATATCGGCCCGCGCGCCTCGCTGCCGGTGATGGAGGGCAAGGCGGCGCTGTTCAAGAAGTTCGCCGGGCTCAATTCCATTCCGCTGGTGTTGGACACCAAGGATGTCGACGAGATCGTCGAGACGCTGATCCGGCTGCGTCCGAGCTTCGGCGCGGTGAACCTGGAAGATATCTCCGCACCGCGCTGCTTCGAGATCGAGAAGCGGGTCGTGGAAGCGCTCGACTGCCCGGTGATGCACGACGACCAACACGGCACCGCGATCGTGGTGCTCGCCGCGCTCAACGGCGCCGCCAAGACCCAGGGCCGCGATATCGCGGACCTGAAGGTGGTTGTTTCCGGTGCCGGCGCCGCCGGTGTGGCTTGCACCAACATTTTGCTGGCCGCCGGTGTCCGCGATGTCATCGTGCTCGATTCGCGCGGCATCATCAGCACCGACCGCGGCGACCTCAACGAGGTGAAGGCCGAGTTGGCAACGCGCACCAACCCGCGCGGCAGCAATGGTGGCGCGGCCGAGGCGCTGGCCGGGGCGGACGTGTTCCTCGGCCTGTCCGCCGGCAAGATCGCGGAGGAGTACATCGCCTCGATGGCGCCCGAGTCGATCGTGTTCGCGATGTCCAACCCGGACCCGGAGATCCATCCCGACGTCGCGCGCAAGTACGCCGCGATCGTGGCCACGGGGCGCAGCGACTTCCCGAACCAGATCAACAATGTTCTCGCCTTCCCCGGCGTGTTCAAGGGCGCGCTGGACGCGGGCGCCCGCAGGATCACCGAGGGCATGAAGTTGGCCGCCGCCAACGCCATCCTCGATGTGGTCGGCGACGACATCGGCCCCGAAATGATCGTCCCCAGCCCGCTCGACCCGCGCGTCGCTCCCGCGGTGGCCGAGGCCGTCGCGGCCGCGGCTCGCGCGGAGGGTGTGGCGTAGGCCCACGTTTTCGTGCGCAGCAGGCGCCCACCGTCGTTGCGGCGGTGGGCGTCGCTCGTCGTCGACCCGCAGTGTGGTGTGGGTGATGTCGTAGTCACGCGCGAGGGGTCACGCGCGAGGGGTCACGCGCGAGGGCGCGCTCGATCCGTCGGCGCGGGCCGTGGCAGTCGGTGGGTTTCGGGGGCTGTCAGGGTGTCTCGGGCCGTGTTCACCCGCCGGAGTGCGAGGCGAATCCTGGCGACGGGACGTTCGCCGGTACATTCTGTGTGTTCGGCCGCATGGTGATTCATGTCGGCTTCGTCGGTCTCTCGGAGAGTTGGTGTCGCAGAGTGATGTTGGCCGCGCCGCCGCGGATGCTGGCTCGAATCATGATCGTCGCGACCGCGACACTGGCCGTGTCCTGCGGCGCTGACGACGGCGCGCGAATCACGGTCGGCGCAGGCGATTCCCTCGAATCCACGGTGCTGGCCGAGATCTACGCCAACGCCCTCGCCAGGACCGGCGCCCGTACCGCGGTGCAGCGCGATCTCGGCGAACGCGCCGACTATCTCGCCGCCTTGGACGCGAACCGTGTGCAACTCGTCGCCGAACACACCGGCGCGCTGCTGAGCTACTTCGATGCCGATGCCGATGCCGATGCCGATGCGGGCAACCGCACGCGCAAGCCCAAAGAAGTCTCCGACGCGGTGAACGGCGCACTCCCGGAAGGCCTCGTCGTCTCCGACCCCGCCGACGGCGCCGACCTCCGCGCGCGCGTCCTGCTCACCGAAGAAGCCGCGACCAGTGCGGACATCCACAAGGTCGATGACCTCGCGCCACAGTGCGCGACCACCGCCGTCGGCGTCCTCGCCACCACGGACTCGATCGCCCAACCCAACACCCTCGCCAGGGATTCCGGCTGCGAATTCGCCGCGACCCTCGAGTTCCCCGACTGGGCTACCCTGCGAAAAGCCCTGCTGGACGGCCAAATCCACGCCGCCCTCCTGAACGCCCCCACCGCCGAGGCCACCACAGGACTAGTCGTCTTGCCCGACGACACCTACGCCATCCCCGCCGAAAACGTGGTGGCCTTGATGCGCAAAGGAATGCTCGACGCAACCCAGTCCAAAAAGGTGAACTACGTATCCGGTGAACTAACCACCGACGAACTCACCGAAATGATCCGCCGCGTCCGCGACCAACACGAAACCCCGGCCACAGTAGCCAACGCCTGGCTAGACGACCACGCACTCTAACCCCCCCCCCAAAAAAAAAGCCGAGATCACCAGGACATCCTGTCGGCTGCTCCCACAAATGCCCACACCCATGTCCTGGTGATCTTGTAGATCTCACTGTTACGGCCACCACATCTGCTTGGGTGGGGCTTGGGGCGGCGTATAGTCCATTTGGATTATTCGGCGTGGAGTATTCCGGTTGGAGTATGTGTCGGGTTGCGGGTGCCGTTTCGCGTATTCGAGGAAGAGAGGTGTGGCATGGGGTTGACGCCGCTGGGGGTCGGGGTGCTCGCACTGCTCGAAGAGCGACCTATGCATCCCTACGAGATGTATCAATTGCTGGTATCTCGTGGTCAGGACCGGCTGGTGAAGCTGCGACCGGGGTCGCTGTACCACACGGTGTCGCGGCTCGCGGAGCGCGAACTCGTGCGGTCGGAGGGCGTGGACCGCGACGGCAATCGTCCCGAACGGACCACCTACCGAATCACCGATTACGGCCGCGAGAGCCTGCGTACGCGGGTTTCGCAGATGCTCACCGAGCCCGCGCAGGAATATCCGGAGTTCTCCGTCGCGTTGGCAGAAGCGCACAACCTGCCCAAGGAAGATGTGCTCGCGCTGCTGCGTGAACGGGTGTCTCGGCTCGAGGCCGACCTGGCCGATATCGAGTCGATCATCGAGGCGGCGCTGGCGCGCAAGTCGAAGCGGCGTTACTGGATCGTTCTGCCGTATCTACACGCGACAACGGGCGCTCAGATCGAATGGGTCAACGGCTTCATCGCCGACCTCATCAGCGGGGAGATGGAGTGGGCGGAATTCGATCCGGCCACCGGCGGTCGGATCGACACAGACGACGAAGCGTGTTCGGCGCACGTACCAGACGCCGAGCCGATGCCACACAGCGCCGAGTCGGCGCGCAAAATCTGAGATAGGAATCGGATTTCATGTCCACACAACGCAACCCGTGGCTAGCGCTCAGCGCGCTTGTCGTCGGTTTCTTCATGATCCTGCTGGACATGACGATCGTCGCGGTCGCCAATCCGGCGATCCTCAGCAGTATGCACGCCGACATCTCCCAGGTGATCTGGGTGACCAGCGCCTACCTGCTCACCTACGCGGTGCCGCTGCTGGTCACCGGCAGACTCGGTGACCGCTACGGGCCCAAGAACATCTACCTGATCGGCCTCACCGTCTTCACCGCCGCCTCGCTGTGGTGCGGATTGTCGGGCACGATCGGCATGCTGATCGCCGCGCGTGCCGCGCAAGGCATCGGCGCCGCGCTGATGACACCACAGACCATGGCCATCATCACCAGGACTTTCCCGCCCGACCGTCGAGGTGCGGCGATGGGCCTGTGGGGCGGCGTTGCCGGTCTCGCGACGCTGGTCGGCCCGATCCTGGGTGGCCTGCTGGTCGACGGCCTCGGCTGGGAGTGGATCTTCATCGTCAACGTTCCCGTCGGCCTGATCGCGTTCGGCTTGGCGGTGTGGCTGGTTCCGGCGCTGCCCACCCACAAGCACAAGTTCGACGTGCCCGGTGTGCTGCTCAGCGGTATCGGCCTGTTCCTGCTGGTGTTCGGCATTCAGGAGGGCAATAGCTACGACTGGTCGCCGCGCATCTGGGTGACGATCAGCGCCGGTGTTCTGGTGCTGATCGCGTTCGTCATCAACCAGGCACGCAACCGTGGTGAGCCGCTGCTCCCGCTGAGCTTGTTCCGCGATCGGAACTTCGCGATGTCGAACGCGGCGATCGCCGCGATGGGTGCCTCGGTGACCGCGATGATGGTGCCCGCGTACTTCTACTTGCAGAGCGTGCGCGAGATGACGCCGACCGAGTCGGCCCTGGTGTTCGCGCCGATGGCGGTCCTCAGTGGCGTCGCCGCGCCGTTTATCGGCAAGTTCTCCGATCGGGTGCACCCGAGGATCATTCCGACGGCGGGCTTCGGGTTGTTCGCGATCTCGGTGTTCCTGTTCGCGGTGCTGATGACACCGACTTCGCCGATCATCTGGTTCATGCTCGCGGGTGCGCTCGCGGGTCTGTCGAACGCTTGCATCTGGGCGCCGCTGGCCTCGACCGCGACGCACAATCTGCCGATCCATCTGGCCGGCGCGGGTGCCGGTGTCTACAACACCACCCGTCAGGTCGGTGCGGTACTCGGTAGTGCGGCGATCAGCGCACTGGTCGCGGCACGGTTGAGCGCGAACGGTCTCGGCGGCGGTCAGCAACAGTCGATGGAGGGCGGTGGCGGCGCCATCCCCGAATTCGTCAAGGACTCCTTCAGCAGCGCCCTCGGCCAGGCCATCCTGCTACCGGCCTTCATCCTGCTGATCGGCGTCGTCGCCTCGGCCCTGTTCATCCGCCACGGCGCCTCCGCCCCCACCAACCCTGGCGAGCGCCGAGCCAAGGCCGACTCCGTCAGCGCCTGATCCAGTACCCGTTGCTCCGCGGCATTACCGCTGTGGAGCAACGGGTTTCCTGTCTAGACCTCGTCGATGGAGATACCGACACGTTCGGCAAGGGTGGGATCACCGCTCGCAAATCGCCTGGGCTGTAGTGGTTCTGACTGGCGGCGAACCCGTGCGGCCGCAAGACGTATCGCGTCGCGCAAGATCGCGGCTTCGCTGACGTCGTCGCGTACTGCGGCTTCTTTGCTAGTCGCCAAGTCGTCGGCGTCGACGTGCGCCAAGGTCTTTATCAGGGTCATGGGAGAAGAACGCCGCATCGGTCGAGGTAGGACTTACCGGGTCCAACCGATCATGTTGTAAGGCAACATGTTACAGCGAAAGCTCGGTGAGCCGGTCCCAGTCGATGGTGACGCGAATCGGCAGTTCCGCCACTGTTTCCGAACTCCGCGCATCCAGTACGCCGTGCGGGCGGTACTGGCCGAAGGCATGATCAAGGACGTGGACTTCGATGGATTTCACGCTGTTGTCGACGACCCAGACGATCCAGTACCAGGGGATCCCCGCGAGTGCGTATTCGGCCTTCTTCTCGGCGACGTCGACCTTTTCCGTGCCGGGGGAAACCACCTCGATGATCAGCTTCACCAGCGATGTCGGAAGCGGTCGGACCTCGGGTGGCGCGCACTCGAACAAGGCGACGTCCGGCCGTCGGATCGTTGTCCTGGGTAACTCCCACAGCACGACATCGAAATCAGTCTCCACGTCGAGGCAACCGTCTTGATACTGGCGCACATGTGCTTCGGCGGCCGATTCGAGCATGTTCGCCAACCGGCGGGCCGCCTTCTGATGCGGCCTTGTCGGTGACTCGGCTCGGATAGCCTCGCCATTGACCACTTCGACCTCACGGCAGAAGTCCTCGGGGAGTTGTCGCCAGATCTCCAGGGTGATGGGCTCCGGCTGCAAGTTATCGGATTTTGCCCAGTCGAAGATGGCGGACATCTGCACTCCTTGGGTCGGGCCCGATGGGGGCAAACTCGATCTTAGCCGCAGCTCACCCCACCTGGACCAGGACCGACGGGTAGCCGCTGGCGCCGTCGGGGATGACGTCGGCGCGGGTGGCGGTTTGGGTTTCGCCGGTGCCGTCGGTGGCGCGGGCGCGGATGGTGTGCTGGCCGGGGGTGGCATCCCATTCGTAGACCCATTGGCGCCAGGTGTCGATGGATTGTTCGTCGGCCAGGCGGGCGGGTTGCCATGCGGCGTTGTCGATTTGGACCTCGACGCCGCTGATGCCTCGGTGTTGGGCCCAGGTGATGCCCGCGATCATGGTGTGGCCCTTGTCGATTCGGCGTCGTGGGCGTGGGGTGTCGATGCGGGTGCCGGTTTTGATCGGGCCCTGTGCCGACCAACCGCGACGGGTCCAGTAGGCGGTGGCGCGGTCGTAGCGGGTGACCTCCAGTTCGGTCACCCATTTGGTGGCGGAGACGTACCCGTAGAGGCCGGGCACGACGAGCCGTGCCGGGTAACCATGTTGCACGGGAAGGGGTTCGCCGTTCATGCCGACGGCGAGGATGGCGTCGCGGCCATCGGTGAGTGCCGACAGCGGCGTGCCCGCCGTCCAGCCGTCGGTGCTGCGGGAGAGCACCATGTCGGCGTCGGGGTGTGGTCCGGCTTCGGCGAGGAGTTCGTCGAGTCGGTAGCCGAGCCAGCGCGCGTTGCCGATCAGGTCACCGCCCACTTCATTGGACACACACGCCAAGGTGACCAGGCGTTCGACGGCAGCGCGGTTCGCCAGATCATCCCAGGTGAGCACGATTTCGCGGTCGACCATGCCGTGGATGCGCAACGACCACGAGT
The DNA here is from genome assembly GCF_039543305.1 of Nocardia callitridis. Taxonomy (NCBI): domain Bacteria; kingdom Bacillati; phylum Actinomycetota; class Actinomycetes; order Mycobacteriales; family Nocardiaceae; genus Nocardia; species Nocardia callitridis. The sequence goes on along the minus strand of NZ_BAABJM010000001.1, from coordinate 238,271 downwards.
CCTTGGAGACCTGTGGAACCACCAAAGCGGTGTCGATGCGGTAGAACTCGTCGTTCGGTGTGAGGAAGGGCGTGAGTCCCGGCAACCGCAGTTCCGATCCCTCCAGGATCGGTTCCGGTGGTGCGATCGGCTGCGGTAGCCGCACGGCGGCGCGTTCGCCGGAGACATCGGTGCGCAACGAGCCGAACAGCTTGCCGCCGATCCCCGCGACTGCGGCGACGCCACCCGCGATCGCCATGCCGCGCAACACTTGTCGTCGCGCGGGGAGCGTGCTGGCCGAGTCGTTTTCGGTTCGCGCCGTTGTGCTCGGGTCCCGAGTTCCACCCGACGTGCTGGGGGCATTCGCGCGGTTCGAGTCCTTCGCTACGGGTGCGGGGGCTTTGTCGACGTCGTGCTGTGACTCGCCCGTCGGCGCGACTCGAGGTGAGTCGGCGGTGTTCGGTAGCTTCTTCGTGTCATCGGCGGGAAGCGCTGCCGCGGGGTCGGTGTTCGGGAGCTCCGCCGTCATCTCTGCGCCGGACACGCCCGTGGCAGGCTCACCTGTGTCCGTTTCATCGGAGGTGTCAGCGAGGTCAGATGTGCCTGTGTCGCTGAATATTTCGCTTGATCGTGCAGGCTCGGGCAGGTCATCGATCCGCCGAGTCAGTGCCCGCAGGGCATAGATTCCCGCACCCACCCCGATAACGGTCGGCACCACCGCGATCACGCCACCGCGCCCGATCACCACGACCGCGGCCACCAGCCCGAAAACCCCGAGCATCGCCGACCCCGCGAACACCGCCGTCCGTTCCAGCGCACCGGCAAGCCCGGCGACAACCACCGCGACCACACCCATGATCAGATACAGCACCGCTTTGTCGCTGGTGCCGAAAGTGCTGATGGCCCACTCCCGCAGTGCGTCCGGCGTGTGGTCGACGACGGTGGCGCCGAGCGCGTTGAGCGGGGCGGTGTCGGCACCGAAGAATGCCGCGAGCAGTTCGGCGACCCCGAGGATCACCGCCGCGGCGAGGATCCCGGCTATCACACGAAGACGCAGGTGAGCCATGGTTGCGAGCCTACGTCCGCGCGCACGCGCACAAGATGACCATTCTGTGACGTGCGAACTGCTGCGGACGGTGGCAGACCGAAGGCGCTGGCCAGGTCGCGGCATGCGGCACGCCATCAAGTGCGCCGACACCGCACTGTCCGCATCAAATGCTGTGCGTGATCACCCACTCGGCGTCACACTCGACACCGCTGTCGAGCACCTGGCTTTCCCGACGAGGAGATCCCTGTAGTAGCGGATCCTGCGCCGTCGACGTCGGTGATGCACGCTTGCCGTTGGTGACACAGGCCGCGAGCGTGGTGCCGAGCTGCGGTGACGACCGGGGTGCGCATCCACGTCTGGGTAGTCCGCGGGGCCGACGTCGGTGGCGTCGAAGTCGTCGGCGGCTACACCCTCGAATCCGACCTGCACGCACTCGAGCGCATCGTGGATCCGCACGCTTGCCGGTAAGACGAATCTCCCAGGAAATCACGCTGATCGACTTGCGGTATCTCGTATCGAGGACGGGCGACGGTGCGTGTAGGGATAGCGCAATGACAAGGAAAGGCGCTGCCCGCGTCAATAGTTCGCGGGCAGCGCCTCTATCCGAGAGGGCTCAGCTGTAGATCTCGGCGACGTCCTGCTCGTGCTGCTTCATCACGACCGCGCGCTTGAGCGACATCTTCGGGGTGAGTTCCCCGGTCTCCTGTGTCCAGTCGATCGGCAGGATGCGGATCTTCTTGATCGCCTCGGCCCGCGACACCTTCTTGTTGGTGTCGGCGACCGCGGCCTCGATCTCGGCGTTGAGGTCGGGGTTCTCGATCAGCTTCTCGATCGGGGTGTCGGCGGGCAGGTTGTTGCGTTGCAGCCAGCCGGGCAGCGACTCGGGGTCGAGGGTGATGAGCGCGCCGACGAACGGTTTGCCGTCGCCGACCACCATCACCTGGCTGATCAGCGGGTGCGCGCGCAGTGAGTCCTCCAGCACGCCGGGGGAGACGTTCTTGCCGCCCGCGGTCACGATGATTTCCTTCTTGCGCCCGGTGATGGTGACGAAGCCGTCGCCGTCGATGGCGCCGAGGTCGCCGGTCTTGAACCAGCCGTCGACCAGGGCTTCCTCGCTGGCTTCGGTGTTGCCCCAGTAGCCGTTGAACACGACGGGACCGCGCAGCAGCAACTCGTTGTCTTCGGCGATCTTGGCGGCGTGGCCGTCGAGCGGGCGACCGACGGAACCGACACGAATGTGGCCGGGAGTGTTCACCGTGATGGCCGCGGTGGTCTCGGTGAGCCCGTAGCCCTCATAGATGGTGACGCCGACGCCGCGGAAGAAGTGCCCGAGGCGCGCGCCGAGCGGGCCGCCACCGGAGACGGCCGCTTCGCACTGTCCGCCGAGCGCGGCCCGCAGCTTGGCGTAGACGAGCTTGTCGAACACGGCGTGCTTGAGCTTCAGCACCAAGCCGGGCCCGCCCTTGTCGAGGGATTCGCTCCACTCGATGGCGGTCTCGGCGGCGGCGTCGAAGATCTTGCCCTTGCCGCCGTCGTGTGCCTTCTGCTTGGCGGCGTTGAACACCTTCTCGAACACCCTCGGCACCGAGAGGATGAAGTGCGGCTGGTAGCTGCCGAACTGCTCGACCAGTGTCGACCAGTCCGAGCTGTGCGCGACGACGACCTTGGCGTCGAAGGCGGCGAGGGCGACCGCGCGGGCGAACACGTGCGCCAGCGGCAGGAACATCAGTGTCTTCTTGCCCTCGGTGACATACTCGCTCAACGCGATTCGGTCCGACTTGGACTCGGCGTAGAGGTTCGCGTGCGAGAGCATGACGCCCTTGGGGCGGCCCGTGGTCCCGGAGGTGTAGATCAGAGTGGCGGGCGAGCTCGCGTTCACCTTGGCGCGCCGCTGGTGCACGGCGTCGTCGTCGAGGTCGGCGCCGCGAGTGATGAGCTCATCGACGGCACCCTTGTCGATTTGCAAGGTTTCGCTCAGATCGGGCAGTGCGTCGGCCTCGATCTCATCGATGACGGCGCGGTGCTTGTCGCTGTCGACTACCGCCAGCTTGGTCGCCGAATCCTGCAGGATCCACTTGGCCTGTTCGGCGGCGGAGCTGTCGTAGATCGCGACGGTGCAGGCGCCCGCGGCCCAGATGGCGAAGTCGAGCACGGCCCACTCGTAGCGGGTCGGCGCCATGATGGCGACGCGATCGCCGAGTTCGATGCCCGAAGCGATCAGGCCCTTCGCCACCCCGGTGACGGTCTTCGCGAACTGCGCTGCCGTCACGTCCTCGTATCCGCCGTTGGCGCCGGGGACGTTGAACACGACCGTGTTCGGCGCCTGCTCGGCGTGCCGGAAGACGTTATCGGAATTGTTCGCGTCGTCCGGGATGGTGTAGGAAGCCGGGACTTCGAACTCTCGCATCTGTGCCCTTCCAGGTGGGTTTACTCGCCAGTAATCTACGACACCCGCGTCCAGGCTTGCGAGTGAGGCGTCAACTCTCGCCGAAGTGGCGCCGCGCGAGCGTCGAGCGCCCTTGCGGCGTCGGTTTCTATCCTAGGTCGCGCATTCGCACTGGTTGGATCGCTTCCCTGAGGAATTCGGCCAGCTCGGTGGTTGCCGCGGCGGCGTGTGCGACCAGCCCGGATTGCAGCTGGGCGACGTGCCACAGGCCCGTGCTCTCGGTGAAGCGCGCGTGCACGCCCGCCGCGTGTAGTGCCTCGACGAAGTCCACGCATTGCGGGTGCAGCAACTCGCTGCGGTCGACCTGAACGTAGGTCGGCGGCAGCCCGTGCAGGGTGCCGGTGAGCGGCGCGTAGCCGGGGTCGGCGCTGTCGCCGCCGCCGAGGTAGGCGGCCGCGCACACGCGCGACCACGACTTGCTGATCACCAGGTCGCGATCTCGTTCGGGGATCTGGTTGGGGTCGACCCATGGCGCGATCAGTCCGAGCGCGGCGGGGGTGTGCCCGTGCTTCGCGATGAGTCGCTGGGCGAGCGCGAGCGCGAGCCCGCCACCGGCCGAGTCACCCGCGACGGCGATCTGGTCGGCGCTGAATCCGGTGTTGTCGATCAACTCGAGATACGCGGCTTCGGCGTCCTCCAGTGCGGCGGGGAAGGGGTGCTCCGGTGCCAGCCGGTAGTCGAGAACGTAGACGGCGCAACCGATTTCCTTCGCCAGCCGCGCGGCGAGCGAGCGGTGGGTCTGCGGTGAGCCGACCGCGTACCCACCGCCGTGCAGATACAGCACGGCACCGGCTTGCTCGGTGACGTTATTGGTGACCAGCTCGGTCGGCCGTCCGCCGAGCTGGATACGCGCCACATTGGTGTCGGAGGGCACCGGTTGCGCCCGCGAACTGAGGTCGAGCAGCAGCCGCTGCGTGCGCCACGGCAACCGGCGGTTGAGCGTGACTCGGTAAAGGGGATTCAGCGCCGCCCGCACCACGGGCAGCGGAAAGGTGATGTCCCGCATTGCTTTTCCTTGCTTCGGCTGAGTGCTCGACGTGTTCGAATCAGGCACGTGTTCGATCGGGTCCTGCGTTCGACCGGTTTACGGAATGAAGCGTCCGCTGACCGTCGCGGCGATGCGCTGGTAGTAGGACCCGGTGACGCGGACGAAGATGTCGAGCAGCTTGGCTTCCCAGCCGATCAGCACCCGGCCGTGGCCCTTGCGCACGCCCTCGGTGATGGTCTGCGCCGCCATTTCGGGGGTGTGGATGGCCAGCTTCTTGTCGAACATCGACGCGGCCTCTTTACCGTCGATGCCCTCGGCGTAGGTGGCGCTGCGCGCGACGGCGGTCTTGATGCCGCCGGGGTGCACGGTGGTGACCTTCACCGGCTTCTTGCCGATCAGCATTTCCTGACGCAGCGACTCGGTGAACCCGCGCACCGCGAACTTCGCCGCGTTGTAAGCACTTTGGCTCGGGACCGCGATCAGCCCGAACAGGCTGGAGATATTGACGACGTGCCCGTCACCGGACTCGATGATCAGCGGCAGGAATGCCTTGGTGCCGTTGACGACGCCCCAGAAGTCGACGTCCATGATGCGCTCGATGTCCTTGAACTCCGAGCGAATGACGTCACCGTGGTAGGCGATGCCCGCGTTGTTGTAGATCTGGTGCACCTTGCCGAAGTGTGCCTTGACGGCGTCGGCGTAGAGCAGCACCGCTTCGCGCTCGACCACGTTGAGGCGGTCGGACTTCACCTCGGCGCCGATTTGTTCACAGCGCTTGGTGGTTTCGGCGAGGCCCTCGGTGTCGATGTCCGACAGCGCGAGCTTGGCGCCGCGGCGGGCGAGGTTGAGGGCGAGCGCGCGACCGATACCGGAGCCCGCCCCGGTGATCACACAGACCTTGTCCTTGAAGTAAGCGTCATTGCTCATCGGGTTGTCACCGCTTTCAGATCGGCTCGGTTGCCGTGGTCGGGATCGATGGTTGTCGTGTTGTAGGCCGCCACGTCGAATTCCTTGGTCAGCCTACGGAATTGGAAGGTGAAATCGGGCCACAGCGTGGTGTTGTTGCCGTGCTTGTCCAGATACCAGCTGGCGCAACCGCCGTTGAGCCACACGCTGTTGCGCAGCTTGCGTTGCAGGTCGGTGTTGAACGCGTCCTGCACGCCGCGTCGGACCTCGACGGTGCGCAGGTTCTTCTTCTCGATCGTGCGCAGCGCGTCGGCGACGTAGTTGATCTGCGATTCGATCATGTACACCATCGAGGTGTGCCCGAGCCCGACGTTGGGGCCGAGTAGGAAGAACAGGTTGGGGAAGTTGGCGATCGAGGCACCCTTGTAGGCCTGCTGACCGATGTCGTCGAAGACCTCCGCCAGGGTGCGGCCGTCACGGCCGACGATCGCGTTGTAGGTCGGCGAGTCGGTGACGTGGAAGCCGGTGGCCACGATCAACGCGTCGATCTCGCGTTCGGTGCCGTCCTCGGTGACGATCGAGTTGGCGCGAATCTCGGCGATGCCTTCGGTGACGACGTCGACGTTGTCCCTGCTCACGGCGGGGTAGTAGTTATTGGAGATCAGCATGCGCTTGCAGCCGATCCGGAAGTTCGGGGTGACCTTCTTGCGCAGTTCGGGGTCGGGCACCTCGCTGCGCAGTTTCGCCTTGGCGATCAGTTCGAAGCCGCGCATCAACGGCGGGAACTTGGCCAAGCCGACGACCTGGGTTTCGCGCGCGGCGTAGATGGCGGCCCGAGACAGTCGCTGGAATCCTGGAATGTGTTTGAAGGCAAGGTGTTCGAGCTTGGTGTAGGGCCGGTCGAAGCGCGGTAGCAACCAGGGTGCGGTGCGCTGGTAGACGTCGAGGTGGCCGACCTGCTCCGCGATCGCGGGAACGATCTGGATGGAGGAGGCGCCGGTGCCGATCACGGCGACGCGCTTACCGGTGAGGTCGGCGTCGTGGTTCCAGCGCGCGGAGTGGAAGGTCTCGCCCTCGAAGGTGTCGATGCCCTTGATGTCGGGCAGCGCGGGTTCGCACAGTGCGCCGACCGCGGAAACCACGGTGTCAGCGGTGAATTCGCCCTGGGTGGACTTGATTTCCCATTGGCTGGCCTCGGCGTTCCAGCGGACGCTGGTGACATCGCAGTCGAAGATGTGCTTGTCGAGCACGCGGTGCTGCTTGGAGACCTTCTGGATGTACTGCTGGATCTCGCCTTGGCGGGAGAACGAGCGCGACCAGTCGGGGTTGAGCGCGAAGGAATACGAGTACAGGTGCGAGGGCACGTCGCAGGCGGCACCCGGGTAGGTGTTGTCGCGCCAGGTGCCACCGACATCGCTGCCGCGTTCGAGCACCAGGTAGTCGGTACGACCCTGCTGGCTCAGTCGGATCGCCAGGCCGAGCCCCGCGAGTCCGCTGCCGATGATGATCGTCTTGGCGTGGCGGGCAGGCGTGCCCTCAGCGGCGTCAGCAACACCGGTGTTGTCTGTAACCTTGCGACTCATGTAACGAAGCGTACGGTCCTATTGAGCGCGAGTCAACAGTATTGACTGCCGTTCAGTAAAGTGGCCGATGTGAGCAGCAAGATTTCGGGAGAAGCTACGAAACGCACCCGCCTGAGCCCCGACGAACGCCGCGACCAACTCATCACTCTCGGCACGAAAATGCTGGGTGAGCGTGCCATCGAGGACATCTCCATCAGCGAGATCGCGGCCTCGGCCGGGATCTCCCGTGGTCTGCTGTTCCACTATTTCCCGACCAAGCAGGACTTCCAGTTGGCGATCGTGCAGCACGCGAACGCGGAACTGATCGAACGCGTCACCCCCGACCGTAATCTCGGCGTCTTCGAGATGCTGCGCGATTCGATCACCCGCTACATCGAGTACGTCAGCGAGAACCGGTCCTCGTACGCCGCTCTGCTGCGCGGCCCGACCAGCGTGAGCCCCGACCTCGTCCCGCTGGTCGACCAGACCCGAGGCGCCATCATCGGCATCATCCTCACCGAGGTCCCGGTGGAGGTGGACGAGGTGGATCGTCCCCGGCTGCTGCTGGCCATGCGCGGCTGGATCGCCTTCGTCGAGGAAACCACGCTCACCTGGCTGGGTGCGGAGTCGATCACGCGCGAGCAGTTGATCGACTTGTTGGTCGAATCCCTTATCGCGCTGGCATTTTCATTGAATCCCGCGCTCGCCGAAGCGTTACGCGGATAAGGCGTCACCGCGTCGTATCGCGGTCACGTGAGGTCCGTCGACAGCTCCTCGATCACCTTGCGCACACGCCGCTGCCGGGTCTCGGCCTGCTTCGCCGATTCGACCGAGGTGACGTGTTGGCGGCGCTTGCTGAACGAGAGCTTGTCGAACCGTTCCTTCGCCGCCGGGTTGTCGGCCAGCGCCTCGGCCAGGTCGCCGGGGACCTCGACCGTGCGCTCCTCGGTATCCAGCTCGAGCGTGACCGTCACGGTGTCACCGGCGCGCACGCCCGCGCTTGTCCGATTGTCGGCGCTCAGCGGCAGCATGAACACACCGCCGTACATCGCGACCGTGCTGCGATAGGTGTGCGCGCCGAGTGTGACGCGCACCGGCGGCTTCTTGCCGCGACCTAACGCCGCGACCACGTCGTCGGGTACTCGAAAACCGGTCGCGGTCTTGCCGTTCAGTTCGATCGTGGTGTCGAAGCGGTGCGTGGTCACGGTGCTCCGTTCGTGGGATCGCGGTTCGTGGGATCGCGGTTCGTTGGATCAATCGGGTGCGGTGCTCGTCGACGACAAGTTCTGTGCGCGGGTCGTCGCATGGAACCGATCATCGCAAAGAACATTCCGCGATATTGCCGATCCGCCCGCAGATGTATGTGCGTGCGCTGTGCTTGTGATGAGCGCTGCGGTGCGCCACAGGCGTTTTGACGCTGCGCCCGAACGATCAGCGGGTGCGGATCGACAGTTCGTTGCCGCGCTCCACCCCGAAGGGCAACACGAGCGAGAGATAACCGTTGCTCGGATCGCGCACGTACTCCAGGTATCCCGTTCCCTCGAACGCGTTCTCGCCGATGACGAACGCGCCGGGCCGCAGGTGTGGCTCCAGCAGATCGAGGACCGGGCGATACAGGGTGAACGAGCCGTCGAGCAGCACCAGGTCGACCGGACCTCCGACCTCGCGCAGTGTCTCGAGGGCGTCGCCGACGCGAATATCGACCAGATCGGCGAGGTCGGCTTCGGTCAGGTGCGCGCGGGCGCGCTCGGCCTTGCTCGGCTCCAGTTCCGTGCCGATGACCTGCCCGCCGCCATTGTCGCGAACAGCGGCGGCCAAGTGGATGGTCGAGATACCGAACGAGGTGCCGAACTCGACCACGGTGCGTGCCTGGCATCCACGAGCACACATGTAGAGGAACCGGCCGAATTCCGGTGATACGGCCAAGAAATTGCCCGCGACCCGATGCGCGACGGCGCGATAGTCCTGCGTCTCCGCCTCGAGCATGCGGCTGATCGCTGCCTCTTGCGATTCGATTCCCTCGAACATGTCCTCCGCGAGCGTCGCGTCGGCGGCTTGGGCCTCGGTGAACAGCCGACGCAGGGTGGTGTCTGCGGGGTCGGTGGTGAGTGAGTTCATGACTTTCTCCTTGTCGTGGACGTGCTTGTTCGCCCGGTGAGGGGTCGCATCCCACTGGGATTCAGGTCAGTCGAGTCCGGTGCGTCCGCGCGCCCAGTACGCTTTGGCGGCGATCGAGTCGGCTCGTCGCTGCCAGCCGCGCTCGGCCCGCCGCAAGGCGTGAACGGTAGCCGCGTCACCGCTGGCGATCAGACCGAACGGTGTGTTGTCCGAGTCGGCGGCGGCTCGGGACTTGTCAATCAATTCCTTTCTGTCGGTGGACTTCTCGACGATGGTGCTGTTGTCTTCGAAGCCGAGAGTCGACAACAGCGTCGTTAATTCGGCGGGATCGCTAGCCTCGAAGACATGCCGCACTCGCGTGTTCACGGTGCGCAGCGCGCAGGCGAGGCCGACGCTGGATTCGTCGCCGACGAACACCAACCGGCCGCGCGCTTTGCTCAGGTCGATCGAGCGGCGCGGTCCGAGCACCTCGCACGCGTCATCGACCGCGACCTGTGTGAACCAGCGCGCCGCCGGCCCGTCGCCGTGCGCGTAGGCGAGTAGATCCGTCGAGCCGAGGTCGGTGTCCCAGTGCGTGGGGGTGTAGGTGCGCAGACTCAAAGTGCCTCGGTTCGGGCGGAGTTGGAGTTTCGTCCCCGGTGTCCACTGCGTGGAGCGGAACCCGTCGTCCTGGATCGAAATTCGCACGAATGACGGTGAGAGTTTCTCGACCGAGGTCACTTTCGTGGTCTGAAGAAATGCGTCACCAGCCAGATCGGCCAGCAGTTCGGTCACTTTCGCCATCATGTCTCCGTTCGAGCGACCTTCGGTCAGCGAGTAAGGTAATCCTAAATAATCCGGGGAGCGCTATGCGGCCAACAACGGCCCCGAACCAGCCAACGATCGCGCGGAGCGAAGGCGACGACATGACAGAAGCCGACACCCTCATCGAGGCACCGCTGATGAACGTCGGCGGCGGTGAGATCCCGTCACGCCTCGCGCTGCACCCGCACCATCACGACGAACACATGATCTGCTGGTCGGCCATGGCCACCGTGGCCCTGCGCATCGACGACCGTGAATGGCTCGTCCCGCCGACGCACGCCCTGTGGGTGCCCGCCGGTACCACGCACATCACCGCGACGGTGCGACCTGGTCAAGGGCACGTCGTCCTACTCGACCCCGCCCGCTGCTCGATCACCTGGAGCGAACCCACCGCCGTTCTCATCACTCCGTTGATCCGCGAGCTCATCCTGCATCTGGGTAGTCATCGCGAGGAACGAGAGCTGCGCGCATACATCGAACCGTTGCTACTGGCCTTACTGGAACCCGTGCCAAGCAACACCTTTCAGCTCCCGCTCCCAGTCGATCCACGCGCCCGACTCATCGCCGAAACCCTCATCGCCGACCCCGCCGACCGCCGCGACCTCACCGCCTGGGCGCTACACACTCACAGCAGCGTGCGCACCCTGAGCCGTCTGTTCACCCGCGAAACCGGCATGACCTTCGTCGGCTGGCGCGCTCACCTGCGGGTGCGGGCCGCGCTCACCCATCTCGCCGACGGCACCCCGGTTTCCGCCACCGCCCGCGCTGTCGGCTACCACAAACCCGGCGCCTTCGCCGCCGCCTTCCATCGCATCACCGGTCAACACCCCAGCGCTTACCGCCCGGGTCGAAGCGCGCGCTGAACGAGCGGCGCAACTGTTCCCGGCTCGTGCGCAGGACATGCGGGTGAAGTTCCCCGGAAACTTCCGCGGAGCAGGACTGCGGACCCAGAGCAGTGGGATTTTATGCATCAGGGCCGGGGCTGGCTTCGTGCGGGCGCCGCCCCGCTGAGGTCCTGGTGATCTTTGTCGGTTCGGGTCGAAATACGTGCCACGGAGCATCGGGGCGATTAGTTCCTTGGCGCTGTGTCGTCACAAGAGGTATGACTTCTTCAACCATTGGTAGTTTGTTGCTTGCCAGCTCGGACCCCGCGCGGTTACGGGATTGGTATGTCACCGCGTTCGAGCCGAAAGTTTCTCGCACGCCCGGTGGCCCTGGGATGGACATTCTCGACTTCGGCGGGTTCTACGTGATGCTCGACAGTCGGGATGACGTCGGCGCGGCCAACCCGGAACCCGGTCGGTTGATCCTCAATATCGACGTCACCGACGCCCGTGCGGTGGTCGGCCGCATCGCCGACCTCGGTGGCGGTTGGGTCGCCGAACTCGACGACCGCGACGGCAGCCTCTTCGCCACCGCCCTCGACCCCGACGGCAACTATGTCCAGCTCGTCCAGCTCAGCCCGAAACACCTCGCCGAAATGACGGAAGTAGCGGAGGCCAGCCGATGACACTCGCCAACAGCCACGCGTTCAGCGGATTCTCCACCAACGACACCGCAGCGGCCACCAAGTTCTACGCCGACACCCTCGACCTGCGCGTCACCGAGGACAGCGAGATGGGCGTCCTCACGCTGCACACCGGCGGCGGCCCCGTCCTGGTCTACCCGAAGCCCGACCACACCCCGGCCTCGTTCACGGTCCTGAACTTCCCTGTCTCCGATATCGAGGCCACCGTCGACGAACTCGCCACCCGAGGCGTCCACTTCGAACGTTACGAATTCGCCGAGCAGGACGATCGCGGAATTCACCGAGGGGGTGGCCCGCTCATCGCCTGGTTCGAAGACCCGGCGGGCAACGTACTCTCCGTAATCCAGGAGTAAAGTACTCGGCGGCAACACCTTTCGGTGGTACCGAGGGGAGCGGCGCGGTCGGGACCGAAGCCACCGCGCCGTGTTTCGATGGCGCTCGTCTGCGATTGAAGATGTGTGCGAGTGTGCTGTGCTGCCAGGTGATCTTGGCTTCGCGTATAGGTGTTCCCTATGGCAAACGATGAGAATTCGTCTTTGCCTCTCGATCGTTCTCGGACATACCGTGAAATTGCTCGACAAGGTCGGCAACGTGAATTCCGATGAAGCAGTATGGGTTTCGCGCGCCGTGCCTATTCCGTCGAGCAATTTCACGGCGGTCCGAGAGGGCCGGTGGCATGACCACAATGCGCGAGCGGGGCCAGCAGCCTCGTCGTGTAGGGCGGTCAATTCCCCAGGGGCTGAATCCGACTTGACCGGTCCGGCACGTGATCGGGAGAGCTCGCGGGTCGCTCGGTCGGGTCGAGTCTGGTCGAAGTCGCGGTGGGCGTCGCCGAGCGAATGGTCGCTAGCCGAATCACCTCGTGGGCAATGGATCTGGCGCCACCGGTGCAAGTTGGCCTCGGTCGATCAATATCTGGGAGTGACCGGACAATGCCGCAACATTTGGGGCACTACCGGCGATGCTTCTGGCATGCAACCAGATTCGGTGGTCGACACCGCCGGTACCGGCGCGGGGTTCGGTTCGTTCACGGTCGTCGATGTCGAAACCTCCGGGCTCAGGGTGGGCGACCACCGCGTGCTCTCTGTCGCCGCGTTGGCGCTGGATAGCGCGGGCGCCGTAGTCCGTGAGTTCCATACCCTCATCGATCCGGGCTGTGATCCCGGACCGGTCCATATCCACGGACTGACTCGCGAGTTGCTCTCCGGGGCGCCACGTTTCGAACACATCGAGGCGCAGTTGTCGCCAATGCTCGCAGGTCGCGTCATGGTCGCCCACAATGCTGGCTTCGACTACGGCTTTCTGGCGGGCGAATTCACTCGAATCGGAGCGAAGCTGCCGGTCGAGAAGCGCTTGTGCACGTTGGCGCTCGCGCGAAGGGTCGCTCCGCCGACATCGGACTGTCGATTGTCCACGCTGGCCGCGTATTACGGCATTCCGCAGCAACGTGCACACGATGCCCTCGATGACACGCGCGTGCTCGCGGCGGTATTGCGGTCGTTGATCGCCGACGCGGCCAGGCTCGGCGTTGCCCCACCGCTGTTGGCCTGTCCGCCGAAGGACGAGCGGCATGTTGCCGCCGGTCGATTGTGGCCGAGTAGCCCGCCGAAAACGTGGTGTGCGTTCAAGTATCCAGGTCGGTTCACCGGCGACGGACCACTGACCCAGGGGATGAAAGTCGCGTTCACGGGGGAGACGCGGATCGATCGTTCGGAGTTGATCGATCGTGCGGTAGCAGCAGGATTGGATGTCACCGGTGCGGTGAGTGCTCGTACCAGTGTGCTGGTGACGAACTCGCCGGACAGCGGGACCGGGAAGGCTCGCGCGGCTCACGCGCACGGGACGGCGGTCGTGAACGAGTCCCGATTCCTGAGCTTGTTGGCACAGATCCGCCCGGGTGTTCCCAGAGCGTCCACGGGCGCGGGTACGAAGAAGGATGTTCCTCAGACGAGTGCCCCGAGCGGTCCACTTGACGGTCGGCGCGTCTTGGTCTTGGGTGGCCAACACAGCGAAGCAACCGAAGTGCGGGCGCGGATCACCGACCTCGGCGGCTCGGTAGCGGTCAACATGTCGCGCAGCGTCACCGATATCCTCACTTTGGCTGGTGCGCAGAAAGATCCGAGAGTGCAGAAGGCGATACGGATGGGGATCGCCGTGCACGGACCGGAGCTTATTGGCGTACAGACGGTTTCACTGCCGGAGCCAGCCGAAACCAGCACCTCTCTCGTGCTCACGATGAGTCGTGGCCAAGTGGTGAACCTTCCGGTCGAGGATCTCGGCGACGAGTGGTCGGTGCGGGTATCCTGGACTCAGCACGAGGCATACGCGCTCGACGTCGTTGCCTTCGCGCTCGACGGCGACGAAACGGTCGGCGACGATTCGGATTTCGTCTTCTATAACCAGCCGTTTACCGATGGTATTCGCCTGAATGCTGACGGGCCGAGCGAACAATCCATCGGCCTCACGCTCGACCGACTGCCACAGTGGTGCCGCCGGGTAGTCGTCGCCGCGACAATCGACGGCACGGTGACCTTCGGATCGGTCGGCGCGATCGAGATCGAGGCCGCCGCCGGCGAAGAGTCCGGCGTATTCGCCCGTGCCACACTGGATGCCGCGACGGAAGAACGCACCCTCCTGCTCGCCGAGATCTATCTCCGTGGTGAGACGTGGCGCCTGCGTGCTGTTGGGCAGGGGTACCCGTTCGGATTGGCTGCGCTCGCTCGGTCATACGGCGTCGATGTCGCAGGGGAGTGAAGTACACCCCGCGGCTGTGAATTGCCGGTGCGGTACGTGCCTGGTCATGGTGCACGTACCGCACCGATTGTTTCAGCGCTGTGCGTACTGCGTGCTGCCCGCGGGTGCGATCAGGGTTTGAATCAAATCCACCCCCGCGACGGCGGCGGCAGGTCCGCCGACGACGACAGTGCCGAGCGCACCGCCGATTCCCACGCCCGCGGCTCCTCCGGCCAGACATCCCGGCGGAATCCCGATGACGGTGATCGCGAGCGTTCCTGCGCCGATGGCACAACCTGCCACAGCGCCGATCACTCCGCCGACCACCGCCCCGGTGACGGTGCCGACACCGACAATCGAGGTGAACGACTGCATGGCAGCGGTGTTTTCCTGCGGGGACGCGATCGGGATTGCGGCATGTGGTGGCGGCGCGACTGGTGACTCCGCGTTGGCGATCGCGGCGGGAGCCGCGCAGAGCGCGAGCGCGGTGAGTAAGGTAACGGTCTTGAACATTGCGCGGTTCCTTTTGTTTCTTCTGAAAAAAGTTGAGGCTGAACATTTTTCGAATGCGCGCAAATGGCAGCACCGGACCGCCGTACCCACCGTTCGGACGGTACGCATGCCTGCGGGCGCGCGGAACGGGCGAGGCCGCTCCCAATCTGTAGTTGTGTCTCCCCTGTGGTCCTCCCCTAGGAATGCTGCTGAGCACACCCGGACATGGGCGTACGCGAATGGTCGGCCGTTGGCCGAAGTATGGGAAATCTGATGGGACACAGTGTTTTACGACCGTGCGGGGGAGTGCCCGACCACTCCCGACAACCACAACATTAGAAGTGCGGCAATGCGTCGTCAATCATGCTTCGCTTAGCTAAATTGACTCGTCTCGCGCTGCGGCGTGCCGATCGCGTGCCCGCACAGCCTTCCTAAGATCTCGCCCTAGCCGATTTTCCGCTATCCCGGCTCGCAACCTGCGAGTCAGACAGGTTTCGGACCTACTGCGGGGCATCGAGGTCAGTCGCGACGTGCCGAGAACTTCAGCGAGTTCGCCGTCCGCGAATTTCTCCCGCCAGGCACCCGAGGAGCTCGCACCGGCGCCCCAGTAGGAGCCCGCAACCAATTTGCATGCCGTTGAGTGCCGCATCTCGGAAAGATGAGCGCTCCCAGTCCTTCGACCTCATGAAAGCGGTGCTCATGGGGCCGGACGGTTTTCGGGGGCTGATCCCGGCACTCACCTACATTGCTCGCCTGTACGGCACGGACCCCGCCGAGGCGGAGGCGTTCATCGGTCTGCTCGAGCGGTGGGCTGAGGAGACAGTGTGACTACGCCGGATGCCTGTGGTGAGAGGCGTCCCATTCTGCGGGAGTGAAGGTGAGTTTCGGGCTAAGCGGGTCCTTGGAGTCGCGCACACCGACCGTATTTTCGGGTAGGTGTGCGACCTCGGTGCAATCCCCGCCCGACTGGCTGTAGCTGCTTTTGAACCAGTGAGACGAGTGCCCCGCTCATGGAAGCCCCTTACGTGGGCGGGTTGAAGTGGCCGCGCTGGATGTGGGTGGTGAATGCGTCCCACGCGGTCGGTGTGAAGGAAAGTGCTGGGCCGGTTGGGTTTTTGGAGTCGCGGACGCCGACTGTGTCCTCGGGTAGGTGTGCGACCTCGACGCAGTCCCCGCCCGACTGGCTGTAACTGCTTTTGAACCAGTTCGGTTCAGACAAGTCCCTGGTCACGCGTACTCCTTCGAAATTTCACGCATCAGATCCCTGCTGGCATCTTCATCCAAAGCTACCTGGCGAAGGTCCTCTACAGCTGCTCTGTGCCGTTGGATCACATGCACTTCCTCGAGGAACAGTGCGCCGGTGAACCCTTCTACGAAGGCGACGGGTGGTTCAGGGGGACGGGCTTCGTGCAGCGCCGGAAACGTGAAAAGTGTGAATGACTGGACTACCAAACCGGAATGTCCTCCGGCTGAGAACGGGATCACTCGTATGGAGGCGTTCGGCAGGTTCCCGACTTCCGTGAGGTTGTGCAACTGCTCGCGCAGCACACCAGGCCCACCGACTTGATGTCGCAGCGCTGATTCCGACAACAGGACTTCCAGCGAGAAGCTCGAGTCTTCTGCCAGTCGGCGTTGCCGACGCGCGTTCAATTCCAGCTGCCGTTCCGCATCCACAGGTGACATGGCTGAATCGGTGGTCTTCATGATCCATCTGCGATAGTCCGGGGTTTGGAGCAAGCCGGGCAGTAGCGTGAGCTGGAACGCTGTCATTCGAGAACACGCTTGCTCGAGACTCATAAAGTGATCGAAGTGCGGATTCACCACATCCGAGTACGCACGCCACCACCCGCTGGACGGGTCACCCTTGGCCGCCTTCACCTCCTGATACAGCCCCAGCACTTCAGCTTTGGACTCCTCATCGGCCCCGTAGAACTCCAATAGATCGCGATACTGCGCCGTGCTGATCCGCACGACCTGCCCGTCCTCCATCCGCCCGATCCCTTGCTTGGAAACCTCGATCGCCAACCCCGCCGCCAACTGACTCTTCTTGGCTTCGGCTCGAAGCTCACGCAAACGCCGACCGAGCGCGCGTCGAGGAAGAGTGGACCCACCTGCCATAGCCTGACCTCGCATTTCGTCGATGCGGCCCACCTAGAACCGGCCGATACTGGACCGTCCCACCCTGGACGTCCAGCTGAATTGATGGAAAGTCCTTGTAGGACAGTCTATTCGCGCGGTTTTGGGTGTCTACTGGGCGCACCCCGATGGCCGGGAAACCTCGGATTGGTCAGTCGCACAGGCTGATCGCGGAGCGGGTGTGGGCCGGTCCGGGACACCGCCGAGATCGCATGGAGCGAGGCGCGTGGTGGCTTGTGTAGCCCCGGCCATCGGGTCGACCAACGAACCGGAAGCGCGAGAATGTTGACGAAGAAATGATCGTGATACCCCCGCAGGTATGCATGCGCGCTGATGGTTCGCCCGTGCACCGCGACGCAGCGAGCGGGCGGTGGTCGTAGATGCGGTGTCGCCGTGTCCACATGAGCCGGATGTGCATCTGACCGTGGTGCTCGCCCCCGGTGTGCGGCTGGACTACGCCGCCTGCCGCACCGCGGCTTTTCGATTCGTCAAGGAATGGCGCATCTATGAGTGCCACCGCCACGTCACCGTCGTCCCCGGCGATCCGGACGGTTTGCCCCGACTGCCGAACGAGCGCCTCTACCTGTATCCATGACGAGAGGAGTTAGCGCACAACATGTTTCTCAGCGAAAGCGACCGCGAGGACAGCGATACCGCGCTGATCGCCGAACTCATCACCACCATCGACAATCGCCTGAACCGCGCCGAAGCCGCAGGCTGCCAACTGCTCTTGCCGCGCGCCGACATATACGCCAGGGTCCTATTTGCCCTGTTGGACAGCGCTTTCAATCGAATCGGAGTCAACCCACCTTCGCTGCTGAACTCCACACTCCTCGACCCCACCAACGACCCACTCACCCTCGCTGGGGAAGTCACCGAACTCGACCACTTCATCGACGCCACGATCCGAGCCCACACCACACCGGCCGACTGACCACGATTTGTCCGGGATGATGCCACCAGCAACCTGCGCCAGGGGACGACAAAGAGAAGGTGGGCAATGGTTTTGGGGGCACTCGGCGGGATTTACGTACGCGGTAGGTGATGTGAGGATGAGCGCATGATCGGTGTCAAAATCGCTGCGGCCGGAGCGCTGTGTGTCGCTGCCCTCTTCATCCAAGCACCCTTGGCGCAAGCCGAGACCACGGAAGTCGCTTCGGGGAGTTCCTCCAGCATCGGTTGCTTCTTGGGCTGGTTCAGCGCGCTCTCCGGGCAGCCCAACAGCTGCTGGGGTGTCAACCCGCCCATCAGTGAAGAGGGTAACCAGGCAACCGAGTTAGCGATTCCCTGATCGATCCCCCACTCGTCGCGCCGCTTTGCTCATCATCGGGGATAATTTTTCGGTGACACTGTCTGCTCGCTAGAGCGCGGGCGGTGTGGTTGAGTGGTAGCGGGGGAGGGTGATGTGCGTGATTTCGCTGGTGCGCAAAGGATTCCGGCTCACGGAACGCCAGCGCCGAGCAGGATGGCCGCGATGGTCGCTGTCGCGCTGGCGGGGATCGCTGGCGTCCTCGCGGAAATCGCCGCCGTGGTGTCGCTGGCCGTCGCGAGAGACGCCGCGAAATCCGAGCACCACAGCGGCTTGCCAGACGTCAGTTCGCTGAACATCCTGGTATTCGGCTTGATCTCTGCTCTGGTCGGAATGACCGGGGTGCTCTATTTACTCGGCGCGTGGCTACTGTTCAAACGCAAAGCTGCGGGCCGCGTCCTGATCATCGTCGCGTCGGTAGCGGCGGCAGCCATCGGATTCCGCACCTTCGGCCCGTCGTCACTCATCGAAGTGCTCGCGGTATTCGCGCTCTGCGCCGCAACGCTATCGGCCACCGTGCTCCCGGCTACCGGCCGCTGGCTCGACGCCGGAAAGCAGTTGCGGTACTAAGGCGAACGATGAACCTGTCGGCGGTCGCGGCGAGGGGCTGGAAGTACGGGCCCCGGTCCAGCGGCGTCGAGTCGTAGGTGCGTGGCGGCTGCACTGCCGCGCCCGCGTAGTGCGCGGCGCGGAGGTGAAAGGTTCGAACTATGGTGCGCCACACAATGTTCGAGAAAAAGTCCGCGACTCCACGGTCCGTGTGTAAATCCGTCGTAGTTCGACAGGACAGGGAATTCTTTCAGCGGCAGCAGTTGGGGTCCAGGACGACGCAGAGTGCGGAGAGGGCGTCGCGTTTGGCGTGGTGGACGACGTTCATGCCGAGGCGTTCGGAGTCCACGAGTCCGGCTTTGCGGAGTTGGCCGAGGTGATGGCTGACCGTGGATTCCGACAGTCCGACCGCGCTGGCCAACTCGCCGCCGTTTTCGCCGGTCTCGGGGTTGGCCAACAGTAGGGACATCAGTTTTACCCGGACGGGGTCGGCGAGGGCTTTGAGGCGGAGGGCGACTTCCAGTGCGGCGATGTCGTCGACCGGGCCCGCGGCTACCGGTGCGCAGCAGACCGGCGCTGACATGTCGATCACGGGCAACGTCTTGGGCATGAACCCACACTACTCATGATATTGACATATGTCGAAAAGGTGGCACACTCGGCCTCGTTCACCTTTTCGACATATGTCTAACCGTGGAGGTTCTCATGTCCCGTGTGCAACTCGCGCTCAATGTCGACGACCTCGAGCAGGCAATCACGTTCTACTCGACGTTGTTCAACACCACCCCGGCCAAGCGCAAGCCGGGCTACGCCAACTTCGCGATCGCCGAGCCACCGTTGAAGCTGGTGCTGCTCGAGAACGCGGGCCAGGGTGGCTCGATCAATCATCTCGGCGTCGAGGTTGAGACTTCCGCGCAGGTTCACGGTGAGATCGCCCGTCTGTCGGAGGCGGGGCTGTTCACCGACGAGCAGATCGCGACGACGTGTTGTTTCGCGACGCAAGACAAGGTGTGGGTCACCGGCCCGAATTCGGAGCGTTGGGAGGTCTACACCGTGCTGTCTGACACCGAGAACTTCGGTGTGGCACCGGAATTCGCCGCCGACGATGCTGAGGCAGTGCAGGCGTGCTGCGGCACTCAGTCAGGGGAGAGCGCTTGCTGCGGAACCGTCGCCGACGCTGAGTCGGTTGCCTCGGGTACGCGTTGCTGTTGAGCGCCCGTCCCTGATCGCTGACCCCTGACGGTGAGCGTGTTCACCCAGGAATCGCTTGCCCTCCGGTATCGATATCGATCAATATCGACACATGTCTAATCTGGGAGCACCGGGAGGTGCGGCGGGACCGCCGTGTGAGCCCACACCGCAACTGCGACCGGTCCTAGGTGCCGACAACGCCGCAGAACTGGCGGTGATGTTCAAGGCCCTGGCCGACCCGGTGCGGCTACGGGTGCTCTCGGCGATCGCCGCGCGCGCCGGGCAGGAGGCGTGCGTCTGCGAGGTCTCCGACGGCCTGGATGTCACCCAGCCGACGATCTCGCATCACCTAAAAGTGCTGCGCGAGGCCGGGTTGGTCACCAGTGAACGCCGTGGCTCCTGGGTGTACTACCGCATAGTCCCCGACACCCTTACCCATCTGTCGCAGGTACTGGGCGACCACGCAGGAACGGAAAAACCCGCATGACCACCACCAGGACCGAACCTCCCGCGGTGGTGGGCAAACTGTCCACGCTCGACCGGTTCCTGCCGGTCTGGATCGGTGTGGCCATGGCTGCCGGACTGCTGCTGGGCCGACTCGTTCCCGGCCTCGGTGACGCACTGTCCACGGTGCAGGTGGACGGAATCTCGCTGCCCATCGCGATCGGATTGCTGATCATGATGTACCCGGTGCTGGCCAAGGTTCGCTACGACCGCCTCGATTCGGTGACCGGCGACCGCCGCCTACTGGTCGGCTCGTTGGTGCTGAACTGGCTGGTCGGGCCTGCGCTGATGTTCGCGCTGGCCTGGCTGCTGTTACCGGACCTGCCCGAATACCGGACCGGTCTGATCATCGTCGGCCTGGCCCGCTGCATCGCGATGGTGATCATCTGGAACGATCTGGCCTGCGGCGACCGTGAAGCCGCCGCCGTTCTGGTGGCGTTGAATTCGGTCTTCCAGGTCGTCATGTTCGCCGTGCTGGGCTGGTTCTATCTGTCGGTGCTACCCGGCTGGCTGCACCTGGCGCAGACCACGATTCACACCTCACCGTGGCAGATCGCGAAATCGGTGCTGATCTTCCTGGGCATCCCGTTGGTCGCGGGTTTCCTCACCCGCCGGTTCGGTGAGAAATCCAAGGGCAGGGACTGGTACGAGTCGACGTTTCTCCCGCATATCGGCCCCTGGGCGTTGTACGGGCTGCTGTTCACGATTGTGATCCTGTTCGCGCTGCAAGGCGACCAAATCACCTCGCGCCCTGTGGATGTGGTGCGGATCGCGGTCCCGCTGCTGGCGTACTTCGCGATCATGTGGGGCGGCGGCTACCTGTATGGGCGCGCGATCGGGTTGGGGTACGAACGCACCACCACGTTGGCGTTCACCGCTGCGGGCAACAACTTCGAACTAGCTATCGCCGTGGCGATCGCGACCTATGGTGTTACCTCCGGTCAAGCTCTAGCGGGCGTGGTCGGCCCCCTCATCGAGGTTCCCGTCCTGGTGGGTTTGGTCTACGTCTCCCTCGCTCTACGAAACCGATTCTCCCGCAACACTATCCAATGAGCACCGTGAGCCACCGACGTCATTGTGACCAGGTGCGGGGCGACGCGTACTTGGTCTCCTTGGCGCCTTGTGCTCGACTCGTGACGGCCCTGCCTTCCGGACTCACTCTCCTCGCCGCCGATTGAAAGGCCAACGCCCGCTATGGCTTCCACCCCCAGTGTGCTGTTCGTGTGCGTCCACAATGCTGGACGCTCCCAAATGGCCGCCGCGTTCCTGACCCATCTCGCCGCAGACCGGGTCGAAGTCCGCTCCGCCGGTTCCGAACCCGCCGCCGAGGTCAACCCCGCTGCCGTGCAAGCCATGGCCGAGATAGGCATCGACATCTCCACCGAAATCCCCAAGGTGCTCACCGTAGACGCGGTCCAAGACTCCGACGTGGTGATCACCATGGGCTGCGGCGACACTTGTCCGTTCTTCCCCGGAAAGCGTTACCTGGATTGGCAACTCGACGACCCCGCCGGGCAAGGCGTCGACGCCGTACGCCCCATCCGCGACCGGATCGAACAGCATGTCCGCGACCTGCTCGCGGAACTGAGCCTACCGTCGGCGCCGTGAGTTCGACTATGCGTCGAAGAAAGGGCTAGTGCTCCTAGGGGTTGAGTCTGGCAGTCCGGCCGCGGCAGCGAGTCCGGTTGGCTCGCCGCTGCGCTCACCGTTCCGCTTCGGGGTCATATTCGGCCGCCTGTCGCAGTTCTTGTAGGTGCTTCAGCGAAATGCGCAGTGAGGGTGCTGCGCGTCCTCCGGTAGAGAAGCGCAGACCTTCCTGTTCCAGGATCTGCTTGGGATTGTCGGTCCGGTCGGGTTCGATCCACCGAAACGAAGGGGACACTTCGCCTTGTGATGTGAGGACTCGATGGGCGTTCGGTGCGGGCACGGTTGCCAACCGATTTCCCAGCGGTTGGGCGGCAGTTCCCAACACCTTGGCAAGGTCACCGTAGGTCGTCCAGTGTCCTGCTGGTAATAGCGTGAGCAGTCGGTCCATCGACTCCCACAGTGGGTTGTCGTCGATGTTCACGGTAATACCAGCATCTGGGCCTGGCCATGCCCGGATGATCAACTGGGCGAGTTCCCTCCCGCGCTGTTCAATCTGTTTCGGCCCCCACTCCGAATGCGTCGCGATCGCTTGGTTCATGCGAATACTGCTTGCCCGCAGCATATTTCGCTTACGGTCGAAGTTGAGGTTTCCCAAGTTCTCGTTGTACCCGGTGAGTGTGAGATTGCCCAGCGTGTGGACCTGGCCGTCATGCAATTCATCGACTCGGTCGGGTCCGTATATGGCGCCCAGCTCGCTACGCCACTGGGAGGAGAGGGTTTGGGGCATCACATGCTCGACCGTCAGCGTTGTCGGGACGACCTGCTCCTTGGAATTGAACAGCTGCTCGATCCAGGTCAACATCGTCTTACGTTGTGTCGCCCGCCCGGTGGTGTAGAGGGGTGAGACGAGTATCGCCTCTGTGAGTTTCTCATTCGATGCGTAATGCTTGCGCCCCGCCGACAAATACCGATGGAGTGCCTCATCAACGGGAAGAGACGTATCGAGTTCCTGGACAGCCGCGGGGAACAGTCGATTGAGACCCTGGGTTGCCCGACCGACGAGAAACCGGCGTACCAGCAGCGATTCGATGTAGAGCAGCGCCCGGGCTACTTGGCCGGAGGTAGCGTCACCTCGGTCACGTACGACTAATAAATGCAGAACCAGTGGCGCCGGGGCGGTGGAGCCCCACTCGGCGAGTCGCGTCAGGCGTTCCCGGACCGCCGGGTCGGTCTCCTCGTCCGGTCGGAGCATCAGCCGATAGAGCTGGCCCAGTGCGGCGATCCGCTCGATTTCGGCGACAATCTCGTCCTCGTGAGCGAAGCGGTCCAGCCTGTTCTGTTGTCCTGCGAACGTCTGAGTCTGTTTGACCTTCGCCGTTGTCTGTAACAGATCCAGCCAGAACAGCGTTTCGAGGCGATCGTTATTCTCGAGCGCGTCCTGCAGCGGCCGCCACAGCGTGCGATATACCACTTCGCTCCGGGTTGGCATCCGCATGAACAGATAGTTGCGTAGCAGGTCGCCCTGGGTCAGCTTGAGTCCGGTGTTGTTGAGGGACTGAAAGATTCGGTGGACATTATCGCCGGGATGAGTGCTGATCGAGACCACCGATAGGCCCGACGTCACCGCCTGCGCGACCTGTACGGCGCCGTAGCCGAGTTCGGGGTCTACAGGTTCGGCCAATCGAGCTCGGAAGAATCGGTAAGCAGCCCCGATATTGTCGTCACCGCCTGCGGTCGGCAGGCCATCGATCACCGCGGCATAAGCCTCTCGGTCCGCCTGCGTGGGTAGCAGTTTCAGCCGGTGCGGGTCGTCCTCGTACTGATTGGTGAGTAGCTGATTGTGAATGCGGTCGGTGTCGCGTGTGGCGTTGTCGATCTCGTGGAGGTGGTCGCGGATCGCGGCCAGCAACAGGGTCAGTGTGGTGAGACGCTGCTGCCCGTCGACGACGAGATACCGGGTGATCGAGCCCGCCACGCTTCCATGGACCGGCGCCAGCACAACTGAACCGATGAAATGAGTTGTCTCGACATCCTCGGCACGATCCTCAGCGAGCTGCGTGACATCGCGCCACAGTTCCTCGAGGTTGTCCGATCCCCACTGGTACGGGCGCTGATATAGCGGGACGAGGTATTGCGAGGTGCCCTCAAGAATTTTTTGCAGACTCGTTTCCTGTGCTGCGACCACAGTTGTTATCTCCTCGACGAGAGAGCGGCCGTGGACAACGCCGACGGCCGGAAAATGGTGTGGGGACGCCCCACTCGGACATCAACTTGGTCGGAACGTACGTTATGCCGACATCGACCGCTGACCAGCGGGTTGAGTCTCCAGTGGACAGTCGAATATGTCGGTTCATGGCTGAATTCAGTGCCCCCCTTCTACTTTCACGGCCCGCAACCGGGTGCCACATTGCCCGCCCCGAGCCTGTGCGGCTACCAGCATGTGCGCTGTGAGCAGCTTATTCCGCTTGCGGCGCGTTGACCGCTGATTTGGGTGAATCCGTAATCTGTTGCGAGGATGCCTGTTCCGTCCGGGATCGACAGTGAGTGCGCTGATCTACAGTCCGTTCGGTGCCTTCTGAATGATGTTCTGGGTTCGCATGATCGGCGCTGCGGCGTTCGGCTCGAAGTCGGCATTCGCATCGCTGGTCAGCCAGATGCTGATCTCCGAAACCGGCGACGACATATGCGGGTCGAGGCGTTTGAAGAAGTCGGTGGCGTCATCGAGTTCGATGGGGTTGGCGCCTGCGCGCAAGGTGTGGAAGACCCCACCGAGGACGCCGTTGATCGTTGGATTCATCGATCTGTACCGCCAGGTCCACGGCGTCGAGTCGATCTGTCGCGTGCTTACCGAGCACGGCGTCCAGATCGCAGCCCAGACCTACCGAAAAGCTAGATTCCGGCCACCGTCAGCTCGCGATGAGGGGCGGGGTGTTGATCAATACCGATCCGGCAGAATGTTGCTGGACAGCAGCGCGCAATTTGTCAGATCGTCTCGGGGACAGTGGAACGTGGAGTCGGAGTCGCAGTTCGGTTGGCACGGAGCGGGATTGGTCGGTGTCGACGTCAGACGGATGGTTTCCCCCCGCCCATTGCGCCGTCGGCCCACGCAAGAAATTCTTGCGCGGTGAAGATCGGCGTGCCGTACCGCACCGCCAGCTTTCCCTTACCTGATTGCGTCGCGGCTTCCGCAGCGACCAAGGCGTCGCACTTCCGCTTGGTGACGCTGTCTACTGGTTCGAGTCGGCACTTTTCGGCGAGGTCCTTCATATCCTCGCGGGTCCATGTGCTGCCGGTGTCGTCGGTGACTGCTCCGGTGAAGCAGACGCGGGCGCCGGGAATCAGAACAGCGGTGATGACAGGGGAGTCTGTGCTGGTCGCATCAGGGTGGATGGGCAGACCGAGGGCCTGTTCGAGTTCCCGGATTCGTGCTAGAACGTGGGTGTCGAGCTTGATCTTGCCGATCGTGTCGCGGAGGTGTTCGGCCAGAATGTGTTCAGGGGTTCGGTCGGCGGGGAGAATACCGCCGACCTGGAAACAGTTCGGACCCTCGCCACGGCGATACAAATAGCCGGTGCCGGATTCCGCAGACAGAAAGGTGCCGCCGTTCGCTTGCACCTGTTGGCGTGCGGTGAGATCGCGGGCCGCGCGGGCGCGTTCCAGTGCACTGGGTGCATCGAGGAGCACCTGATCCGCCAGTGATAGATCGGCAAGCGTCGGCCCGCTGCCGATGGGCATGGCGATGGACCAATCGTGGCGCTTGAGTTCGGTGTCGAAATAGCCGAGCTGCCTGTCGATGTCGACGCCGACTGGCGTCCGTCCTTCCAGATATGGAGCGAGAGCCGCCCAGGCGATGCGCAAGTTCGGCGCGAACTGGATGTCGGAAGCGGTGATTCCGTAAGTGTTTCGCGCATCCTGCAAGTCACGTCCAGGGTTGACGAGGGTGCTGATTTCGGTGCCGTCATCGGTGATGAGCGCGATCTCGATCGGTCGCGGCCTGACCCGCAATTTTTCCGACCCGACGGTACAAACGCCGAGGTAGACCCTGCCGCGGGTATTCGACGGCTTTATGCCCCGCTCGAGGAATCTCCGCACGCGCATATCGGTTTTCAGGTCTTTGACGACAACCTGGCGCCGCAAGACCAACCCGTCCATTGATGTGGAACGGCTGAGTGCGACGTACAGCTGCCCATCGGCGAAGGTTCCGCCGGTGAGGTCGATGACGAGCCGACTCAATGTTTGACCTTGACTCTTGTGGATGGTGATCGCCCATGCGAGTCGGAACGGCAACTGAGTGAAGGTGCCGACCACTTCGTTTCGTAGCCGACCTGTTTCGACGATCGGCTGCGTGATTTCCCACGTATATGGGTGTACATCCGCCACTGCGCCGGATGGAAGTGCAACGGTGACAACAGGTTCGGATCCGTCCATTCGTTGCGAGATGACTTGCCCGATCGTGCCGTTCACCCATCTGTCCATCGGATCGTTGGTCAGGAGCATGACTTGCGCGCCGACCTTGTATACGAGTTCCGCCTCTGTCGGTCGGGAAAATCCCTCCAGCTCACCGCGCTCCGTCGCGCGGCAACGCAGTTCGGGGTGCATCAGCTGGTCCAGCTGCTCTCGATTTCGTCGGTCGCGAGGAACTCACGGACGAGCGTCGACTTTCCGGTTCCTGCCCTACCAGTCAGGAAGATGCTGTCGCCGCGGTGCAATCGGGTCAACGCATCGGTGAATTCCTCGGTCAGAACGATTTTCGCGTTGTTTGTGGCCGTCACTGGATGTCCCCGAACTACTTTCGCCTTGTCGGCGGTTCCGGCCGTACGCGATCCACGAACTCCGTCGGGAAGGTCGCGACGGCCGGATCGTTCAGCTCCTCCGGCATGATCCAGGGCGATTCCCCAGTCTTCGGTGTGACCGTTCGGCGGCGGCGTTGCTCGTCAGTGAACAGCCACGCCGCCCATACCTCTCCGATGTAATTGGCGAGCGAGAGTGCGCGAAATCGAGGCTCGTCGCACTCGGGGGCCGCAAGCTCGGGAACAGGCCGGAAGACCGGCGAGACCAGCTTCGCCCGCTTGCGGTGGGAGTAGTCCTCGACCGCCTGGCTGATGCGCTTCTGATGGGTGGCCGTCAATTCGATCAGTTCATCGAAGACATCGGCCTGGACGGCGTGCGCGAAGCGCAGTGGCGGTTCGGTGCCGTTGGTGAGGACGACGCAGTGATCGGTGGTCAGTGATCGGACTCTCTGTTCATAGTCAGGGTCGTTGTGCGAGATCACCACAGCGTTCGTGTTACGGACGAAGGTGGTGTCGGTACGACTGGTCAGCCATAGAGCGGTGGCGTCAGCAGTCGGTTGTCTGTCGACTATGGCGAAGCCGAGCATTTGGTTTCTCCGTTCGGGCAGCTGCTCCCCGGTTTGAGGGCTGGCAGCGTGGTCCGACCAGCGGAATGCAGGTGAGACTTGATGTAATCGGAAGCGGACATGCGCTTGTTAGCCACGAGATTTCGTTCCCGCACAGACTGCAGAGAACAGGAGGCTGAGGACTGGGATGCTCCGTCCGGCGAGAGACCAACGCAGCAGCAGCGATTCGATGTATTGCGGTGGCCTGGTCCGAGCCGGTGTTACCGGACTCGATTCTCATTCGTCGACGGAGACGGCGTTGACCTTGCCGCGTTCGATCTGGGTGTAGTAGTCGACCGAAAGCCCGGCCAGGGTGGTGTCGGCGTGGCACTGCCCGTCGACGACGGCTACACCGTCCGCTGACCCGGCGGTTCCTGCCCGACTTTATCGACCGCATCTGGAATCGGACCATCGATCCGGGGAACCATCTGATCACCAGATCCCGTACCAGGAGCACCACCATGAACACGTGATCGTGCCCGGTGCCGGCCACGTCGACATACGACCGCACCGAACTCATCCCCTTCGGCAAGCTCACAGCCTTTTACACCCTGAACCTGACCTGACCTCGAATGTCCGCGATGAAATGACGAAACATGATTCAAGAACACAGCACCGGTTGGACCGGAGGGCATCGCGCGTTCGGCGACTTCGCCCCCGGCCTGGCCTACTCACCGACAAGGTCCTGTTCGACGAGGTCTGGGGACGCGAGGGCCTGTCCAAACGGGATCGCAGCCGGATCACTGTCCCGCGCTCACGGCGATGGGCAAAGCGACCAGCTCGCCTTCCATCTCGACTATGCCGGACAGAACGGCGTCACCGAGACCGAGCTGAAGGAAGCGATCACCCAGTTCGCTTTCTACACCGGCTGGCCCAACGGCATGAGGGCCATGACCGTCGCCAAACAGGTCTTCGACGACTGAAGAAATGATCATGACCAAACCATCCGCAGGACGCTGCCGGGTACCGCCGTGGCGGTCACGCTGCTGCTCACCAGCTGCTCTGGCGTGCCCCCGGCGGAGGTGTCCGAGACGATCACCCACCTCGGCTTCTTGCGCGGCTGGCCCAGCGCCATGGCCGTGGTCGAGTCAGTCGTCGCCGTGTACGAGGAGGTTTGAGTTGCTGCGCCGGTAACGGAACTTCGGGTCGGGCCGCTTCACGAGCGCCAGCCTATCGAGGCCGGAACTTCGGGGGATGATGCAAAATTTGAGATTGCCGACTCTCGAGTTATTCCGTGTCTGGATGCGCGACTCCACCGCAGGGTGACAGAGCACGGCAGGCGTGTGAGCGAATGGCGCGGGCCGATCTCGATATACGAATTGGCGTATATCCGCTGTGCACCGTGCTTTTCCACGGCAGGATCGTCGGGATTCGGCAACTGACAGGGGGTTTCGGCATGTACATGACCACCGGTGCGGTGATTCGGCGGGTCAGGAAGTCCACCGGGATGACGCAGACCGAGTTGGGTGCGTTGATCAATTTCTCGCAGCCCGCGGTCTCGGGGCTCGAACGTGGTGGACCCGCATCGCACGATGTGCGGGTATTACGTCTGGTGGCCCGCGCGTTACGGGTGCCGCTTGCCATACTGGTGGTGGAGTCGGACCAGGAGGCTGAGGTGGACCGTCGCAAATTCTTCAAG
This sequence comes from Nocardia callitridis, assembly GCF_039543305.1. Taxonomy (NCBI): domain Bacteria; kingdom Bacillati; phylum Actinomycetota; class Actinomycetes; order Mycobacteriales; family Nocardiaceae; genus Nocardia; species Nocardia callitridis. The sequence continues at coordinate 209,357 of NZ_BAABJM010000001.1, read as the reverse complement.
GCGGGTGCGGTTGGGGCGACGGCCGCGTCGGTGGTCGGTGCGGGGGCGAGCGTGCGGGTGGGCGCGAGTGAGGTCGACGCGGTTGTCGAGTGCGCGAAGCAGATTCACGAATTGGACCTGTCGGTGGGTGGCGACCGGTTGTGTCAGCTCGCGGCCAACCAGGTGCGGTATGTGGAGCAATTGCTCGAGGGTGGCCGCTTCCGCGATGAGATCGGCCGTGCGCTGACCAGTGCCGCCGCCGAGATGATGACCGCGGCCGGGTGGGTGCATTACGACGCGGGTCGCTTCGACGACGCACGCCGCTTCTATGCCGACGCCGCCAATGCGGCGAACGCGGCGGGCGACGGCATCGCGGCGGCGCACGCGTTGGGAAATGCCAGTTGTCTCATGGTGGGTCGTCCCGGCGATGCGGGCGGAAATCCGTTGGCGGTGCAGTACGCGCAGGCAGCCTCGCGCGCCGCCATGCGCAGCGGCGGGCCGAGATTGCGTGCGCTGATGGCGATTCGGGAGGCGGAGGCGTTGGGGGCGCGTGGGGATCGGCCGGGGATGAACTCGGCGATCAGTCGTGCGCACCGGGCGTATGACTCGGTGCGTGGGTATGACCCGGACTGGGTGTATTTGCCGGAGTCGGAGTTGATCGGCGGCACAGGTTGGGCGCAAATGCGTTTGGGGGAACACGACGCGGCAACCATGAATTTGCAAGCCGCAGTGGATGGTTCGGTGGTATGGCCACGAGAACGAGCAGCGTGGCAGATCAATCTCGCCCAGAACCACGTCAATTCCGGTGATATCGCCAGGGGATGTGCCGTACTTGCCGAAAACTTCGAGACCATGCGTGGGTTCACCTCAACTCGGCTGAACCACCGCATCGACGCCATCGCCGAAACAGTCCGCGTACACGCGAAGATCCCAGAGGTACGGGAGCTCCTGGGTAAACGCGCGGCCCCGATGTAATCCACCGAACCGGCCGAGTACCCACCGCGCGAGTCGATCCGCGAACGGCGCATGCCGCCAGGATCTCCGGCGCGAACAATTGGTCGAAATGACGGTCTTATCCTGTTTGTCTTGAATGCTGTCAGGTTGGCTTTCGGATGAACTCGGCAACTCCGTCGCGTGCGACTTCGATCGCGCGGCTCGGGCTCGGTGCCGCTCACTTTCTCCTCGATATTCCGCCCGCTCGCGGGCTTGCCGCCTGTTCCCGGAAATGGCAGCTGCGGCCGAGTTGGCCACTGTGACAGGATTATCGGCACAACGGGGTGAGGAGCCACATGATGAGAATCCGTACAACGCGGTGCGCGGAGAAGGGGCACGCGGAGATCGTGGCCACGATCGCCGGATTACCCGCGACGAGCGTGGAGCCGGTCCTGGTCCTGCTGCGGGCTATGGAAATGGCGGTGCTCGGTGGCAGCTGGTTGGAGCCCAGACGTGAGTTTCCGCTGGGTATACGGTTGGTGCGGCTGGTTGCCAGAGATGACGAAATGCTCGGAATCGAAGAGCAGACCGAGCCGGGGCAGTGGGCGGAGCAGGTCGATCGGGCGCTCGCGGAGACCCTCGAACAGATCAGCGCCTGTCGCAGGGTCGGTCTGCCGATGAGCGAGGACAGAGTGTACGAATTCCAAGTCGCCACGGTTCAACCCTGTGCGCTGGAATCCGAAGTGCTTGTGATGGAACGCGAATCCGACGTCGAGAACGCGGCGCATTCGGGGTGGCGCGTGCTGTGCGGCACGCAACACCACCACGAAGAAGAATCATTCGTCAACCTGTCCGATGTGATAGCCGCCTGGCCGGCCGCGAAGCAATTTCTGATGCTGCCGAGAGGCGCCGACGTAATCTTCCAACCCCCGTCCGCACCGGGCATGCCCTTCTTCGCCGAGTTTTCATACCAGGGTCAGGCCTTGAATTCCGGTGATTTGATTCAGTTCCCGGAACCCGACGAAATCCCTTGGGTCCGTGGTGCACTGCTACAAGTCGACGCCGGACAATGGCAGACCGGAGCGGGTAGGCTGGTGGGTCTGCCGGATGTCGTCGCCAAAGTGAGTGATCCGGTGGCGGCCGAGGCCGCAGGGCACTGGATTGGTTGGGTACTGGACGATATCCAACAGCGCATCTCCCAGGACGGATTCCGTTACACCGCAGGCCAGACCATTCACTGCGGTGCTCGGACCTTACGGGTGATCGAACGATTCGATGGAACGATCGGCCTCGAGGAACGCATCGCGGGCGGCTCGTGGTCCGAACAGGTCGACAACACCTTGCGAGAACAGTGGCAACAGCGCCAGATCCTGAAATCATTGGGGGCGCCGGAGGAGTGGCTGCAATTTCCCGCCGATGACCAGACCGCCATGTTCAGCGAATGCGTGACCGAGACGTCTCCGGCATTGCGGTGGACTCGCTTGCCGCAGGTGGACGATGCGCAGTTCAGTGGCTGGAGGCTGACCTGCCCGCAAGATCATGATCACGGTGCCGAGCGCGTCTGTGCGCTCTGGGGATTGACCGAGTTGTTTCCATTCCTCATCCCGTTTCTGGCGCTGCCTCCGTTGATATCCGTCACCATAGACATTCCGGACGGTGATGCGGCTGCCCGGTTCGACATCCAGATGCACGGTGTGGAGTTTCTGCCGGAGCAAGGCTCCTACCTCGACGGTCTCAACCGCACGGCCATCCAACGGTGAATCTGTAGACCTGCGCTGGCGAGCATGAACCGTGTTTCCGGTGTGCGGTTCGGTAGTTGGTCGGCGCCGGTTCGGGGTCGCTCGAATGTGAGTGGAACCGCGGGGGCGCCGGGTGCGTCATAGTCTGTGGGGGATCGTTGGGCGAAGTCAGGAGAGTTATGGGAATCGCCAGGTGGGCGTCGGCAAGGGGCGCGGTGCTGGCCGTTGGGGCCGCTGCGGGTGTCGTCGGGTTAATGGTGGGGTGCTCCTCGACGGTGGAGGGGGGCGCGCAGACGGAGAGTGTGAACGGGAGTCCCACGCGGGAGCAGACGGTGCAGTGGAATCCGTGTACCGAGTTGTCGGATGACGCGTTGCGGGCTGCGGGGGCGGACCCGGCGACGAAACGTGTGGTTACAGACGCGGCAACCGGCGACACCTCTGGGCGTATCTGTCAGTGGAACTCGACTGAGGGTCCCTACTTTGTGAGCCTGTCCTCCACCGTGTACTCGCAAAACGAGGCGCGGCTCAACGACAAGATCACTGGAGTTCAGGACATTTCGGTTGGACCGCGACATGGCCTGACGTACTGGGATAAATCGGATGATGACAAGCTGGCCTGCTACGTCAACGTACCTTGGGCGAAGGGCAGCCTCGAGGTAATTATTGATTGGCGCTATGGGTCTCGTGATTCGATGCCGGAGGCGCCACCATGTTCTCTCGCGGTTCAACACGCTGAAATCTTGGAGCCGTACTTACCGAAGTAGTTCGGACAGGTCGTAATCAACGTTTGTACGGTGTGGACTAGCTTTAGAACTGGTATAGAAGTCGCTCGGAGGGAAGACGATGGCCGAACCCGCCCAGGGGGATATACAGCCCATATTGGACCGATGGAAGAGTCTCAAGACTAGGGCCGAGGGCGGCGATCTTCGATTGGATACGGAGACTGGCCAACAGTTGGCTGGTCACGCCGAGCGTATGTATAGCGCACTGGAGGAGCTGGTCCCTCAGGCACAGCGCCTCGAGCATCTGTCCGGGTTCGGCTCTCTCTCCTCCGCTGAAAGTCTCAGGGGCAAGTTCGCTTCGAAGGCTGGCAATAGTGACGACTCTGCTAAGAAGCGAATTTCACAGAGCCTTGAAGTCGTGAAGTTGATGAAAGAAACCTACGAACTCGCCATACGTAAGTTGACTGACACCGACCAGTCGACCGCCGGTCAGTTCGCGGGCCTAGGTAACGGGGATTAGCGATGGCGTGGACTGATTGGGTCAGTTCGGTGTTCGGCTCGCCGGGCGAAGCAACCAAGAACAAGCAAGACGACCAGAACCTCTCGGATTCCGAGAAAGCCAAGTGGGACACCGATCGTGGTGTTGTGAACGGCGAGTGGGGCGATCTCCTCGGGAAGTTCGGCGACGGCCAGTTCGACGGCCCGGCGATCAAGGCAGAGGACCCTTTCGAGACCATGTCCCATTCGCAGATCTACCAGGCACTCGAAGGCGTGTCCGCCAGCGATATCAATATTGCCGCCGATGGTTGGCGCCGACTATCCGGCGATTCCCACAATGCCGTCGACCAGTTCGGCAAAGCCACCGAAGACACCATCACCCAGAACTGGAATGGCCGGTCCGGTGCGGCGGCAATCGACGCGACCCGTCAGTTCACCACCACATTCACCCAGCTAGCCGCGAGTTTCCAGATGGTCGCGCACGGATTGGACTTGACCGAAGGACATTTGGGTCAGGCCAAGGGGTCGGTGCCGAAGCCGGACAACTACACCATGGGTGACCGGGTGATCGACAGCCTGCCGTTTCAGAACGTCCTCAAAGGTCCGACGCATCGCGCGCAGGAGGCGGAGAGCCAGGCGCGGTTCGTGATGACGCAGTACTACCGGCCCGGCGCGCGCGATGTCGACAGCAAGACCCCGATCCTCCCGGAGCCCTCCAGTCGCACCGACAACGGCTCGAACCCGCCTCCGGTGACACCCCCGCCCGGCGGACCTGGTCCGAGTGGGCCGGGCACGCCGGGAACCCCTTCGGGCGCTCCGAATCCCGGTACGAACGATTCGTCGAACCCGAACCAGCCCGGCGCCGCCACCGATCCGAACGCCATCGACCCCGGTGCTCCGACCGATCAGCAGGATCCGTCGACCACCGCCGCGTCAACTACTCCGGCGAGTACCACGTCCACGCCGACCGCCCAAAACACTCCGCAGACCCCCTCGCTCACTACGCCAGGTACGAATCCTTCTGTCCCCGGCGGAATTCCGGGCTTGCCGGGTGGCCCGTCCAACCAGGCTCCCGCGCCAGGAAAGAGCCTGCCTGGCTCACCGAATGCCGCGAGCTCGGCCGCCGCGCGTACGGGCGCGTCGATGTCGGGCAAGCCGGGCATGGGTGGTTCGCCGGGCATGATGCCGCACGGTGCGGGCAAAGGAAAAGGCGACGACGACGGCGAGCACAAGACCAAGGACTACCTGGTGTACGACCACGGCTCGGAGTTACTCGGCGAACAACCACCGGCACTCCCACCGGGTGGAGTCATCGGCGGATGAACGAATCCAGTTGGCGCATGGACGGTTTGATGTTCGAATTGGCGCTGGAAGGGTTCGGCCGCGACCGTCTTCCGTATCCGCTGCGCTACAACATCGAAGGCGTCGAGGCCTACGAAGACTACGAGCGACTACGCAAGCAGGCTCGCGAACGACTATCCGCTATAGCGACTCCTGAACTGCACCACACCCTCACCGTCCTGCTGGAACCGCTGGTTCGCGTCGAAATGCACGGTCTCTACGGACGTGACTTCGCGGGCGTTGTCCGACTACACGCGGGAATGACCGGACGAACGGCTGCGGTCGCGGTCCAATTGCCAGGCCCCACCCAGGAATACGGCCGCGACGTCGTACTCACCCGCTGCGCGCCAACGGCACTACCCGGCCATATCGCCGCCGCCCTACCGAAATGTGCTGGCGGCCAATACCCGCCGATCACCGGCCGCCGATCCGACCTCGACCGAGTCGAATACGCCCGCCACCCCACCCGACTATCCCACGCCGAACAACTCCACCGAATCGTGCGCCGCCCCCGATCGGGCCTAGGCGAAGTCGGCGTCTTCGCAGGCGGCGCGATCGACAGCCGCCCCACCACCGACGGCAGCGGCTTCCATTGGCTCGACTACCTCCCCGCCGACCGCCGCTACCTGCTTCACAACCACGACGCCCAAGAGTTCACGCTCACCCCCGGCCCCCTGGAACAGATCCAGCGCGAACTACACCGATTGATCGAAACCACTTACACCGCAACAACGTCCCGCTGGTGATGACGATCCCGCACCGAACATCGCGCGCTTCAGCGTCGGCGGTCTTCTGACGTCATGTGATTCAGCGTCGATCGTGTCGGCGGTATGTCGAGTGCTCAATTTGCCGCTGGCGGAGAAGCATTCGCTACGGACACACCCATTTTCACCTGCGGTAATAGCCCGTTGCGGCGTGTTGTGTCAGTGGTCACCCCTAATGTGACCGACGTGCCCGCCGATCCCAACAACAAGCACGACGCCTACTTCCGCACCGTCATGCAGCGTCCGGCCAACGCAGCCTCCGAACTGCGCACGGTGCTACCAAAATCTCTGGCAGAACTGGTGAATTGGGAAAAACTGGAACTACAGTCGACCAGCTTCATCTCCACCGAACTCGGCACCCGCTACGGCGACCTATTGTTCCGCACCCGCCTCAACGACCACGACGCCTACATCTGCCTGCTCATCGAACACCAAAGCAGCAATGACCGACTGATGGCACTGCGGATCCTCGAATACATGGTCCACGTCTGGAACCACCACCTCGATCAAAAACCCAGACCGAAAACCCTGCCCGCGGTCATCCCCCTCGTGGTGCACAGCACTCCCACCGGCCGCACATGGACCGCACCCCGGGACATCATCGACCTGATCGACCTCGACCCCACCACTCTCGCCGCCGCCGGACCCTATTTACCCCGACTGCGCTACCTCCTCGACGACCTCAACCGCATCGACACCGCCCGTCTCCTCACCCGCGACCTCACCCCAGAGGCACTGTTCACGCTATTCCTGATCAAGACCGCTCCCGCCAACAAGCACGTGACTATCGACCTTCAACACAGTCGCGACCTCATCGAAAAAATCCTGGAAGGCCCCGACGGTCCCCGTGACTTCAGCGTGGCCCTCACATACATTATGCGTGTGGGCGACACCGACCCCGCCGAAATCGAAGCATTCGTCGACGAGTTCGGCCCCCGTGCCAAGGAGGCATACGTGACAACTGCTGAACGCCTCGAAGCGCGAGGAGAAGCGCGTGGGGAAGCGCGGGGAGAAGCGCGCGGGGAGGCACGTGGTCGCGCCGAGACGCTGCTCGACCTGCTGACCCTGAAGTTCGGGCCGCTCCCGGAGGGGGTCGTTGCCACTGTTAGGGCTGGCGATGCCGAGCAGCTGCGTGGTTGGACTGCCGACGTCCTGACCGCTCAACACCTCGACCAGATCTTTGGCTAAGACGGACCGCGCCGAAATCGAAGCATTCATCGACGAGCTGGGGCCCCGTTTCAAGGAGGCGTACGTGACAACTGCCGATCTCCTCGAAGCGCGTGGTCGCGCTGAGGTGCTGCTCGAGCTGCTGACCCTGAAGTTCGGGCCGCTCCCAACCGAAGTCATCGCCGCCGTTCGAATCGGCAGTATCGAACAATTGCGTGTCTGGACTGCGGACATCCTCACCGCTGACCGCCTCGACCAGTTCTTTTCTTGACAGTAGGTGTGGTGGTGCCGGATCGCACCACGTGCCGCGCGTTCGGGCGCAGCTTTATTTGACTCGTAGTTACAGTATCGCTACGTTGAGTGGCATGCCCAGGCATAAGGAGTTCGACGCCGACGCTGCTGTCGACAAGGCGATGCAGGTGTTTTGGACGCATGGGTACGCGAACACGACGCCGCAGCGGTTGGTGGATGAGCTCGGGATCGGACGGGGGAGTCTGTACAACGCTTTTGGCAGCAAGCGGGAGTTGTATGAGCGTGCGTTGCGGCGGTACTACGAGCGGGAGACCGCTCGGCTGATCGAGGTGTTGGACGGGCCTGGTGACGCGCGTGGGCGGCTGCGGGCGGCGCTGCGGGTGGTGATCGCTGCGTCGCTGGGGGATCGAGATCGGCGGGGTTGTCTGATGACCAATGCCGCGATCGAGCTCACCGCGGACGATGAGCTCGTCGCGCATCTGGTTCGGCGCGCGTTCGATCGGCAGCATGCCGCGTTCTTCAGTACCGTCGCCGAAGGGGTCGCGATGAAGGAGTTCGGGGCCGAAACCGATTGTGCGGCTGTAGCTTCGCTGCTGTTGGCGACGATCAATGGGATCCGGGTGCTCGCTCGGGTCGACCCGAGTCCGGCGCGGTTGGATGCGTTGGCGGATACGGCGTTGCGGGTGCTCTGAGTCCTTGTTCGGCTACTTTCTGGGTTTTTATGTCGGTAAATACTGTAACTATAGTTCAAGAAAGATGTGGCAATGGATCTACAACTGACCGGTAAGACAGCACTCATCACCGGAGCTAGCAAGGGGATCGGGCTCGAGGTTGCCCGCACGCTGGCCGCTGAGGGTGTTCGAGTGGCTGCCGCCGCGCGCACCATCACACCGGAACTCGCTGCGCTGGACGACGTCCACCCGATTACCGCCGACCTCGCAAGCTCCACCGGCCCAACGGAACTCGTCGAGCAGGCGATCGGTGAACTGGGCGCGCTCGACATTCTTGTCAACAACGTCGGCGGCGTCCGTCCCGGCATCAGCCACGGCCAACGATTCGCCGAAATCGACGACGCCGCTTGGCAAGAGGCGCTCGACCTCAACCTGATGAGCGCCGTTCGAGTCACCCGATCCGCTATCCCCAGCCTGACCGGGCAACGCGGCATCATCATCAACATCTCCTCCATCGGCGCTCGATTCGCCCACCCCCCAATCGAATACGGCGTAGCCAAAGCCGCCCTCACCAACCTCGGCAAAGCCCTCGCCGAAGACCTCGGCCCCGACGGTGTCCGCGTCCTCACTGTCAGTCCCGGTCCCACCGCCACCCGCAACTGGACCGCGCCCGACGGGATGGGTGCCGACCTGGCTCGCGAAGCGGGTCTGGGACTCGATGACTTTCTCGCCGCCCTGCCTGCTCGAATGGGTATCACCACGGGGCGATTGACCGATCCGGCCGAGACGGCGGCGTTGATTACATTCCTGGCATCGTCGGCGGCGGGGAACATCACGGGTGTGGACTACGTGATCGACGGAGGCGTGCTCAAGACGGTGTAGGGCCGAGTGTGGGCCACGGGTCACTTGACAGCAAATGTCAAAGATACTTAACATTTGCTTCGTGGTCGGCGATCAGGGACACCATCCGGTACGTGCGCGACGGCGCGAGTGTCGAATGACCCAGGCGCAATTGGCGACAACGGTTGGCGTCAGTCGCCAAACCGTGATTTCGATCGAGCAGGGCGACTACGCACCGAGCGTCTACCTCGCCCTTCGCATCGCGCGAGCGCTGGAAGCGACGGTCGAAGAAGTTTTCTGGTCCGATGAACTGGAGGCAGCGTGGCCAACACCACCGCACTCGAAGACACCTTCCTAGCAGCCGACGACCCGGCGTGGGGAGACGAACGGGCCCGCGAGGAGTTCTATCGCGGCTCGACGATCGCGTTGTGCGCGACGATATACGGCTGCTACGTGATCGCCATCGTGGCCGCCGCACTGGACGCCAGACCGGTGTCGTTGCTGATCTTCGTACTTCCCAGCCTCACAACGCTACTGCTGTACCGCTACTGCGCCCGGCGAGGCATCGACGTGCGCGCGTTGCTCAAACGCTTCGCGCCGCGACGAAGGTGGACCGCCTACCTCACCACGTACCCCTTGATAGTCGCATGGTTGGTGGTGTTCCTGTGGCCCATGGTCGCCTCGGATTCATTGCCGCAGAGCCTGTTCGGCGCGGTGGTCGGCGGAGCCGTCGGCGCGGCCGTCGCGGCCGGCACCGTCAAGCTCGTGCAGCGCAGGGCGAGAGCGAAGGACATCCCGGAGGATGATCACTTCGATTAGTGCCCAACAATGCCGCGGTGGGAACACGCGTGCCGTGATGAAGCGTGGGCTTCTTAGTACGCTTGCACCTCGACCTCGGCGGGGTTCGGGTTCGAACTGACCTGGACCACGACTAGGCCGGGTCCCGTGGGCAAGTTCTCACGGACGAATCCGGCCGTGCCGTTCTTGTCCGGTTCCGAGTAGCCGGGGACGGTGACATCCGCCTCGCCCGCTGCCCCGGTGTCGACATTGCGCCAGGACACATGAGACGTCACGGCGCACGCGGGGTCCGGGTTTCCGGTTTCGAACACCTGCGAGTCCCAGCCCTCGGGTGCCGGCCGGTGTGTCACGACGACTACGTGGTCCATCCCGCCCGGAGGCTTCCCGTCCCAGTCATCCGTCATGTCGAAGACGTGGCGGCCGACGACGGTCACCCCGATCTGGCCCCAGTAGGCCGAAAACAGCTGGCCCGAGCGGAGGCTCGGGCCAGCTGTGGTGGAAGTGGTTACTGCGAAGCGGTTTCGCGCTTCGGGAGCTTCCAGTTCGGGCGCGGGTAGTGACAGGTGTAGCCGGTGGGGTAGTGCTGGAGGTAGTCCTGGTGCTCGGGTTCGGCTTCCCAGAACGTGCTCGCGGGGGTCACCTCGGTGACGACCTTGCCCGGCCACAGGCCGGAGGCTTCTACGTCGGCGATGGTGTCGATGGCTACGCGCTTCTGCTCGTCGTCGAGGTAGAAGATCGCCGAGCGGTAGGCGGAACCGACGTCGTTGCCTTGACGGTCCTTGGTGGTCGGGTCGTGGATCTGGAACAGGAATTCCAGCAGTGCGCGGTAATCGGTGACGGTGGGGTCGTAGACGATCTCTACAGCCTCGGCGTGACCGGGGTGGTTGCGGTAATTGGGGTTGTCGTTGCTGCCGCCCGTGTAACCGACCCGCGTCGACAGCACACCCGGCCGCTTCCGGATCAGATCCTGCATACCCCAGAAGCAGCCACCGGCCAGAATTGCCGTCCGTGTGTTGGTCACCGCGTCCTCCTTGGTGAAGTGTTGTCCTGCCGGTAGCGCGGCCCGTGCGCGCGGGATTCTGCTGATTCGCGCGACGCGCCGCCATTGTCGTCCACTCCTACAACGGACACGGTGACCGGGATTGTTCCGTGCGTGCGGTCGGCGCTCAGTCGCGCGTGAATCCCACCCAGATATAGTCCCGCGCCCGCGTGAGCGCCACCATCGTCTGTCGTCCGGTCAGCTCCGCCCGGTCGCGCTGACCGCCGGTGAGTTCGGCGACGGGTGCGGTGGGTGCTTCCGTGACATGGAAGACGGCGGGAAAGTCCATTCCTTTGGCGCGGTGCACGGTGCCGACCTTCACCACATCGCGCTGCGTGCCGTCGAAGCGCTCGAGCGATACGGTCGGGATGTCGGCGCGTCGTAATGCGGCGGTGAAGCGCGTCGCCTGGCTGTTCGTTGTGGTGATCACCGCGATGTCCGACCAGGGCAGGTTGGAGTCGGTGATCGCCTGCACCAGCTGTGTGTGCGCTTCTCGACGGGGGAAGGTGTGTGAGGTGGCGATGCCACCGGGGAGTACTACTTCGGTGTCGCGCAGGACGAATCCGGGGGCGCCGTCGAGGTCGTCGACGGAGTTGGTGGCATCGACCTGCTTGGCGTAGTCGTGGACGGCCTTTCGGTTGCGGTAGTTGGTGCGCAGCACCGCGCCGCGGCCGACGATGGGGATACCGGCGTCGGAGAGGCGCCAGCCGCCCGGATACACCTGTTGTTGGCCGTCGCCGACGAGTATCAGCGGGGCGCTCGGCTCACCACCGGCGATCTGGTGGACGAGGCGTAACTCCATGAGGGTGAAATCCTGGACCTCGTCGACGACGACCAGGCCATACGGGTCATCGAGCGGCGCGGCGCGTAGTTCGGCGATCGCCTTCGCGACGACGTCGCTGAAGTCATCGAAGCCGCGTTTGCGAAGATTGCGCTGGTATGGCTCGAACAGTGTGCGCCACAAGATTTCTCGACGCTGGCCGTCCAATGGGATGCGGTTGCGTCCGGTGCGGTCGATGCGTTTGTACTGCTCCACATCGGTGATCCCGCGGCCTTTGATGACACGGTGGATCTCGTCCTCCCAATACGTCGGACTCGGCTCGATGGCAGCGAGATGGTCGCGGCCGGTGTCGAGCCAGGCCCGGCTGAACGCGGTTTTGATCGCCGCGACGTCCGGATCGACGAAGGTGACGTGACGTTCGTGGAGTAGCCGCTTGGTCCAGGCGTGCAAGCCGAGGAACTCCGCTCGGTCTTCGGCATGCGGTGCCAGCTGAAGGAAGCCGGATTTGTGATAGGTCGGCAGTGTTTTCACGAAGCTGGTGAACAGCATCCTGCCGGGCGAGTGCTTGGCAAATCGAGCCATTCGATGCAGCGCCACCACGGTTTTGCCGGTTCCCGCGGGCCCACTGAAGCGCGCGGGACCGTTGAAATTGCGGTGCACCAGTTCTAGTTGACCAGGATCGAGGAACGTCATCCACTCGCTGAAGGGTCGGGTCAGGGCCTTCGTGCGCTCGTCATCGCGGAGTTCTCCCGCCCCGAACAGCGCATCGGCGGTGGCGGGCTGGTTGCTGGGTGCGGAATCGCTCGAAATCAGCTCGGCCCAGGTGTGGCGATCGGCCGCGCGGGTAGCGACGATGCGGGCATGCTGGCGCGACAGCCTCGCTTCGCCACCGAACAGCATGCCGGGCAGCGTGGTCAGATCCGCAGTGCTGAACGACGATTCCGCTGCCGTCGGCACGGCCCTCGGCAACAGCAGAACCAGATCGATCATGTGGGGGACGTAGCGGTTGCGATCGACCATGAGATTGCCGAAGACTTCCTCGGCTCGGACGCGCATGCGCCGAATCCGATGTTCGTCCGGAACAGTTTCGGTGCAGACGAGCGCGAAGACTCCGCCGGGGCCGATGGCGAACGCCCACGCGCGGTCCGACGGCGGGGCCGAGTCCTGTCGTTCGACCAGCACGTGCCAACCGCTGCGCATCAACGGTATCGACAGGAATCGGCGGTGGGTGGCGGAGAGGAATGCCAAGCCGCCGAGCTGTCGCTCGACCCATTGGCGGCGCTGTTCAAAGGCAATATTGACCACGGCTATCCCCCTGCGATAGGCCACAATTCGACGATCTTCACTTCGATCGTAGCCGGGGTTATTCGCAGCGTCTATGAAAGCGGTTGCGTGACAAATGATTACAGCGAAGTGAGGATGTCGTATCGAATCCTCGGGCCGGACGCGGCGATCACTGTTCAGCGGGATCTTCGTGCGCTCGCTGAGTTCTCCCGTGCCGCAACGGGCATGAGTGCGGTGCGGCCCCGACCTTGCCGGGGCCGCACGTGGTTCGCCTACTGCGGCCGAGCGGCCTGCACAGCCTGGATGAACTGCATGGACGCGGGGGAGGGGCCGCCGTGTTCGGCTTGGATTTGTTCGGTGTTCTCCGACTGCATGCGGTACAGCGAGTCGCGGAGGCTGTCGTCGCCGCCGTGGAACTGGTGCAGCAGGCCCATCCATTCGTCGGCCAATGCGCGGGCCTGGTCGGAGGTCGGGTCCAAGTCGGCCGCTATCGCCGCATCGACTCGGGCGATGAGATCGGGCCACGCCTGTTCGACGCGTTTGATCTCGTCCTCGCCGATCTCGGTGCGGCGCTGGGCCAATCGCGCCATCTGGTCGGCGTCGAAGTACTTCGAGAATGTGTCGGCCATGCCGTTCACCTTTCGCATCACATCGAGAAGGTCCGATGTTCGGGGGGAACTCGAATCGGCGAGCATCAGGTCGACCGTCGACTTCACGCGCGTGAGTTCGCTGATCTGGTCGGCGAGGTAGGCCTGCTGCTTGGCCAGCACCTCCCGAAGCGACAACACGTCATCGAGCAGGTCGCCGATCACCTCCAGCGGCAGCCCGAGCTGCCGTAGAGCGGCGACCCGATAGAGCCGCTCGATATCGGTGTCGACATACAGCCGGTGCCCCGACGCCGTGCGCGAAGACGGGCTGACGAGACCGATCCGGTCGTAATGATGCAGTGTCCGCACGGTGAGGCCCGATTCCGCGGCCAACACCCCCACCTTCACCTCGCCCATCACGACCATCCCTTCGAACCTTCACCGGCCCAAGCCGAGCCGATACGCCAACGCTATGACCTGACGTTACGTCAGTTTCAACCCCAAAAGGACACACCAAGATCAACAGGACATTTCCACCGCAGTTCGCTCGCAATGACACCCGGGTGTCCTGTTGATCTTGGTGGGGACGAGGGGCCCTGTAATTCGTGGCTGGTGGAGTTGGGGTGGGGGGTGTTTGGTGGGGAGGTCGCGTCTGTCTTTCGCATCGTTGGTGCGCGATAATGGAAGGTTCGGCAGGTTTCGGCGGAAGGTCCGTGTGGTGCAGTGGTGGGAGTTTGCTCTGCTGAGGGCTCCGGCGGTGGTTGACGCCGGGACGGGCAGGGCGTTTCGCGGCGCGCCCGCGCTCGACCGGGCGCGTCCGCGTCGGAGGGGCGGGGATCTACTCGGCGTTGTCTGGCCGCGTTTTGTCGTGTCCAGGGAGCTGGAAAATGGTGCGGGACGAGGGGTTTCAGGTAGGGGGGTTGGGCGGGGTGAGGTTGATCATGGTGCGGGGGCGCGGCCACACAGTGTCGCGTGGGGTGTGCCGCGCGCTGTCGAGCCGACACCGTCCGGTGGGCGGCCGACCCGACCGTCCAGCACCGCTGTCGAAGGTCTCGACCTTGTGGTCGCGGCCGCGGCGCAGGGCGACAGGGCCGCGCTGAGTCAGGTGCTCGCGACGGTTCGGCCACTGGTCGTGCGCTACTGCCGGTCGCGGATCGGTGCGGGTGAGCGCGGACAGTATTCCGCCGACGATGTCGCGCAGGAGGTATGTCTGGCCGTGATGACCGCCTTGCCCCGGTATCAGGATCAGGGCAGGCCCTTTATGGCCTTCGTCTACGGGATCGCCTCGCACAAGGTCGCCGACGCGCATCGCAATGCCGCGCGCAACAAGTCGGATGCGGTGGCGGATGTACCCGATGTCGTCTCTGTCGAGCACGGCCCGGAACAGCGGGCGCTCGAGTCCGAGACGAGCAGGCAGATGACTCAGCTGCTCGAGACGCTCCCGGAGAAGCATCGGGAGATCCTGATCATGCGCTTGGTGATGGGTTTGTCGGCCGAAGAAACCGCGGCCGCCGTGGACAGCACCGCCGGTGCCGTGCGCGTGGCGCAACACCGTGCGCTGGCGAAGCTGAAATCGCGGATCGCGCACAGCGGGCACTTCGACTGACGGACCCCGAAAACCCGAACGCCGGGTGAATCACCCTCCGCGAGAGGGGATTCACCCGGCGTTTCGAGTGCTGTCAGTGCCTACTCCGTCGGCGCGAAGGTCTCCGCGACGATCTCCGCCTGCTCCACCGCGTGCACCTTGCTCGAACCCGAGGACGGGGCCGACATGGCGCGCCGCGAGATGCGGCGCAGGTTGCGCAGGTGCGCGGGCAGGATGTCCGGGAGGTTCAGGCCGAAGAAGGGCCATGCGCCCTGGTTGGCCGGTTCTTCCTGGACCCACACGATGTCGGTGGCGTTCGGGTAGCTCGACAGCGCCTCGTTCAGGCGGAACTTCGGCAGCGGGTAGAGCTGCTCGACCCGGACCAGCGCCACATCCTCGCGCTTCTGCTTGGCCTTCTCCGCCGCCAGCTCGTAGTAGAGCTTGCCACTGGTCAGCGCGATCCGCTTCACCTTGCTGCGGTCGCCGGTGCCCTGCTCGTAGGCGGGTTCATCGAAGACCGAGCGGAACTTGCTCTCGGTGAAGTCCTTCACGTCCGACACCACGGCCTTGTTGCGCAGCATCGACTTCGGGGTGAAGACGATCAGCGGACGACGGATGCCGTCCAGTGCGTGGCGACGCAGCAGGTGGAAGTAGTTCGCCGGGGTCGAGGGGACCGCGACCATCATCGAACCCTCCGCGCACAGCTGCAGGAAGCGCTCGATCCGACCGGAGGTGTGGTCGGGACCCTGCCCTTCGTGACCGTGCGGCAACAGCAGCACGACATCGGAGAGCTGACCCCACTTGGCCTCACCGGAGGAGATGAACTCGTCGATGATCGACTGCGCGCCGTTGACGAAGTCGCCGAACTGCGCCTCCCACAACACCAACGCGTTCGGGTTGCCCAGCGAGTAGCCGTATTCGAAGCCGACCGCCGCGTACTCGCTCAGCGCCGAATCGTGCACCGCGAACCAGCCGGGGTTCTCGCTGCCGATGTTGTGCAGCGGGGTGTACTCCTCGGCCGTTTTGCGGTCGATGATCACCGAGTGCCGCTGGGTGAAGGTGCCGCGACGGGTGTCCTGACCGGTCAGGCGCACCGCGCGCCCCTCGTCGATCAGGGTGCCGAAGGCGAGCAGCTCGGCGAACGCCCAGTCCACCTTGCCCTCGTAGGCCATCTCGCGACGCTTCTCCAGCACCGGCTTGACCCTCGGGTGCACATTGAACCCGTCCGGCACGTTCAGGAAGGCATCGCCGACGCGTTGCAGGATCGACTTGTCGACGGCGGTCTGCACGGTGGCGGGCACCTGCTGATCGTCCTCGACCGATTCACTCGGCTCCGGTGTGTACTTCTCCAGCTCACGGACCTCGTTGAACACCCGCTCCAGTTGGCCCTGGTAGTCGCGCAGCGCGTCCTCGGCCTCCTTCAGCGAGATGTCGCCACGGCCGATCAGGCTCTCGGTGTATGCCTTGCGCACCGAGCGCTTGGTGTCGATGACGTCGTACATGTACGGCTGGGTCATCGAGGGGTCGTCGCCCTCGTTGTGACCGCGACGGCGGTAGCAGATCATGTCGATTACGACGTCCTTGCGGAACTTCTGCTTGAAGTCGACCGCGAGGCGGGCTACCCAGTCGCACGCCTCCGGGTCGTCGCCGTTGACGTGGAAGATCGGCGCGCCGATGAACTTCGCGATGTCGGTGGAGTATTCGGTGGAGCGGCTGTTCTCCGGTGCGGTGGTGAACCCGATCTGGTTGTTCACCACGATGTGGATGGTGCCGCCGACCCGGTATCCACGCAGACCCGAGAGGTTCAGCGTCTCGGCGACCACACCCTGGCCGGCGAAGGCCGCGTCACCGTGCAGCATCAGCGGGACCACGGAGTAGCCCTCTTCGCCGTCGCCCTTGTCGAGCAGGTCCTGCTTGGCGCGAACCAGGCCCTCCAGTACCGGGTCGACAGCCTCGAGGTGCGAGGGGTTCGCGGTGAGCGAGACCTCGATCTCGTTGTCGCCGAACATTTGCAGGTAGGTGCCGTTGGCGCCGAGGTGGTACTTCACGTCGCCGGAGCCGTGCGCGCCGGCCGGGTTCATATTGCCTTCGAACTCGGTGAAGATCTTCGAGTACGGCTTGCCGACGATATTGGCGAGCACGTTCAACCGGCCGCGGTGTGGCATGCCGATGACGACCTCGTCGTGGCCGTATTCGGCGCACTGGTCGATCGTGGCGTCCATCATCGGAATGACGGTCTCCGCGCCTTCCAGCGAGAACCGCTTCTGGCCAACGTATTTGGTCTGCAAGAAGGTCTCGAACGCCTCGGCGGCGTTGAGTCGGTTCAGGATGTACTTCTGTTGCGCGACGGTCGGTTTTACGTGTGTCTGTTCGACCCGCTCCTGAATCCACTGCTGCTGTTCGGTTTCCAGGATGTGGGTGTACTCGACACCGACGTGGCGGCAGTAGGCGTCGCGCAGTACCGAGAGCACCTCGCGCAGCTTCATTCGCTCCTGGCCATGGAAGCCCGCGACGTTGAAGCTGCGGTCCAGATCCCACAGGGTGAGCCCGTGCTGGGTGACATCCAGGTCCGGGTGGCTGCGGAACTTGTCCTTCACCAGGCGCAGCGGATCGGTGTCGGCCATCAGGTGACCGCGGTTGCGGTAGGCCGCGATCATCTCGAGCACCCTGGCGCTCTTGTCGACACCGCGTTCGCGAATGTCCTTGCGCCAGCGGATCGGCTCGTACGGCACGCCGAGGCCGTGGAAGATCTCGTCGTAGAACTCGTCGGAGATCAGCAGGTTGTGGATGGTGCGCAGGAAGTCACCCGACTCCGCGCCCTGGATGATGCGGTGGTCGTAGGTGGAGGTGAGCGTCATCAGCTTGCCGACACCGATGTCGTTGATGCGCTCGTCGCTCATGCCCTGGAACTCCGCGGGGAACTCCATGGCGCCCGCGCCGATGATCGCGCCCTGACCGGGCATCAGCCGCGGCACGGAGTGCACGGTGCCGATGGTGCCCGGGTTGGTGAGCGAGATCGTGACGCCCGCGAAATCGGTGGCGGTGAGCTTGCCTTCGCGCGCGCGCCGCACGATGTCCTCGTAGGCGGTGTGGAACTGCGCGAAGGTCATCGCCTCGGTGCCCTTGATGGCGGCGACGACGAGTGAACGGCTACCGTCCTTGCCCGCCAGGTCGATGGCGAGGCCGAGGTTGGTGTGCGCGGGGGTGATCGCGTTGGGTTTGCCGTCCACCTCGGCGAAGTGGCGGTTCATGTTCGGGAACGCCTTGACCGCCTGCACGATCGCGTAGCCGAGCAGGTGGGTGAAGGAGATCTTGCCGCCACGGGTGCGTGCGAGGTGGTTGTTGATGACGAGACGATTGTCGATCATCAGCTTCGCCGGAATGGCGCGCACGCTGGTCGCGGTCGGGATGGTCAGCGAAGCGGCCATGTTCTTGGCCACGGCTGCCGCCGCACCGCGCAGTACTTTCGCCTCGTCGGCGGGTTCGGCGGATTTCGGGGCACCGGAGGTCGGTGCCGCATTGGAGGTCGGCGCGGGGGTGGTCTGTGGCTTGCGCGCCGAGGTGTCGGCGGGCACCTGCTTCGCGGGTGCCGGGGCCGCCGGTGCTGGCGTGGCTGGCCTCGGCTGCGCGGGGGCAGGGGTGGATGCGCTGGGGGTGGGAGCGGTGGCGCCATTGCCTGCCGCGGGTGCCTGAGCCGGGGTCGGCGCCTGCGCGGGAGCGGTCGCGGCCGCAGCGCTCTGGCTGTCGCCGGTGGCTTCAGGGGTGTAGTCGGCCAAGAACTCGTGCCAACTCCGGTCGACCGAGGAGGGATCCTTTTTGTACTTTTGGTACATCTCGTCGACTAACCACTGGTTCTGTCCGAACTGGGAAGTTGAGCTGCTCACAGCAGGTGTTCGCCTCTTTTCGTTCTTCGCGCTGCGACGTTTGTGACGTGCCCGGCACGGCGATCAGCGGATACGCGCCGATGTGCCCTATCCGAGGATAGGCCCAGCGGCAAACCGACGGATCTACTGACCACCGGACAGACCTGCCCCCATAGGTGAGGACTCGTCAGTGTCCGACAATATTCCCCCACTCTCGCGTGCCGCTGCCCACAGTCGGCTATATGGTCCGCCCGCGGCGAGCAATTCGGCATGTGGACCGATTTCGGTGATTTGTCCGTATTCTACGACAGCGATCCGATCCGCTCTAGCCGCTGTGCCGAGCCGGTGCGCGACTACCACCGTTGTCCGCCCTCGGCTCAGCGATCGGCTCGCGGTCAATACCGCCGTCTCGGTGTCGGGATCGAGGGTGGCGGTGGCCTCGTCGAGCAGCAGCAGATCGGGGCGGACGAGTTCGGCGCGCGCGAGCGCGATCAGCTGACGCTGACCGGCAGAGAGCCCGCGCCCGCGCTCGCCGACGGGTTGGCGCATGCCGTACGGCAAGGTGGCGATCATGTCGCCGGCACCGACCGCCGCGGCCGCATCGGCGATCTCCTGCTCGGTAGCCGACGGGTTGCCGAAGGCGATATTGCTGGCCACATCGCCGGTGAACAAGTGCGCTTCCTGCGGGACGACACCGAGTCGCGCACGGTACTCGTCGAGGCGATAATCGCGAATGTCGACACCGTCGACGCGAATCGCGTTGGCGGCCCTGTCGTCTCCGCGCGGCGGCAGGTCGTAGAGCCGCGCGAGCAGCTTGACGATCGTCGACTTGCCCGCGCCGGTGGGTCCGACCAGCGCCAGCGTCGAACCGGCGGGGATGCGCACAGACACACCGTCGAGGGCGAACGCGCTGCTGCCCGCGTACTGAAACCGCACGTCCTCGAAGCCCACTTCGCCGTGCAGGCGCCCCTCGATGGGCACGGCGTCGGTCCGATCGGCAGCCAGTGACGACGGCGTGCGCAGCAGCGCGCCGATCCTGCGCAGCCCGACCACCGCCTGCTGATACCCGTCGAAGACCTGGGACAGCTGCAGGATCGGCGCGAAAAGCAATTGCAGATACAGCACGAAGGCCACCAGCGTTCCGGTGCTGGTCGCGCCGGAGGCCACCTCGCGCGCACCGAAGAACACCACCAGTGCCAGCGCGAGATCGGCCCACGCGGAGACGAAGGCGAAGTACAGCGCGATCGCCCGCTGCGCCCGCAACCTGCTGGTGCGATACCGCTGCGAGTATTCGGCGAAGCGCCGCGCCGATCTCGGCTCGTGCCGGTTGGCCTGCACCGCGCGCAGTCCGCTGACATTCTCCTGGAAATCCGCGTTCACCGTCGAAATATGTTCGCGCGACACGGTATACGCGACATGCGAAACCCGGCGGAACAGTGCCGTCGCGATCAACAGCACCGGCAGGGCCACCAGCACGATCAGCGCGAGCGAGGGATCGATGACCAACAGTGCCACCGCGATACCCGCGAGGGTGAGCACGCCGATGATGGTGGTCGCCACGCCGGTTTGCAGGAACGTCGACAACGCGTCGACGTCGGTGGTCATCCGCGTCATGATGCGGCCGGACAGTTCGCGTTCGTAGTAGTCGAGGCCGAGTCGTTGCAGGTGGGCGAAGCTGCGCACGCGCAGGCCGTAGAGCACGCGTTCGCCGGTGCGCGCGGTGAGCAGCGTGTTCGTTGCTTCCACCAGCCAGCCGATCAGCACGAGCAGCAGACCGAGAAACGCCGCGCGTGCGAGCACGCCGGGCCGGGCGCCGACCACGCCGTCGTCGAGTGCGTAGCGCACCAGCGGGGGAAACGCGATACCGATCGCCGCGTCGAGGGCGAGCAGGATCACGGCGCACAGCAGCAGTAAACGCACCGGGCGCAGCATGCCCGTGAGCGTGAAGTTCGGGTCAGGGGCGCGCAAACGCGCGTCGTCTCGGCCCGGCTGTTCGGTGGCCGGGGGTAGTCGGTCGATGGCGCGGCGTAGTTCGGGGGTTTCGCTGAGCCCGGTTGCCGCGGCACCGAATGCGGCTCCGTCGGTGTAGGCACGCGAACCGCCACGCGTCTCGACGTCCTCGGGTGTGCGCGCGAGGTGGCCGGTGGGTGCGGGCAGTCGGATCACCCGATCGGCATGGGCGAGCGTCGATTCGCGGTGCGCGAGGATCAGTGTCGTGCGCCCGCCCTGGTCGGGGAGTCGTTCGAAGATCGTGGCCTCGGTGACCGCGTCGACGGCGGAGGTGGCGTCATCGAGGACGAGCACGCGCGGTTTCGCCAACAGGGTGCGTGCCAGGGCGATGCGTTGACGTTGCCCGCCGGACAGGGTGAGCCCGCGTTCGCCGACCACGGTGTCGTAGCCATCGGGTAGCGCGGCGATGAATTCGTCGGCGGCGGCCTGGTGTGCGGCCTCGGCGATCTCGGCGTCGGTGGCCTCGGGACGGCCGAGGCCGATGTTGGCGGCGATGGTGTCGGAGAACAGGAACGGGTCGTCGAAGACGACGCCGATGGCCGCGCGCACATCCTCCGAACGTGCGTCGCCGAGGTCGACGGCTGCTGCGGCTTTGGCGGATGGTTCGCTTGGCCTGTGCTCGGATTCGTTACCGAAGAGGCGGATTCGCCCGGAATCCGGGGTGTAGAAGCGCGGCAGCAGGAGCGCGAGAGTGGATTTTCCCGCACCGGCGGGGCCGATGATCGCGACGGTTTCGCCGGGCTCGACCCGGAGGTTCACTTCGCGCAGCACCGGCTGTTCGGGGTCGAAACCGAAGGTGACGTCCTCGATATCCATGCCGAGGGGTCCGTCCGGCAAATCGAGCGGATCGGCGGGCTCGGCGACCACCGGCGCGGTATCGATCACCTGGAACACGCGCTCGGCCGCGGCGCGACTGAGCTGCGCCATGATGACGACCGCGGCCAGGGTTCGCGCAGTCCCCGCCATGATGGAGACGTAGGCGGCGAAGGCGAGGAAGGTGCCGACGCTGATCGAGCCGTGCAGGGCGAGCAGGCCGCCGACCGCGATCACCAGCACCAGCCCGGCTTGCGGGATGATCGACACCGTCGGGGTGAAGCGCGCGTTGATCGCGGCGGCACGCATGCGCTCGGCGTACAGCGTGCGGCCGAGGCGTTCGAGCACCCCGACCATGCGGGCTTCCTGACCGAATCCTTTCACCACCCGAACGCCGGTCACCGTCTCCTCGACGTGCTGGGCGACGTCGGCGGCGCGCTGTTGGGCCGACCAGGTGGCCGCGTACACCTTCGGCCGCAGACGCAGCACCACGACGGCGATCGCGGGAACCACCAGCAGAGCGACCACGGCCAACAGTGGCGACAGCCACACCATCACGCCCGCGGCGAGCACGAATTGCAGTAGCGCCATGCCCGACAGCGGCGTCATCGCCATGAGTCCCTGCACCAGTTGCAGATCGGTGATCGAGCGCGACACCACCTGACCGGTGCGAATCGTGTCCTGACCGGCGCCGTCGAGGCGTTGCAGCGACCCGAGCAGGCGCACCCGCAGCGTGTGCTGGACGTCCAGCGATAGCTTTCCCGACAGCAGTCGTCGACCGAAGGACGCCGCGAAGCGGCCGAGCGCGACGAGCACGAGCAGCGCGGCCACGGTGCCGATCACCGATGTCTCGCCCGCGCCCGCCGCGTCGATCGCGCGCTTGGTGAGCAAGGGGCCGACAACCTCCACCGCGGCACCGACGAGCAGCGTCGCGATGATCGCGAAGAGCGTGGTGTTGTGGCGCCTGCACTCGGCCCACAGCCGCCGAATCCAGCCGCGGTGTGCGGTGCTCGGTGCTGTCATCCGGCCCCCACCTCCCTTGTTCAGTCTTGTTGACGTTACCGAGGCCCACCGACAGGCAAATCATCTACGCCTCTGGCCGGCGATCCCGATCTTCACCGCCGCACTTCGCCGTCGGCGCGACAGCGACGCCGAACCGGT
Organism: Nocardia callitridis; assembly: GCF_039543305.1. Taxonomy (NCBI): domain Bacteria; kingdom Bacillati; phylum Actinomycetota; class Actinomycetes; order Mycobacteriales; family Nocardiaceae; genus Nocardia; species Nocardia callitridis. The sequence continues at coordinate 186,530 of NZ_BAABJM010000001.1, read as the reverse complement.
TGCCCGACAGGACGGCCCGCAATCGCGGGGCAGAACGGTGTTATTCGAGGCCGACGAGCACGGTGAGGATCTCGTAACAAGCAGCAATCCGCCCGTCACCGCGACGAACGGCCGACGAAACGCCCGGTTCGTACCGTTCCGGCTTGTGGACGCAGCTTTGTATACACAAGTGGACCCGCTTCGGTCCGACGAGATCACCCGGAATATGTCGCAGCGCGAACGGACGTATCTTTCGCTGCGCGACGAGGTGATGAACGGACGCCTCTCGCCGCGTCAACGCCTGGGTGAGGTCGCGTTGGCCGAGCGGTTCGGTTCCTCCCGCACGCCCGTGCGCGAGGCGCTGGCCCGGCTGTTGTCCGACGGCCTGATCGAACGCAGGGACAACGGTTTCTTCGTTGTCGTGCCCAATCCCCGTGAGCTGCGCGACCTGTACGAGTTGCGGGTGACGCTCGAACTGCGCGGCATCGCGCGGGCGATCGACGACCCAGGGGTGCGCCACGATCCGGAGATCCTTTCCGGCGAGCTGGCGCACTGGCACCGGCTGCGGGAGGCGCCGCCGGAACCCGACCCGAGGTTCGTGGTGCTCGACGAACAGTTCCACGCCGCACTGTCGCGGTCCTCGGGCAACCCCGCGCTCACCGAAACGCTGGTCGCGGTGAATCAGCGCATCCGGCGGGTGCGGATGTACGACTTCCTCACCGCCGACCGCATCACCTCCACGATCACCGAGCACATCGAGATCGCCGAACTGGTCCTCGCCGGTGAGTTGCGCGAGGGCCTGCGCGCACTGCACGAGCACGTGGGCGAGTCGATGACGGTGGTGCTCGAACGAGCACAGCGCGCGTGGTCGGCCATGTCGATGCACGCGGAAGCCTTCTGAACCCCGGCGCCCCGAGCACTCACCTCCCAGCAGCTGGCCTACCCCCGCACGTCGACGAAGACGAGTTCCCTCCGCACCACCCTCTGGAGACCACGATGACCGTTGAAGAAGACCTGACCCGGATCAGCGCGCCGCAGGCGCCATCGGGGGCAGCGCCGCAGGCGCCACCGGAGGCGGCGCCGAAGAAGTCCTCGACCAAGGAGACACTGGAGGACTACACGCTGCGGTTCGCGCCGCGCAGCTACCGCCGGTGGACACCCGCTGTGGTCGGCGCCTCGGCGTTGGGTGGCATCGCCTACATGGCGGATTTCTCCATCGGCGCCGGCATCGGCCTCACCCACGGCACGGGCAACGCGCTGCTGGCGATCGGTGTCGCCGCGCTGATCATCTTCGTCTCCGGGTTCCCGCTGGCCTACTACGCCGCCCGCTACAACGTCGACCTCGACTTGATCACGCGCGGTTCGGGATTCGGGTACTACGGCTCGGTGATCACCAGCGTGATCTTCGCCAGCTTCACCTTCATCTTCTTCGCCACCGAGGGCGCGATCATGGCGCAGGGTTTGCGCTACGCCGTGGGATTGCCGCTCTGGCTGGGGTATCTGGCCTCGACGCTGGTGATCATTCCGCTGGTGATCTACGGGATGAAGACGTTGGCGAAGCTCCAGAGCTGGACCAACCCCCTGTGGTTGGTGTTGATGGTGGCGCCGCTGGTGTTCCTCGTCGTCAAAGATCCCGATTCGGTGCAGCGCTGGCTCGCCTACGGCGGCGAGGAAGGCGGTGCCCTGAATACCGCCGCGGTGATGCTCGGTGCGGGCGTGTGTCTTTCGCTGATGGGTCAGATCGGTGAGCAGATCGACTACCTGCGCTTCATGCCGCCGCGTACCGCCGACAACCGGCGGGCCTGGTGGACCTCGATGATCATGGCCGGACCGGGCTGGGTGGTGTTCGGCGCGATCAAGCAGGCACTCGGTGTGTTCATGGCCGTCTACATTCTGGACGCGGTGGGTTCCGCGGCGGCGGTCGAGCCGATCGAGCAGTTCACCGGGGTGTTCAAGGAACTGATGCCGTCGTGGCTGATCGTGCCGCTGGCCCTGGTGCTCGTGGTGCTGTCCCAGGTGAAGATCAATGTCACCAACGCCTATTCGGGGTCGCTGGCCTGGACGAACTCGTTCACCCGCGTGACCAAGCGTTATCCGGGACGACTGGTGTTCGTGCTGGTGAATCTGGGGATCTCGCTGATCCTGATGGAGGCCGACATGTTCAGCTTCCTGAACAACGTGCTCAGCTTCTACTCCAACTGCGCGATGGCGTGGGTGGTCACCGTGGCCACGGACATCCTGGTGAACAAGTACCTGCTGAGATTGTCGCCGAAGCAGCCGGAGTTCCGTCGCGGCATGTTGTACGCGGTGAACCCGGTGGGCGTCGTGTCGTTCCTGGCGTCGTCGCTGGTGTCCATCGCGGTCTACTTCGGACTGTTCGGTGCCGAGCTGCGGCCGTATTCGCCGCTGGTGGCGGTGGGTATCGCCGTGGTGCTGACGCCGTTGATGGCGGTGCTCACCCGGGGCAAGTACTACCTGCGTCGCACCGATGACGGCATCGATGAACCGATTCTCGACAGCGAAGGCAATCCGAGCGCGACCCGCTACCCGTGTGTGGTGTGCGAGGAGTCCTACGAGCGGCCCGACCTGACCGCCGCGGCGACCGGAGGAACCATCTGTTCGCTGTGTCTGAGCACCGACCGTGGCGGCGAGCACGTGCTGCCCGCGCAGCTGGCCTGAGGGAGCGCACATGTTCGACACTGTTGAATCACCGACTACCGCAACCACTTCGAGTGCACCGGCTTTCGGCACGGTCTTGATCGCCAATCGCGGCGAGATCGCCGAACGGCTCATCCGTTCCGCACGTGCCATGGGATTGCGCACGGTCGCGGTGTATTCCGAGGCCGACGCGGGCAGCGTGCACACGCGCTCGGCGGATGTCGCTGTCGCGCTCGGCGCCACCAGTCCCGCCGAGAGCTATCTGAACGTCGACAAGATCATCGCCGCGATGCACGAGACCGGTGCCGACGCGGTGCACCCCGGCTACGGATTCCTTTCCGAGAACACCGCTTTCGCCCAGGCCGTGCTCGACAACGGGTTCGTGTTCGTCGGTCCGACGGTCGAGCAGTTGCGCTTGTTCGCCGACAAGCACACCGCGCGGGCGGCGGCCGCGACCGCGGGGGTTGCGCTGCTGCCCGGCAGCGGCCTACTCGCGGACGCCGACCATGCCGCCTCGGCGGCGGCGACCATCGGTTACCCGGTGATCCTCAAGGCCACCTCCGGCGGCGGCGGTATCGGCTTGCGGCCGTGCGTGGACGAAGCCGAACTGCGCGCGGCCTTCGACCGGGTGCGCAGGCTGGCCGAGAGTAATTTCGGTGACGCGGGAGTGTTCGTCGAGCGGTACGTGACGCACGCGCGACACGTCGAGGTGCAGATCTTCGGCGACGGCGCTGGCACGGTGATCAGCGTCGGCGATCGCGATTGCACCGTGCAGCGGCGCAATCAGAAGGTGCTCGAGGAAGCTCCGGCACCGAATCTGCCCGACGCGGTGCGCGCACGCATGCACGCGAGCGCGCGGGCACTGACCGCTTCGGTGTCCTACCGTGGCGCGGGAACGGTCGAATTCGTCTACGACACCGACCGTGCGGAGGTCTCGTTCCTCGAGGTCAATACGCGATTGCAGGTCGAGCATCCGGTGACCGAGGCCGTGACGGGAATCGACCTGGTGGCCTGGATGTTTCGGCTGGCACGCGGCGAGAATGTGCTCGCGGGACTTGGTCCGGAAGGGCCGAGGATCAACGGCCATGCCGTGCAGGCGAGGGTGTACGCCGAAGACCCCGGTCGCGATTTCCAGCCGAGTAGCGGGCTGCTTACGCGAGTCGAATTCCCCAGTGGCCCAAGGGTGGACACGTGGGTGGAGACCGGTCAGCGCGTCGGGACGGCTTATGATCCGATGCTCGCGAAGGTCATCACCCATGCCGACGACCGTGCGAGCGCGTTCGATCGACTGGCCGACGCGTTGGCCGATACGCGCATCGACGGATTGCACACCAATCTCGGTCTGCTGCGGGCACTGTGCGTGGACGAGCGGGTGCGGACCGTGACCCACCACACCGGCACCTGCGCGACCGTCGTCGACCGGACCGCCCGCATCGATGTATTGCGTGCGGGAACGCTGACGACGGTGCAGGATTGGCCCGGGCGCACGGGTTACTGGCAGGTGGGCGTCCCACCATCGGGGCCGATGGACGACCTTTCGTTCCGCCTGGGCAACAGCGCGCTCGGAAATCCCGAGGGCACAACGGGGTTGGAATGCACACTGGAAGGACCGCGCCTGCGGTTCGCGCATCCGGCGACGATCTGTGTCACGGGTGCGGCGGCCACGGTGACGGTGGACGACAACCCGGTGTCGCAGTGGGAACCGGTGACCGTCGGGGCCGGTGCCGTGCTCGATATCGGTATGGCCCTCGGCCCCGGCATGCGCACCTACCTGCTGATACGTGGTGGACTGGCGGTGCCGACGTATCTCGGCAGCGCCGCGACGTTCACCGCTGGTGAGTTCGGCGGCCACGGCGGACGAGCTCTGCGCATCGGCGACACCTTGAACCCCGCCGCGATCGCGGCGGACGCGCCCGCACCACAGCCCGTTTCGGAATCGGTCCGGCCGATATTCGACACCGACTGGCGCATCGAGGTTTCCGAAGGACCGCACGCGGCACCGGAATTCCTCACTCGCGCAGGGCTCGAGCGCTTCTACGGTGCCGAGTGGCGAGTGCACCCGCAGTCGGCGCGCACCGGCGTGCGACTGGCCGGACCGAAGCAGTTGTGGGCGCGTGCGGACGGCGGCGAGGCCGGACTGCATCCGTCGAATGTGCACGACACGGCCTATTCGGTGGGCGCGGTCAACGTCTCCGGTGATACCCCGGTGCTGCTCGGGCCGGATGGTCCGAGCCTCGGCGGATTCGTCTGTCCCGTCACCGTGGTCGCGGGTGCGCGGTGGAAATTGGGGCAGTTGCGTCCCGGCGACACCGTGCGCTTCGTCCCCGTCACCGAACACACGGCCGCGAGCATGCGCCCGCGACGCGGGCCGACGCTGATCACCACCGGCACCGACGGCGACGACGGCGTGCTGGCCAGGATCGACGCCGGTGCCGACACCCCCTCGGTGACCTATCGGCGTAGTGCGCACGACAACCTGCTCGTCGAATACGGCCCCATGACACTCGACCTCGGCCTCCGTCTGCGGGTACACGCGCTGATGCGGGCATTGGAACACCATGCGCCGCAGGGGATTATCGACCTCACCCCGGGCGTGCGTTCGCTCCACCTGCACACCGACCCCGACCGGCTGCCGTTGCGTCGCTTGCTGGATCTGCTCATCGAACTGGAGGAACAACTGCCGCCGACCGCGCAGCTGCGGGTGCCCAGTCGCACGGTGCGACTGCCCATGTCGTTCGATGATCCGAGCATTCACGAGGCGATCGAGCGCTACTGCGCGGGTGTCCGCGACGACGCGCCGTGGAACCCCGACAATATCGAATTCATCAGGCGCATCAACGGACTCGACAGCGTAGACGACGTGCGCGAGATCGTGTTCGACGCCGAATACCTGGTGCTCGGTCTGGGTGACGTGTACCTCGGCGCACCCGCCGCGACGCCGCTGGACCCACGACATCGCCTGGTCACCACCAAATACAGTCCCGCACGCACCTGGACGCCGGAGGCCGGCGTCGGCATCGGCGGCGCCTACCTGTGCGTGTACGGCATGGAGAGTCCCGGCGGGTACCAGCTCATCGGCCGCACCGTGCCGATCTGGTCCGGGTTGCGGCAGTACGGGCCGTTCGATCCCGGCACGCCGTGGTTGCTGCGGTTCTTCGACCGGATCAGCTTCTATCCCGTCGCACCGGACGAACTGCTCGAGCTGCGCGCCGACCTGCTGGCCGGACGCCACGAAATCGCCATCGACGACGGTGAATTCGTGCTCGCCGCGCATGAGCGGATGCTCGCCGAGAACGCGGAATCCATTGCCGCGTTCCGGCACAAGCAGCAGGTGGCGTTCCGCGACGAACGTGCCGCGTGGCAGGCGGCGGGGGAGTTCGACGAACGCCCCGAACCCGAGCCGGTGCGCGCACCCGCCGAACGCGCACTGCCACCGGGTAGCGATCTGGTGCAGGCGCCGCTGTCGGCGACGGTGTGGGCGGTGGATGTGCGACCGGGCGACACCGTCGCGGCGGGCCAACCCCTCGTCCGGCTCGAGGCGATGAAACTGGAGGTCACGGTGCGCGCCCCGGCCGCAGGGGTGGTCACCGACCTGTTCATCGCTCCTGGACAACATCTCGATGCCGGTCACGCCATCGCCGTGATCGCCCACCGAAAGGCAGCATGAGTACCTGCACCGACCGCGTTCGCCTCGCCTACCGACGCCTGCACGCCGCCGATCGGCCCGAAGTATGGATCACCCTCCGTGCCGAAGAGCAATTGCTCGCGCAGGCAAGCGACCTCGATGTTCGGCTCGCGGAAGGCGCGGATCTGCCGCTGGCCGGGCTCGTCTTCGCGGTGAAGGACAATATCGATGTCGCGGGGGTGCCGACTACCGCCGCGTGCCCGTCGTATACGTATTCGCCGACTCGAGACGCCACCGCTGTCGCCCGGCTGCTCGCCGCGGGAGCGCTGTGCCTGGGCAAGACCAACCTCGACCAGTTCGCCACCGGCCTCGTCGGCACCCGCAGTCCCTACGGGGCGGTGCGGCACGCGCATCAGCCGGACAAGATCTCCGGTGGTTCCAGCTCGGGTTCCGCGGTCGCCGTCGCGCTCGGTATCGTCGATTTCGCGCTGGGGACCGATACCGCGGGGTCGGGTCGGGTGCCCGCCGCATTGCACGGAATCATCGGCCTCAAGCCGACTCTCGGCCTGGTGCCGAACACCGGTGTGGTGCCCGCCGCGCGCTCCTTCGACTGTGTCACCGTGTTCGCGGACACGCTGGGTATCGCGCAGCAGGCATTGCGCGTGATGACCGGGCCCGACCCCGACGATGCGGGAAGTCGGGTGTGGCCGAGCACCACTCGGTACGCGGCCGCGAATCCGCTGCGGATCGCCGTACCCGATCGGCCGGGACTCGCTTCGCTCACCGAGGCGGCGCGCGGGGCCTTCGACGCGACGGTGGAGCGGTTGCGCGACGGAGGCGCCGAGATCACTGTCCTCGATATCGCGCCGCTGCTCGAGGCGGCGAAACTGCTGTACGACGGCGCGCTCGTCGCCGAACGATATGCCGCCGTCGGCGAATTCCTCGACACCGAACCCGAGGACGCCGATCCCACCGTCGCGGGAATCATCCTGGGCGCCCGCGAGATTCCCGCTCATCGGCTCGCTGCCGACTTCGCACGCCTCGACCGATACCGGGCCACGGCCGCGGCACTGCTCGACGGTCACGACGCACTACTGACACCGACCACAACCGGGCATCCGAGCATCGCCGAGGTCGCCGCCGATCCCGTCGGGGTGAATTCCCGCCTCGGCGTGTACACGAATTTCGTGAACCTGCTCGACCTCGCCGCGGTCGCCGTGCCCGCGGGCAGCGCGGACGGCAGCCCGTTCGGCGTCAGCGTCGTCACCCGGGCGTTCGACGATCAGATCGGCCTCGACATCGCCGCGACGATCGTCGGCGAATTGCTCGAATCCCCGTACCCCGGAGACGGAGTCGACCTGCTCGTTTTCGGCGCCCACCTGCGCGGTCAACCCCTCAACCACCAGCTCACCGCCCTCGGCGCGCGCTACCGTGACACGGTGCGTACCCTCCCGGAATACCGCATGGTGGCCCTACCCACCCGTCCTGCCAAACCGGGGATCATCCGTGACACGGTGCGCGGCGCCGCACTCACCGCCGAGCGATGGACGCTGTCGACCGCCGCACTCGGCACTTTCCTCGCCGCACTACCCGCGCCAATGGCTCTGGGCCGCATCGGAATCGACACCGGCGAAACTGTCATCGGCTTCCACTGCGACCCCGACACCGCCGCCACCGGCACCGACATCACCCACCTCGGCGCGTGGACGCGATACCTGGAAGGAGGTGCGGCACTGCCGGTGTCACGGTGACTGTCGGTCAGGTGCGTCGGTCTAGTGGGTCGCGCTGACCGAACACCAGACACGTCGGTCCTCGTCGTCGAACGATTGTGGCCGCCGCCGATTCAGTGCGGAGGCGCCGCCGAGTGCAGGGCAGTACGGGTGCGGTCACCTTGGCCACCACGCGCAACGGCAGTGCACGCGAAGGATGCTCGACAGAGCACGCTCGTGGGTGTATCCCGATTTGTGCGGCGGTGGCTCGGCCAGCGTCGCTCGAACACGCGATGCGGCGCTCAGAGATCGCGGGTGCGCAGGCTCCACCAGCCCGCGCAGCCGATGGCGGCCGTCCACAGCAGTAGGACCACGATGGCGGCGGGGGTGGGGGCCAGGAAGCCGCTGTCGGGGAAGGAGCCGACGGCGACAGTACTGATGGTGGCGGTGCCGGGGAACATGGCGAGCAGGCCGCCCATGCCCATCCCGTCGGCCACCAACCACAGCAGCGGCTCGATGAGGATCAGCCACACGGCGATCAGCCAGAGTGCCTGGGTGGCCGAACGCAGCAGCAAACCGAGGCCGACGCCGATAACCGACCAGCACACCGCCGCCAGCAGTCCGCCGCCGAGTGCGGCGAACAATTGAAGGCCGAAATCGGCCTTGTCCCTGCCGAATACGAGCAGGCTCAGCACCGCGAACACTTCGGCGGCGAACGCCGTCGCCAGCGCGAAACCGCCGGTTACCAGGAATTTGGCGGCGACGAGGCGGTCGCGGTCGGCACTGAACAGCGCGGTGGTCGAGATGGTCTGATAGCGGTACTCCGACACGGCGGCCACGACACCGAACACGGCGGCGGTGACGATCACCGCGAGCAGTCCGAGATAGAGCCCGATCGTCGCGGCGCCGGTGGCGGGCTCGCCCTTCGGGTCGGCCGGACCCGAGAGCAACGCGGTCACCGCGGTCGCGACCAGGGTGATACCGAGCAGCGCCGCGGCCACCGTTCGGTGCGGTGTCACGGTGGTGACCTTGCGGACCTCGGAGTCGATGGGCGCGAGCAGATCGGGGGGCAGGGTGAGGTTCATCGTGGAATCCCGTACGGCATCGGTGGACTGGCGACTCGGGTGGGTTTGGTGAGCGAGGCGAGCACCCGGTCGGGGTGGATCGGGTCGGGGATGATGCTCTCGATCCGCACCCGCGCCGAGTCGGCGGCCGCCTTGATCTGTGCCTCGTTCGCCTCGGCGATCGCAAGGCGACCGTCGGGCCGGATGACGGAGTCGGTGTAACCCTCGGCGGCCAAACCCGTCGCGAGCGCCACCGGGGTGGAGGCGGCGACCACCAGGCGGTCGGGATGACCACGACGCAGCCTGGTCGCACTGCCCTCGTAGGCCACCCCGCCCTCGTGTACGACAACGATGTGCTCGGCGGCGGGCAATACCGCGGCGAGGCTCTCGGCGGTCAGCAGGGCGCTGCCGCCGCGCCGCGCGTGCTTGCGCAGAAAGTCTTGCAGCCAACCGTGTTCGGTGTGATCGAGTCCGGCCATGGGGTCGTCGAGGACCAGGACCTTCGGATCGGCCAACAGTGCGGTCGCCAGCGCCAGGCGAGTCCGCTGGCCCGAGGACATGGCGTCGGGTTTGATCTCGGTGTCTTCGTCGAGTCCGACGAGACCGAGTACTTCCCATACCCGCCGCGGTGGCACGCGCAGCGCCGCCGCGTACACCGACAGGTGCGCGCGGGCGCCACGGCGCGGATGCAAGCCGCGTGGCGTGAGCACGGCGCCGACATCGCGCGGGGACTCGCGGCGACCGGTCACGGTGCCGGAGCTGGCTTCCACCAACCCGAGCAGCACGCGCAGGATCGTCGTCTTACCGGCGCCGCGCGGTCCGACGAGCGCGGTGACGGTACCCGAGGGCGCCGTGAAATCCACCCCTTCGACCGCGGTGACCAGGTCGTAGCGCTTCGTCAACCCGCGCACGGCGAACGCGGGCGGTTGTTCGGCGGTCACGGGGTGTTCTCCGGGGGTTGTGGCATGCCGGATTCGATGACGTCGAACGGTTCGGCATCGATGATCACCCGGTGGGCGGCGGCCCAGTCCCGTGGTGGCGGCCCGAACGCTTCGCGCGCGTTCTTGATCGTGGTCTTGCCGAGCGAACGGTTACCGGCGCCGCCGATCACGGCGCCGATCCCCGCCGGAAGCACCTTGCCCGCCATCAGCGCGGCACGTTTGGTGATGAACCGCACGATGAACCGCTTGAGTAGCGAATCGTTCATGCTGGCCAGGCCGGGCAGCTTCTGGCCGAAGACCGTGCCCCAGTTCTGCGCCGAGGCGCCGACGCTCTTCTGCACGATCTGCATGCCGCTCTCGCCGAGCACTACCGCCAACACCATCGCCCTGCGTTGTGCCTGGTCTTCCGGTGCGATCCCGTGCACGGCCGCGACCGCGAGGGTGAGCACCGCGGAGGCTTCCATGAAGAACGTGGTCTCCGCGCTCACCGCGGCCAGCGCGGTGATGGTGCCGACCCCCGGCACGGCTGCCGCGGCGCCGACCGCGCTTCCGCTGCCGGTGACGGTGAGCAGGTACTGCCGCTCCAGCCGCTCGATGATCTGCGCAGGGCTTTCCTCCGGGTGCGAGCGTCGCAGCCGGTCAACGTATTTGGCGACCGCGGGCGCCTGCATCCGTGAACCGGTATCGAGCGCTTGGACCACGGCTTTCTCGACCGCGCCTTCGAACATGTGGCGATTACTCCTGTTCGGCGTCTGTGGGGACCGGAGGTACCTGTTCGGCCGGTACGGGCGGCGGCGGTGGGGTGCCGTCGCCGAACGGCCTTCCGCCCAGTTTCGCCCTGTCGTGCGGGGTGAGCCAGTTCGCCAGGTCAGGGCCCTTGGGGATGACCCCGGTGGGGTTGATGTCGCGGTGCACGGCGTAATAGTGCGTCTTGATCTGGCCGAAATCGATGGTGTCGCCGAATCCCGGCGTTTGGAACAGGTCCCGCGCGTAGTCCCACAGCACCGGCATCTCGGCGAGCTTGCTGCGATTGCACTTGAAGTGACCGTGGTACACCGGATCGAATCGTGCCAGCGTGGTGAACAGTCGTACGTCGGCTTCGGTGATCGTGTCACCCACCAGATAGCGCTGCGTCGAGAGGCGATCGGTCAGCCAGTCCAGTGCGCGGAAGAGCCGATCGTATGCGGCGTCGTACGCCTCCTGTGATCCGGCGAAACCGCAGCGGTACACACCGTTGTTCACCTCGTGGAACACCTGCTCGTCGACCTTGTCGATCTCCGCGCGCAGCGGTTCTGGATACAGCTGTGGAGCGCCTGGCCGATGGAATTCGACCCATTCGGTGGAGAAATCGAGGGTGATCCGCGCGTAGTCGTTGGTCACCACCTGCCCGGTGGGCACGTCGACGATCGCGGGCACGGTGATGCCGCGCGGGTATTCGGGGAATCGAGCCAGGTAGGCGTCGCGCAGTCGCGGGATACCGAGGACGGGGTCCACCCCGCCGGGGTCGAGATCGAAGGTCCAGCTCAGTTTGTCGTGGGTCGGCCCGCACAACCCGAGCGAGAGCGCGTCCTCCAGACCGAGCAGTCGTCGCACGATCAGCGTCCGGTTGGCCCACGGGCAGGCACGCGCGGCGACCAGGCGATAACGCCCCGCCTCGACCGGGTAGCCATCGCGACCGTCTCGGGTGATTCTGGTCGTGATGTAGTTGGTGTCGCGTTTGAATTCGCCGGGTTCGACGTAGGAACCGTTCTCTGCATCCGACTCGGTCACTCGCACAGTCTTGCAGATTGACGGCGCCGGACGACGCCTTAGTCTGACCGCATGAGTGAAACGAAGGCGACCCGCCTGGAACGCGAAATCACCGAGGGTGGCGCCGAGCTAGCGGTACTCACCCTCGCCAACCCGCCGCTGAACCTGTTCGACCAGGCCATGCTCGCGGGTCTGATCTCCGATATCGCGGAACTGTCGGCGCAGCCTCCGCGCGCGGTGTTGCTGCGCGCGGAGGGCAAGGTGGTTTCCGGTGGCGTCGATGTGCACGTGTTCGACGGTCGCTCGGTCGAGCAGGGCGCCGAGCTGTGGCGCACGCTGTTCGCGCAGATCATTCATCCGCTGGAGGCGCTGCCGTGCCCGGTGGTGTTCGCCGCGCACGGGTTGACGCTCACCGCGGCCTTCGAGATCGCGCTGGCCTGTGATCTGATCCTCGCCGCGCCGAAGGCGAAGTTCGGACTGGTGGAGACGGTGGTCGGGTTGACGCCGTCGATGGGTGGCCCGCAGCGGCTGGCCGAGCGCGCCGGCTCGGGCCGGGCGCGGGAATTCGTGATGACCGGCGACCTGTACGACGCCGCGACACTGGAACGCTGGGGCGTGGTGAACGCGCTGCACGACGATGTCGACACGGCGGCACGGGAATTGGCGGTGCGGTTGGCCAACGGGCCCACGTTGGCGCACGCCGCGACCAAACGGATCATCGGGGGATGGCGTTCCGGTGGTGTGGCACATGCGGATTCGCTGACACCCGAGGTATCGGGTGCGCTGTTCGAGACCGAGGACCTGCGCGGCGCGGTGCGGAGTTTTCTCGAGGTCGGCCCGGGCAAGGCCACCTACACCGGGCGCTGAGCGGTCACGGGATGCGGACGAATCGAGTTCGATCCGGGTCGAGTTGGTGCGACTGACCCAAATTTTGTGATGTGCGTCATATAGTCGGGCAAGGCCCGGCTGTCGAAAGGCGTGCGGAGGAACGATGTCGCGGTTGTTGATCGAGTACCCGATGCACCGTCCACGGGCCCGCACGGCATCGATGGAGCGCGGCGCCGACGGCGTGCTGCGCTACGGGGACCTGACTCCCGCGCTCACCGAACTACTCGACCTTCGCGTGCACAGCTTTGCCACGCGTGAGGCGGTGGTGGAGGTCGGCGGACCTCGGCTTACCTATCGCCAACTGTGGCATTCCGCCTCGCGCATCGCGGGCGGTTTGCGCGAGCGCGGGATCGGTTACGGCGACCGGGTCGCGGTGCGGATGCCCTCGGGTGCGCGGTGGGTGCGCGCGTTTCTCGGCGCCTTGCTCAGCGGTGCGGTCCCCGTGCTCGTGAACGACGGGTTGCCCGACGACGTGGCCGAGCGGGTCCTCGCCGACAGTGACACCGATTTCGTGCTCGGCTGCGGCGGCGAACCCGAGTTCCCCGACGGTCCCGCCTTCATCGATGACGGTGCGGCACTGGGGGAGTTGGCGTTGCTGTGTTACACGCGCGGTCCTGCGCCGCGGGGTGTCGAGCTCACCAACGAGAACCTGTTGTCGGCGATCAGCGCGATGGTGTCGGCGGCGGAGTTGCCCACCGACGGGTTGCGCAATCTGGTGCTCGGCCCGCTCGCGCATGCCAGCGGCTGTGTCGAGCAATTGCTGTCGACGTTCGCGGTGGGTGGCACCGTCGTCCTGGCGGGGGACGCGGGTGAGTTCGCCGAGGCGCTCAGGTCCGAGCGCATCGACACGGTGTCGGGCACCCGGCACAGCTACGTCGGATTGTTGCCGGAGCTGGCGACCTTTCGTGCCGAGGGTTTGCGCACCGACGGGGTGCGGCGGATCAGCACGGCCGCCGAGCGCGCCGGTGGCATGCCGGGGGAGGTCGTCGCGGAGTTGGCGGAGTTGTTTCCCTCGGCACGGCAGTGGTCGGTGTGGGGTGCGACCGAGACCGCCGGTGTCGGTCTCGCGGTCGATCACACGGCGGGTGCGGCCGACGAGATCGGTGCGGTGCTCGGATTCGCTTTCGGCGGCACGGAATTGGCGTTGTCCGGGCCGCTGGCGGAGTCGGGGCACGGCGAGTTGCTGTGTCGTGGTCCGAGCGTCATGTCGCGCTATTGGAACGATCCGAAGGGTACGCGGGCCCGGTTCACCGGGTGCTGGTTCCACACGGGCGACCAGGTGAGCATCGACGCCGACGGCTTGGTGCGGCGCGAATAGCTCACTCCACCAGGCGTTCTCGCAGTCGCGCGCGCAGTTCGCCGGTGAGGCCGACGGCGCCGAGGTAACCGTCGAGGTCGCCGTACTGCGCGGTCATCGCGGCGGCCGCGGCCTCGAGGTATTCCTCGCGGACGCCGAGCAGGTCGACCGAGATCTCTTCGCCGTTCAGCAGTTTCGAGGTCATCGCGCTGCGCAGCGCGGGGACGGCGCCATTGCTGGCGAGGTAGTCGGCGAGGATTTCGCTTTCGAGGACATCGACGGCCCGCAGCACCGTGGCGACGGCCCATCCGGTGCGGTCCTTGCCCGCCGCGCAGTGCACGAGGACAGCGCCGTCGCCGCGAACCAGGGATTCGGTGATGGCGAGGATGGCCGCGTGTGCCTCGGGGCGCAGCGGGAACATCCGATACACCTCGAGCATGTGCCGGTAGGCGGCATCGGTGCTGAATTCGTGCGGCGGTGCGGCACCCATGCCGTAATCGAACGGCGTGACCGCGACGCGGACCCCTTCGGGCGCGTTGTCGGCGCCCATGTGTTCGATCTCGGGGTGGCCGCGCAGGTCGTGCACGTCGCTGACGCCGAGTTCGCGCAAACCCACCTGGCCAGCCTCGTCGAGGTTGACGAGGCTGGCCGAGCGCAGCAGCAGGCCCGGCTTGATCTTCCCGCCGTCGGCGGTGCGTAGCCCACCGAGATCGCGGAAGTTGAACGTTCCGGAGAGGAAGTACTGATCGGCGGGCGGCGAAAGAGTCACCGTCTCAGGCTAACTGTCCACCGGTAGCGGGGGGTGTCGTGTGTGGTACTCGCACTCGACGACGAGGTGACCGTTCGGGCGGTCGACGGGTCCCGTCGCTTGTGTGATCAGACACACGGTTGCCGTTTGCCCGGGATATGACCCTAGAGTAAGAAGCGGTGTGCCTACCGGCGGATGGGTAGCGAGATTTGCCCTGGGCGAGGTGTTTTCCGTCCGGATTCCGTCGTGCTTGTCCGGTTGTCGGCGAGTACGGGAGGGTACTGCCGGGGGATGAAAACATTCTTTCAGTCTGTAAATACCCACTGATCCTGTTCTCAAACCCCGAAATGCCTCTACCATTGATGAATGTTGGACCGGGCGTCCTGGGGATTTCCCGAGATCGCCCGCCCAGTTCAGCGAATCGGGCCGCCGATGGTTGCACGAGATGTTTCGCCGAGGGAGTTCGCTGTTGAGCACACGAGGAGACATAGCAGAGGTCAGGCTGCGGCCGACCATCTGTGAGGCGGTCGAGAAAGCGGCGGCCTCGCTCGATGACAGCGGCGTCCGCGCTCTGCGGGTGCTGCTGCATTCCGGCGTGAGTGTGTACTGGCCGATGATCAAGGCTGCCCCGACCAAGCAGATCAGGGCCTACGAGCGCACCGTGCGCAAGCTGTGTGAGCGGTGGGAGGCGTCCGCGGACGCCGTGGCCGAACCCGTGAACGACGACCCCTATCGGCACGCGGACGACGTGGTCGTCTACTTTTTGGAGCTGTGTGCCGAGCGTTCGGGCACCAAGTGGCTGGAGCCGGTCGACGCCATCGGCGCCTATGTCGTCTCGGTGTTGCAGGGTGTCGTGCTGCGGTGGCTGGCCGACGATGACGACGAAGCCATGCTCGTCGTGCTCGATGATCTGGTCACCAGCGTTTCGGCCAGGGCTGTCGCCGCCTGACCCGCTGGCGCGGCGCGGCCATTGCTGGACGCTCGACCAATTTGGTGGTTGAGTTGTCCTGGTGACCGAGACTTCGCCGATCCCGGACCTGCACGCCGCCACCGCCGAACTCGACCCGCCCCTGGCGGCGCTCGACCTGCGCGCGCTGCGCGCCAACGCCGCCGACCTGGTCCGCCGCGCTCACGGAGTCCCGATTCGGGTCGCGAGCAAGTCCGTGCGCTGCCGAGGCGTGCTCGAAGAAGTGCTCGGCAGCGACCTCACCGGCAAAGACGGCTTCCAGGGCATCATGAGTTACTCGCTGCCCGAGGCTATTTGGCTGGTTCGGCGCGGCGCTCGCGACGTACTGCTCGGCTATCCGACCGTGCATCGTGCGGCACTGGCCGAATTGGCCGCCGACGAGACCCTGCGGTCATCGATCACGCTGATGGTCGATGACGTCGACCAGCTGAGCCTGATCCGCGCCGCCCTCGGTACCGACAGCGTCCGCCCTCGGGTGTGTCTCGACGTCGACGCCTCGTTGCGCATCGGGCCGCTGCACCTCGGTGTGCGGCGCTCGCCGGTGCGCACCCCCGAACAGGCCGAGGCACTGGCCACCGAAGCCGCGCGGCGCGGCTTCGAGGTGGTCGGCGTGATGACCTACGAAGCGCAGATCGCGGGACTCTCGGATGCCAGCCCGGCCGTGCGGCTGGTGAAGCGGGCCTCGGCCGCGGAGATCGGCCGACGCAGAGGACACGTGCTGGATGCCGTCGTTTCGGCGGTCGGCGAATTGCGGATCGTCAACAGCGGCGGCACCGGTTCGATCGAGGTCAGCGTCACCGATCCCAGGGTCACCGAGGTGACGGCCGGGTCGGGGCTGTACGTGCCGACCCTGTTCGACGACTACCGCGCCTTCGTCGCCCGGCCCGCGTTGTACTTCGCCACACCGGTGCTGCGTCGCCCCAAGTCCTCGATCGCGACGGTCTTCGCCGGAGGCTACATCGCCTCCGGTCCGCCAGGGCAGTCTCGGGTGCCGAAGCCGGTGTGGCCCAGCGGATTAGGTCTGCTCGGCACCGAAAGCGCCGGTGAGGTGCAGACCCCGCTGTCGAAGGCCGAGAGCCTGCGCATCGGCGATCGGGTGTGGTTTCGGCACGCCAAGGCGGGGGAGTTGTGCGAGCGCTTCGACCGCCTGCACCTCGTCGACGCCGATGGCAGCCGCACCGAGGTACCGACCTATCGCGGCGAAGGAAAGAACTTCGGCTGAGTCGGGCTAGGCGTCCGGACTCGCCTCCAACCGCAAGAACTCGGCGAGGCCGGTCAATTCCGCCGGATCGGTGGGCAGATACTCGGTGAGCAAAGGCGACCGAATGATGATCACCTTCCACATCGCCCGGCACAGCGCGGCATGAATCAGCGTGCGCGACAACAACAACGGCATCCCGTACGGCGCGTCCGCCGGACTCGACGTGGTCATCGACAGCACCACCACCGCCGCTTCCCTGCCTCGGAACCGATCCGGGGTGCCGACCAGCACGTCCTCGATGCGCGCACGAGCCAACAGCGTGCGAATGCGCGCCACCTGCGCGGAATACGGTGCCACCACGAAGATGTCGTGCGGGTGCAGCCGTCGCGTGCTGGCGCCGACAGTCCAGTCCATGCCGAGCAGCGCACGCACCCGACGCACCACTTCCCGTGCCTCGTCGACGGATTCGATGGTGCTGCCGTGATGGGCGACCGCCACCGTCTGCACGCCGGGCGCCTCGTCATCGAGATGCCTGGCCAGGGTGAGCGCCTCGTTGGCACGTAAACGGTTGTCGTAGTACAGCTGCGACACCGGCGCGCAGACCCGAGGGTGCATGCGCCAGGTGCGATCGAGGAAGTATCCGCGCTCGGCGGGCACCGTCCTGCGCGCACCGGTCAGCCAGCCGAGCACGGACGCACCGACCGGCTCCGGGTGCGCGCCGAGCGGATGTGCCGGGGCGGGATCACCGAGCACCAGCAGATTTCGCGCACTCACCCCCACCGCGACGGTGTCGGCCAGCGAGAACCGGCCCGCGTCGGCGATCACCAGCAGATCGAGCCGCCCGCGCGCCACCTGGCTCTCGTTCGCGAAATCCGTCGGCATCCCACCGAGTACGCAGCCGCTGATCGCATTGTCCAGGAAGCGTTCGTATTTCGACCTGTCGATCACCACCCACTCGCGCGCGACCGCCTCGGCGTCCTTCTTGGCGACCAGCTCCGGCAAAACGCCAGCGCCGACCACCGTCTCCAGAATCCGCTCGACGGTCGAAGGTGCGTGCGCCACCACACCGATACGCCACCGGTGCCTGGTGACCATGCCCTCGAGCACCCGCGCGATGGTACGGATCTTCCCGGTACCCGACGGCCCGTGCACCGCGACATAGGAATCGTCCAACCCGCGCAGCGCCGCCGTGATCGCGGCCGCGTGATCACCGTGCACCCCCGGCAGTGCCCCGCCATCGCGCAGTCGAGGCCGACGACGCGCCAGAATGTCGAAGACCGCGGTCGCGGGCAGCTCCGGCAACGTCGCCAACAGTTGACCCGCGGCGAATTCGACCGCGCCGCGCACATTGTCGTCGTCCTCGGGCAAGCCGGGCGCGAGCGCGGTCGGCAGCTCGTCGTAGGGGTCGCAGCCGTCGGGTAGCAGCTCCTCGATCCGCACCACGTCATCGAATTCGGCGCCGACCGAACAGCTGAGCACCGTGGCCACAGAGGTCGCCTTGCGTCCCACCTCGGTCACCATGCCCGCTGACGGCGGGCGATCGTAGAAGGTGTAAACGGTGGTTCCCGGTGCGAGCGCCGCGCTCGCCGACCCGACACTGCCCGCCGCGTTCCAGCTGGAACCGAGCCTGCCGGTGAGGGTGACGTAGCGCCGCATGGTCGGACGGTCGGGGCTGCGATGCCATTTGGTGTCGACGCTGCCCCAATCCGCGACCAGCACACCCGGCGCATCGGACCATTCGTCCACCGGGTGATTGAGCCGCTCGGCGTAGGCCCACCACAGCGGCCTGCGTTCGCGCCGGTGATAGCCGAGTGCGGCGGCCAACACCGCCGCGACCGGGTGCCGATCGTCGCGGGCGTCGGCGTACTCGGTGAGCGCGGCCTCGAACGACGAAGGGCGCGAAGCCGACAGTGGCTCGCGGGGATCCGCGTCCGGCGGCGCACACCAGGAACCCGACGGCCGGTTACTCGGCCGCGGCGCGATGCGATGTTCCGCGCCGCGCCGCGCCAACCAATCGCGCACGCGCAGCACGGTGCGGCATTCCTGCTCGGCCCGCGGCGCCCGGTCGGGAAGTAGTCGGCGCACACCGTCGAGGTCGTAGGAGCGCGCACCGATCAGCACCGCGGCACGCACGATCGGATACAGGTCGACGAGGGCGCCGTCGCACAGCAACTCGTCCACCAACTCCTCACCGAGGCCGTAGCGGCCGGTGCCGTGCAGCAGCGCCGTGCGCACCGCGCCGCCATAGTGGTAGATGTGCGCGTCGGGGTGATCGCGCCGATGCCGGGCGATCAGCTCGAGCACGCGGCGCAGGGCCTCGCGCGCCGCGTCGTGATCGTTGTCGGTAGTGCGCACCGACAGCAGCACGGTGTCGTCGGGGCCGGCGACCTCGATGGTCAACGGCGCGCGTCCACCACCTTCGATGCTCAACGAGAGGTCGCCGTGCGAGGGCGTCGGCACCGCGCCCAGCGCGGTCGGGTCGACGAGTTGGTAGGTGATTTGCCCGGAATCCTCGTGGCGCAGCTGGATTTCGGCCTGCTTGCGCAGCGTGGCGACCGTGCGCGAGGGTATCGCGCGCACCGGGCCCTCGGTGGCGGCCAAGCGGTCGATGGTGTGCACACCCGCCTCGCGCAGCCGCGCCCTGATCGGCGTCGGCATTCCGGCGACCAACAGCAGGTCGCGGGCCGCCGAGGAGGCGTAAACGCAGGTCGGACAACGCCCGCACGCCAGGTAACGGGGATCGCCCCACTGCACCGGCAGCAGTTCGACGATCTTCTCGTCCAGAATGTGTTCCACCCGGCGCCTGCGCACGCGAAACACCGGGATCAGTTCGTGCATCGGGTATTCGGTGATCGCCGCGCCGAAGCGCACCTTCGCCATGGGATCGATGAGTGCGTCACCCGCCGAAACCGCGGACGCGGCGCAGGCGGCGAGTTCCAGCGCGGTACCGAGCCGGTCGGGTCGAGTGGCCGCGGTCCCGTGCACGGCGTACCGGAGGCGATGCTCGGCGCGCACCATCGCCACACAGTCGCTGTGGAATTCACCGTCGAAGAAAGTGGCGTTCTCGATCACCGGCTCGCCGGCGCGCAGTGCCGCCACCGTTCGCTCGTGCGCGGCACGCAACGCATCGACCCGCCTGTCCGGATCGAGCACGCTATCCGGTGCCGCCTCGGCGTCGATGGTGTGCGGCTCTACGGTGCCGATCTGCGTGTCGAGGGCGCGCAGCAGCGCGAATTCGCACCGCGCGCCACGCAACAGGTCGGCGGCGGAGCAGACGACACGATCACCGAACACGAACAAGCGCGGCCCTCCTGTGCGTCCATGCGGACACCCGCGCCGGTCGCCCTTGGACCGCAGGGACCGTCGCGGGTCACCGCCCCGTTGCCGACCTCCGCCTGCTGACGGGTCGGACCGCAACACTGTAGCTAGCGCGGCTGACCTCGATGGACCCCACCTGGGTCAGGACCGTGGCTTGCGCCGTTCGGTTCGCTTGCCGCCGTCGCGATCCCGGCGCGGACCACGCGTGAACGACCCGCCTCCTGGGGGGCCGGAATCCAGTTGCAGCTGAATGAGCTGGCCACTGATCCTGGTGCGGCGCAACGCTTCCAAGGTCTCCGACGACAGATCGGCTGGTAGTTCCACCAGGCTGTGATCGGGACGGATGCTGATGTGCCCGAAATCGCTACGGCGCAAGCCGCCTTCGTTGGCGATGGCCCCCACGATCGCGCCTGGCACCACACGGTGCCGCTTGCCGACGCTGATCCGGTAGGTCGCCAACTCGGCGCCGGTACCACGATGATGCGAGCGTTCCTCACTCCCGAAACCGCGCGGCGGACGCTCACGCTGCGGGCGGTCGCGTTGCGGGCGCTCCGAAGGCGGCGGTTCCGGCTCCATGAAGAAGTTGTCGCCGTCGTAGGTGCTCACCGCGAGCGCGGCGGCGATGTCGACGAGCGGAATGTTGTGCTCGCGCTCGTAATCCTCGATGAGCTTGCGGAACAGCGGCACATTCGCCGAAGACAGGTTCTCGGTGATCGCGTCGCCGAACTTGGTGACGCGCTGGGCATTCACGTCCTCGACGCTCGGCAGCTGCATCTCGGTCAGCGGATGCCTGGTCGCGCGTTCGATCGCCTTGAGCAGGTGGCGTTCGCGCGGTGCGACGAACAGCAGCGCCTCGCCGCTACGGCCCGCGCGTCCGGTCCGGCCGATGCGGTGCACGTAGGACTCGGTGTCGTGCGGGATGTCGTAGTTCACGACGTGCGAGATGCGGTCGACATCCAGGCCGCGCGCGGCGACATCGGTGGCGACCAGGATGTCCAGCGAACCGGACTTGAGCTGTCCGATGGTGCGTTCGCGCTGGTTCTGCGCGATGTCGCCGTTGATCGCCGCGGCGGAAAAGCCACGCGAGCGTAGCTTTTCGGCCAACTCCTCGGTGGCCTGCTTGGTGCGAACGAACAGGATCATCGCCTCGAAGGCCTCGACCTCGAGGATCCTGGTGAGCGCGTCCAGCTTGCGCTGATGCGACACCTGCACCCAGCGCTGATTGATATTGACGTTGGTCGAGGTCTTCGTCTTGACGGTGATCTCGACCGGATTGTTCAGGTACTGCTTGGAGATCTTGCGGATCGCGCTCGGCATAGTCGCCGAGAACAGCGCGACCTGCTTGGTGGAGGGCGTATCGGCGAGAATGCGCTCGACGTCCTCCTGGAAACCCATCTTCAGCATCTCGTCGGCCTCGTCGAGCACCAGATATTGCAGCTGCGACAGGTCGAGGGTGCCCTTCTCCAGGTGGTCGATCACCCGGCCCGGCGTGCCGACCACGACGTGCGCGCCGCGGCGCAGGCCCGACAGCTGGACGCCGTAGCTCTGGCCGCCGTAGATCGGCAGCACATGCAGGCCCTTGATATGCGCGGCGTAACGACCGAACGCCTCGGCAACCTGGATCGCCAGTTCGCGGGTGGGGGCGAGGACCAGCGCGCGTGGTGCCTTACCGCTGGTATCGAGACCCATCAGGATCGGAATGGCGAACGCCGCGGTCTTGCCGGTGCCGGTCTGCGCGAGACCGACGACATCGGCGCCGCTGAGCAACGGGGGAATCGTCGCGGCCTGGATCGGCGAGGGCGTCTCGTACCCGACATCGGCGATGGCCGCGAGGACGCGCTCATCGATGCCCAGGTCGGCGAACGTCGGGTCTGCAGCGTTCCTGTCCTTGTCGGCAGGAACTGCGTCCGTGTCGACGTGGCCTTCCTTGTTGTCAGGGGTCTCCTTGTCGCCAGGAACGCTGTCGACCTGATTGGTACTCATTGACCAGGAGTTTACTGCCTCGCGGTGGTCGTCCCGGCCACCGGCCCAATACGGTGGACGTATGCGACCCGACAGTCCCCTCCCGCAGGCCTTCCCGCCGCAGGTCTCCGAACCGTCGAAGCCCGGCGTCGCGGTGGTGCAGTTCGCGCCGGGAACCGATCCGTCGGCCAACCTCGCCGCCATACGCGAGCACACGCGCACAGCCCGCGACCAGGGTGCGCGAGTCGTGCTGGCCCCCGAGTATTCGATGTTCGCCGTGAGCAGGATCGACCACCGCGCTCTCGCCGCCGCCCAGTCGCTGACCGGGCCGTTCGTTACCGGACTCGGTGAGATCGCCCGCGAATTCGGTGGGTATCTGGTTGCGGGAATGGTCGAACGGATCGACGCCGACGAGGACAGGATCAGCAACACCCTCGTCGCGCTCGACCCGGAAGGAAACCTGTGCGCGCATTACCGCAAGGTGCACCTCTACGACGCGTTCGGGCAGCGCGAATCCGACGTGGTGCGGCCGGGTGAAATAGAGACCCCCGCCACATTCACCGTCGACAATGTGACATTCGGCATGCAGACCTGTTTCGATCTTCGCTTTCCCGAAGGCATTCGCCGGGTGGCCGCCGCCGGCGCGCACGTGCTGTTGCTGCCGGCGCAGTGGATCCCAGGTCAGGGCAAGGTCGATCAGTGGACCACCCTGCTGCGTGCCCGCGCGATCGAGAACACCGTGTACGTCGCCGCCGCCGACCAGTGCGGAAAGCGCGGCGCGGGCGCTTCGATGATCATCGACCCCGCAGGTGTGGTGCTCGCCGAACTCGGCGACGAACCGGGCGTGCTCGTCGCCGCGGTCGACCAGGATCGCCTTGCCGAGGTGCGCGCGGCCAACCCCAGCCTGTCGTTGCGCCGATTCGCCATCGCCGAGCACACGCCGGAGTAGCGTTTTCCCTCGATGACCTACCCCGATCGGGCCGCCGCCGGTCGCGCGCTCGCTGCGCGACTCGAGCAGTTGCGGGCGACGCGGCCGTTGGTGCTCGGTCTGCCGCGCGGCGGGGTTCCGGTGGCCGCGGCGGTCCACGAGGGCATCGGCGGTGACCTCGACATCCTGTTGGTGCGCAAGATCGGCGTGCCCGATCAGCCGGAGTTGGCGATGGGCGCGATCGGCGAGGACGACGTGCGGGTGTTCAACGCGGATGTCCTGCGCCAGACCGGGGTGAGCGAACACGATTTCGCCGAGGTGGAGGCGAGGGAGCGCATCGAACTGCTGCGGCGGCGCGCGGCGCTGCGCGGCGAGCGCGCGCCGATCGCGCTGGGCGGACGCCATGTGGTGATCGTCGACGACGGGATGGCCACCGGCGCCACCGTGGTAGTGGCGTGCCGGGTCGCTCGCTTGCATCGACCCGCCCAGATCGTGGTCGCGGTCCCGGTGTCCTCGACCGAGGCCATGCGTCGGGTGACCGACGAGGCCGACGCGGTGGTGTGCCCGCTGGTGCCGGAAACCCTCGGTGGGGTAGGTGCGGCCTTTCGCGACTTTCATCAGTTGGCCGACGACGAGGTCACGGCGCTGTTGCGCTGAATTTCCGTGGCAAAGCACTCCGGGCGGCTCGTGGTTCACGCGGCTGTGTCGAACGTGCTCTGGCCTCAGCCAGCAATGCTGTGCGACAGCGCTATCCGTGTTCGGCGTAGGCGATCGTCCGGCTCGCCGCGCGGATCATCGGGCGCAGTTGTTCGGTGAAGCCTTCTGCGTCGACCGGGACGATCGACACATCGGCGCCGGTGCGCACGGTGTAGCGGCCGTCCTCGACGACGTCGATCCAGCAGAGCACGCCGAACGGGCGTGGTTCGCCGGAATCGCGTTTGGCGGAGACGACGATCTGGCCGATCCCGTTCCTCGGCTGACGCAACAGCCTGCGGATGCGTGCGGGCACGGTGGGACCGGCCACCGGGACGGTGACCATGTCGCGGCTGTCTTCGCTCACCTTGGTGCGCGGTGCGCTCAACCTCGGCGCCGTGCCGGGGGTGTTCTCGGGCAGCAGCGAAACCAACCTGGCGGACAGGCTTTTCGGGCTGCCGACGAACAGGCGCAGCTCGCCGCCTCGGTCCGGTGTCGCGCCCGGCCGCTGGGTCGCGACCACCGCGACATTGCCCGCTGCGGCCCCGAGCAGCCGAATCGGCCGGGTCAGGCTCTCCGCCACCGTGTTCGGCGCCGCGTCCACGCCGTATCCGGACTCCGGTGCGCTCTCGCGGTGGCCGAACACCTCGACCCGCAGTTCGGGGCGGGCCAGCACGCGCAGTGCCGCTTCCATATCCGCGTCGAGGGTTCGGTCCACCCACTGCTCCAAGGCGGGCAGTTGCGCGGCGCGCTCGTCGGAGTCGCGAGCCGAGAGGCGCACGGCCAGCGGGTAGGGAATGCGGTCGCCGTCGGTCCGCGCCCAGGCCAGCGCGAACTGGTCGGGCGTGAGAGTCCAGCTCACTCCAACTCGGTCCAATCACCCAGCACCGGTGGCGTTGTCGGGTCGAGTGAGCCGACCAGTTCACCGCCCTCGGGCGACGGTTCGAGGAAGGTGGGCACGTCGTCGTCGAGGTCGAACTCGAAGTCGTCGTCCTCGTCGTCCTCGTCGAAGGGCGGGCGCGCGTTCACCGCGCGCGCGGTCACGCTCGAACCCTGCCTCGGGGTGTCCCCGGAGAGGATGGCGCCACCCATCATGCCGCCCATGGCGCCCATCGCGCCCGCACCCGCCGCATCCGCGTGGCCGCCGGTGCTTGCCGCCGCGGCCGCACCGGTGGCGCCGTGTTCGGTGGGCTGTTCGCGACGTTTGCGGTCGTCGTCGGAGGAGGACGCGCTCGTGGTGCGTGGGCCGAGTGTTGCCGAGGGCGCGCCGGATTCGGTGGCCGCGACGGTGGGGGCGGGCGTGTGGCCGCGATGGGGTGTCGACGTCGCGTGCGCGGCCGCGGCGGCCACCGACGCCGCGGCGGTACCCGCGACGGGGGCCGTCTTCGGCGCGGACGCGGGGTCGCCTGTGGCGGCCGGTGTCGGGGGCGCGGTGGTTGGTGTCGTGGCAGACGCTGTCGTGGTCGCGGGAGTGTCTTCGGTGACGGGCGCGGTCAGAGGACCACCGGACAGCGAAGTCACACCGGCACCTGGAGCGAACGAAGCCGGTTGTGTCACAGCGCTGTCCGGTACCTCGATCGGTGCGACGGCGTGGCTCGATGTCGAACCGGCCGCACCATCCACCGGCGCGTCGGGGAAGGCGGGGACCTCGTTGCCGGTCACGATGAACGCGCCCGTGTAGATGTCCTCCATCGCACGCACCACGTCTTGGCGGGAATGCTCGTTCTGCTTCTGCGCCGCGATATTTCCGGTCGCCTCGTTCGGGTCCAGTAGTGCCGCGGCCAGATTCGGCGGCAGGTCGGTCGGGCCCGTCACCGCGGACCGCAGTGCCTCCGCGGCATCGCCTGCCCGTCCGAGGCGCCTGCTCACCTCGGCGAACACGTCGGCGAGTGCCTGGCCGTGCTGTTCGAACGCGCGGACCGCTGCCGCGGCGCTACTCGCCGCGCTGCCGCGCCAGCCGTCGGCGATGGCACCACGAATCTCGTTGTGCGCCTGGGTGACGGCGTCGGCGAGACCGGCACCCGAGTCGGCCCATGCTTGGCGGCCGCCCGCGAGCACGACCGGGTCGAGCAGACCGACCTTGGTGTGGATTTCGTCGTGGGTGAGGTTGTCGAAGACCTCGACGGTCGGTGCGTACGCGGGATCGGTGCGCGGACTCGACGACTGCGCGGCGCCCCTGGGCAATTTACGCATGCGGCGCCCCCGTCGTTTCGACGTCCGACGCACCGGCGACCGCTACCGCGAGCGCGTGATCGGACTGTTGGTAGGCACGGGCAGCCGCGCGGAAGGTCTGTGCGAGTTGCCGTGCGGTGGCGCTGTATTCCCGCAGCCGGGTGATCGCGTCGTCGGCCTTGCCCTCGAAACCTTTGCGCAGCGCGATGCCGGAGTCGAAGCCGCCGAAACCGGGGAGTTCGACCGCGGCACCGAGTAGGCGCAGTTGTTCGTCGACCTGATCGGCGAGCTGTTCGTAGCGGGCGGCGCAGCGCTCGGGGGTGCCGTCGGCGACCAATAGTCCGTCGATCCACAATGCGCCGTCGTCGACCGCCTGATCCAAGGCGGCGACATCGGTCGCCGGTGTGGTGGTCTCGGCCGGTTCGGGCTCGCCGGAAATGTGTTCGTTGGTGGGCACCTCGCCGTCCCCCTTCCTGTTTTCGGACCTAGCTGACGTGCTCTGCTCCCGATGCCGTCTGTCGTGCCGACCCCACGACGACATCCCGCATCCATTCCACGATGTCCACGCTGACTCGCGCGTGCACCGGCTCGTGCCACAGGTCGTGCCCGGCGCCGATGTACTCACGTAAAGATACCGATTCGTGGCGGCGAGTCCATACCCTGACCGGCTCGACCGGGGTCATCCGATCGTCGACACCGTGCAGCGCGAGCACCGGAAGCGACGGTGGTAGTGGCGTTCTCGCGCCATTCGGTCTTGCCGCGCCGAGCACTCTTTTCGGTGTCCCCGAGAGTGCGAGACCCGACAGCATGCCCGCGGCAACGCTCGGTGCGGACGGATGGTCCTGGTAGGTCGCCGAGTGCGCGTCCGCGCTCTCGTCCGGTGTCGCGACGCCGAGCACGCCGAGTGCGGTAGCGGCCCCGAGCGAATGACCGACCAGAACCAGCGGTGTCGCGGCATGTTCGGCCCGCACCGTGCGCACCAGCAGGGTCGCGTCATTCGCCAGTTCGGTGAGCGTTCCCGGCTGACGCGGATCCCCTTCGCTCAGACCATGTCCCGCGGTGTCCATGGCCCATGTCTCGAATCCCTCGGCGCGCAACATCCTGGCGAACCGGTGGTAGTGGCCGCTGTGCTGTCCCATACCGGGCAGAAGAACGACAGTCGCGGCCGGATTTTCGGCCGACCATCGGCGATAATGCAGTCGGCCGCGTGCACCGTCCAAGAAGGGCATCCAGTGATAGTGCCAAAAGATCTCCCGCGTAGTGAACGCGTTGCTCGTCTCCGATACCTGATCGGTGTGCGTGCGTTTCGACGTTGTGCGGTGTCGAGCGCCGTGCTCGCGGTGGGATGCGGGCTCGTCGTTCCCACTGCGTCGGCCGCTCCGGTAAATGCCTGCGCGCCCGCGACGGCCGCGGTCGAGACTCCGGCGGTGCTACCGGTGCTCGACTGGTCGGAGAACGTCGGTTACGACGTCGAGGGGAACCTGTGGGTGTCGCGGATCTACCGCAACGAGGTGCAACGCTATGACCGTTCGGGAACATTGACCGGATCGGTGCCTGTCGAGTTCCCCGGTGCCGTGCGCCTCGGCCCCGACGGGCTGCTCTATGTCGTCTACGGCGATTCGCCGACCAGCGCGCTGCGGCCCGGTGGCGTGGTCCGCTTCGACCCCGCCGCCGTGGCCCCGACCCCGGAGGTCTTCGTTTCCGGCCTTTCGTCGATGCCCAACGGTGCCGCCTTCGACGCGGACGGCGATCTCTACATCGGGTCCATGGGCGGGTTGCTGCGCGTCCGTCGCGATGGCACCCTCGATACCGAATGGAACGCGCGTGCGGCCGTACCGGGCGCCAACGGTGTAGTGGCGCAGGGGCGTTCGCTCTACGTCACGGCCAACGGTGCCGACTTCGGGCAGCTCCTGCGCGTGTCGATCGATGATCCGGCCGATCGTTCCCTCCTCGCGCGACTGCCCTCGCCCGTCGCCTCGCTACCGAATTTCGCCGACGACCTGGTCATCGCCCCGGACGGCATCCTGTCGATCGCGACCTTGGCGGGACAGTTGGTCCGCGTCGACCCGTCGACCGGCGCCACCTGCACGGTACTGACCACCCAGCCGATGACCGCACTGGTCGCGGTCCCCGGCGCACCGGACCAACTGCTCGCGAGCACCGAGGGCGGCGATGTCCTGCGCATCACGCTGCCGCACTGAGGCGTGTGCCGAAGTATCATCGCCGTGTCGGAGACATTGCCGAATTCAGCAGCCCGACAATACCTTTCAGGTTCTAGCGGCTGTTATCGGTGGGGAACGGCGCGCAGCGTTCCCGCGGCGGGAGTTCCTGGCCGTTCCCACGCCTGCCGCATCGACGAGTGCTTCGGGCGCACAGCCACATTCGCGCGCGGTGTCGGGATTCGGTCGAGAACCCAGCTGGCGGCGCGCGATCAGCCGTCTGCGGTGTCCACAGCAGAATCGATTCGCCGTGCGATGGTGCGTAGTCTGCCGAGCTGGCCGAGGACGTCATCGCCCGCGATCACCTACTGACGAATATCAGCGTGTACTGGTTCACCAATACCGCCGCTACCTCGTCGTGGCCGATGTACAACCGTCTCGGCGAGCATGGTTTCGCCTGGCCGAAGGGGCAAAAGCTGGTGCCGACCGGTATCTACGGCGGCGGCTCTTCGCTGATGCGGCGATTGGCCGAACGCGGCAACGACATCGTGCACTGGCCCGAGGGCAACACCGGAAATCACTTCGTCGCTATGGAGCGCCCGGACCTGCACGTCGCCGACATTCGTACGTTCTTCGCGGGACTCGATTGAACCGCGGCGCACCGCCGCGTCCGGGCTGGCGCGTAGTCGAGGCTCTCGACCCGTGTGGTGGGCGTCGGTCGCTTCGGTCGCGCCGACAATGTGGGTCGGCGTCTCAGGCGTCAGGTGCCGCGCGCTGGATGTCGGCGCGCTGGATGTCGGCGTGTTCGATGTCGGCTGGTTCCGGGGCGACCTGCTCGGGTCCTGGCGCGAGCACACCGGCCGGGGCCTGCGCGGGTGCCGGAGCGGGCGGCGGCGCGAGGGGCTGGTCGGGGACGGTGAACAGGCCGACGGTGGGGGTCATCGTGCAGCTGGAGCCGGGGTAGTCGATGACACCCCACATCGAGGCGAGGACCGTACCCGGCCCGCTGGCAACGGTTTTCGACAGCGAGGGCAGGTTGTATTCGGTGCGGTCGTCGAGCGGGACGATGCCGCTGGCGCCGTTGTTGACGTTCACCCAGGCGACGACGAGACCGGAAGCAAGGGGAACGCCGGAGTGTGCGGGGGTCGCGCTGAAGCGCAGGGTGCCCGGTTCGACATTGAGGTCCTGGCTCGCCCCCTGCCCGCTGGTGGTGGCCGCGGCGATGATGGTGGTGATCGGCGCGAGGGTGCCGCAGCCGAAGGTGGGCGCCGCGTAGGTGAACGGGGTGAATACGCTGCCGATGTCGCGCAGGCTCGCTACGTCGGAAGACTCGACGTAGCGGGTGAGTGCGCCGACACCCGCCTGTGCGAGCGGGTCGACACCGGCACCGGTGACGAGGCTGTCGAGGCCGGAATCGAGCCCGGACGGCGCGGGGGGAGCCGGGTCGGCGAGCGCGGGAGCGGACATGGTGAGCGCCGCGCCGATGCCAAGTGCCGCGGCTGCCGCGGTGGTGCGTGCGATGGTGTGGCCGTTCACTTGTCGACTCCTCGAAAACCGAACCAATGGGGCCCTCGACCCATGAGCTAGCAACCTACCAGTTCGGCGGGTGCGACGTCAGGGTGCGCCGCGTCGGGGAATTCGCCGCGGCGACAAGACGAGTTTCCAGGGCTCGAGTCGGTCACACCCTGGGTGTTCGATAGGTGTGATCCACTCGACAATGGGAGATTACCGAGGGGTAGTTTGGAGTCCGGACGTACGAGACACAGACGGAGCTGCGTATGAAAATAAGCCTGTCCCCCGACGAAGTCGCCTTCCGCGACGAACTGCGAAACCTCTATCGGACTCAGATTCCCGCCGAGATCCGCGAGCGGGTCAAGTACGGCAGGGAGCTCTCGCGCGAGGACATCGTCACCGCACACAAGACGCTCAACGACAACGGCATCGCCGTGCCGAACTGGCCGGTCGAATGGGGTGGCAAGGACTGGACCCCGATGCAGCGCCACATCTGGCAGGACGAGATGCAGCTCGCCTCGGTCCCCGAGCCGCTGACGTTCAACGCGCAGATGGTCGGCCCCGTGATCGCGCACTTCGGTTCGCAGGAGATCAAGGAGCGCTTCCTGCCGCCGACGGCCGCGCTGGACATCTGGTGGTGTCAGGGCTTCTCCGAGCCGGACGCCGGATCCGACCTGGCCTCGCTGCGCACCACCGCGGTGCGCGACGGCGACTCCTACATCGTCAACGGCCAGAAGATCTGGACCACTCTCGGTCAGCACGCGGACTGGATCTTCTGCCTGGTGCGCACCAACCCGGACGCACCGAAGAAGCAGGCGGGCATCTCGTTCCTGCTGTTCGACGTGAAGTCGCCGGGCGTCACCATGCGTCCGATCAAGCTGATCGACGGCGGCTACGAGGTCAACGAGGTCTTCTTCGAGAACGTGCGTGTCCCCGCCGATCAGCTGGTCGGTGAGGAGAACGCGGGCTGGACCTACGCCAAGTTCCTGCTCGGCAACGAGCGCACGGGCATCACCGGCGTCGGCCGCACCAAGGTGAAGATCGGTGTCGCGAAAGAGTATGCGGCGCAGACCAAGGTCGGCGAAACCACCTTGCTGGAGGATCCGGTATTCGCGGCACGGATCGCGGAACTGGAGAACGAGTTGCTCGCGCTGGAGGTCACTCAGCTGCGCGTTGTCTCCAATTCCAATGACGGCAAGCCGAACCCGGCCTCGTCGGTGCTGAAGCTGCGTGGCTCGGAATTGCAGCAGGAAGCCACCGAGCTGCTGCTGGACATCGCGGGCCCCGACGCACTGCCCGTGGACGCCGACGACATCGCCTCGCCCGCGTGGGCGCAGCTCAGCGGTCCCGGCTACCTGAACTACCGCAAGACAACCATCTACGGAGGCTCCAGCGAGGTGCAGCGCACCATCATCGCCTCCACGATCCTCGGATTGTGAGGCGCGAACATGGATTTCGATCTCACCGATGAACAGGGCCTGCTGCGTGACACGGTGCGCGAGCTGCTCGCGCGCAATTACGACCAGGAATCGCGCCTGAAGGTGACCGAGACCGAACTCGGCTGGAGTCGCGACGTGTGGCGTCAGTTCGCCGAACTCGGCGTGCTCGGACTGAGTTTCAGCGAGGAAGACGGCGGCGTCGGCGCGGGTCCGGTGGAAACGATGCTGGTGCTGGAAGAGGTGGGTCGCAGCCTCGCGCCCGAGCCGCTGCTGGACGCGGTGCTCGTGCCGGGCGGATTGGTCGCGCGGGCGGGCAGCGCCGAGCAGCGGCAGCGAATTCTGCCGGAGGTGGTCGAGGGCAACAAGCTGTTGGCGTTCGCCGACGCCGAACCCGGGGTGCGCTGGCCGTCGCGCCAGTTCGCTACGACCGCGGTGGCACAGGGTGACGGGTACGCGCTCAGCGGCGTGAAGAACCCGGTGCCGCACGGTGACAGCGCCGACGAGCTCGTGGTCAGCGCCGTCCTTCCGGACGGAGGCATCGGCCTGTTCGTACTCGCGGCCGATGCCGAGGGTGTGCGGCGCACACCGTTCCGCACCGTGGACGGCCGTCGCGGCGCGCAGATCGAGTTCGATCAGGCGCAGGCGCAACCGTTGGGCGAGGCGGTCGACCGCACCGAGGTGATCGAGGACATCACCGCGCAGGCGCAGGCGAGCCTGTGCGCCGAGTCGATCGGCGCCATGTCCGAGGCGCTGCGGCTGACCACCGATTACCTCAAGCAGCGCAAGCAGTTCGGCGTCACGCTGTCGAAGTTCCAGACCCTCACCCAGCGGGCGGCGAACATGTACGTTTCGCTGGAATTGGCGCGCAGCATCAGCCTCTACGCGACCGCGTCGGTGGCCGACCCGGACAGCCCGACCGATTCCGTGGCGGCGTCACGGGCCAGGTTGCAGGTCGGTCGCTCGGCCCGCCACATCGCCCAGGAATCGATCCAGTTGCACGGCGGCATCGGCATGACCGCCGAATACCCGGTCGGCCACTACGCCGCCCGGCTCACCGCGATCGAGCACACCCTCGGCGGTAAGCATGAGCACCTGCGGGTGCTCAGCGACCGTGTCGGCACCTACGTGTTGCCGGAGCTGTAGCCGGGCACGGTGGCGCGTAGTGGGTTCCTACTCGGGACCGGCTGCGCGCCACCGTCACTCGTCGTCGAAGCCGTTGTCTTCGGGGGGTGTGGCGGTGGTGGGGACGGAGTCGTAGGGGTTCACGTCGTTGTCGTACGGGTTCGTCGGCGGCTCGTAGTCGTGGGTGGGGAAAAGATCGGTGGTGCTGCGCGGGGTGGTTGTGCGCGTGTAGGTCCTGGTCGTCGTGCGCCCGGTAGTGGTTTCGCGGGTCGTCTCGGCCGAGGATTGCGGCTCGGGCGGCGGCGAATCGTCGGCGGAGCCCGACGGCGCCGCGCTACCGAACCCGGTGAAGGGCGTGGAGGGGCGTGGCACGTTCGGTGCCACGCGCCAGGTGGGTGAGGGCGGGATGACGACACTGGGCACCGCGCTGCTGGTGACGGGCTCCTGGTGGGCCGCGGGTGTGACGTAGGGCCCGGCCTTCAGCGGCGGCGGGGGAACGTAGGTGTCGTGCTGGCCGAGGCCGCAGGAACCGATCACGATGAGCCCGAGGGAGATGGCTCCCACGGCGATCGCCGGACCGACGAGCTTGGTCCTGCTGTTGTCCATCGGTGTCGCTCCTCGTGCCTGTGAAGGGCTCACGATAGCGGAGCGAGCAACTCCGGTTCACATCTCGAATTGATATCGTCGGCGTGTCGCGGGCACGTGTCGCTGTCCTACGCGTCAGTAGGGTCGTAGCGTGTGCACAAAGTTACGTGTGAGACGCCTGTACCACGATGAGGTCCGCGTTGCGTGATGTGCGCGGCGTCGGTCTTTGCGATCGGCGTCATCGAGGAGTGGATGAATGGGAGCGTACTCGACAACGTCGGAGCGCCAGGCTGGCGAGAACATCGCGAACGCCGGTGCCGCGGGCAGCTCCGAGAAGGCCGAGGGAACTGCCGCCGAGGAACTCGGCACCGCGAATTCCCCGGACGCGAACGTTGACGCCGAAAACTCGGGCCATGACGAGGAGTCCGGTGCCGAATCGGTCGCCACGATCCTCGAGCGGCATCCGGATGCCAACCAGTCGGTATCGCCGCTCTGGCTGGTCTCCCGCATCGCGGCCTGGTTGTGCTTTCTGGTCGGAGTGATCGGCGCGGTCGTCGGCATCGCGGGATTGCGTGTCGAAATCACCGTTGCCGGTCTGATTCTCGCCTGCACGGCGGGCTTGATCCTGCTGCAACTCAGAGCACGCACGCGCGCCACAACGGCGACCGTGGCAACGACCGAAAACGAATGAGCGACCGGTTGGTTCGCGGATACCGTCGGCGAACTGTACGAAAAAGCGGACTGGACAACATATTCGCCGGATATCCTGATTCTTTGTGAGGATCGAGATCACCACGGACCCGGCCGAGTTCCGCTCGCGCGCCGAGCCGTTTCTGCTTCGCGATCTCTTGCGACACACCGTGATCAGCACCAGGGTCGCCGACCACCTCGCGGGTATCGACGCGAGGCCCGCGCCGTGCCACTACCTCACCGTGCACGTCGAGGACGCGCAGTCTCCCGTTATCGGTGTCGCTATGCGAGTCGAGGGCAACGACGTATATCTCGGGGAGCTACCGGATGGCAGCCTGGCGGCGGTCGCCGAGGCGCTGGCCGAGGTGGCACCCGACAGCGGCGGCGTCGAGGGTGCGATGAGCGCGGCCACCGAGTTCGCCGAGCACTGGTATCGGCTGGTAGGCAAGGATTTTCGATACCGATACACCGTGCGGCTCTACCGGCTCGGCGTGCTACGTGTGCCCCATGCCACGGGGGCTGCGCGCCAGGTGACCAGGGCAGATATCGCGCTGTGCGCGCAATGGCTCACCGATATGTACGGTCACCAGATCGCGCCGTCCAGTATCGCCCGCAGAGTCGACGCGGGCCGCTGGTGGCTCTGGGAACGCGACGGACGACCGGTCGGGCTTGCCGCACACCAGATCCCGAGCAATGGCTGGTCGCGGATCGGGCCGGTCTACACCCCGCCGAGTGAACGCGGGCGCGGCGTGGCCAGTGCGTTGAGCGCGCACGTCGCGGGTTTGCTTCGGGCCGAAGGGCTCGACGTCTGCCTGTTCGCGGATACGGCGACCCCGACCGCGCACAAGATCTACCAGTCCATCGGCTTCCACCCGACCCACGAATTCGTGCGACACCAATTCGTCGGCAGGGCAGCGCGATAACCGGCTACAACGGCGCCGACCGCCACCAGGTCATCAGTTCCGTGCTCGAATCGGCGAGGAACGCGTCGGTGTACATCAGGAACTGTGCGCGATCCGGGTCGCCGGAGAACGCGGTGACCATCTTCGCGCCGTCCTCGATGATGGTGTAGTTGGTGGCGGGCTTGCCGCCCGCGGTAGCGCTGGACTCGGCGGCCGTGCTCGGTAGGGCGCGCAGCACCGACTGCACCTGTGCGGCCGACTCGTACACATAGAACCGGTAGTAGGGGTCGGAGTTGTTGTTGCCCTTGTAGCACCGCCACTGTGCGGCGTAGGTGCCGAAGTCCGGTTCGCCCTTGTCCGGCGTCGGCGTTGTGGTCGAGGCCAGCCAGCACGAGGCGCCGTGGTAGCCGATGTCGCCGCTGCTGGAGGCGGGAACCATTCCGGGAAACTCCGCGCTGATGGCGTCGGAGTCGGCGGTGATCGGGGCAGCCGCGCCGCTCGTTGTCGAAGACGTTGTGCTGCTGGCGGATCGAGATTCCGCGTCGCTGGCGAGGTTGATCACCACGATGACGACCCCGATCAGCAGCACGACGGCGACCACGAGCGCGACGATCAGCCCGACCTTCGTATTCGAGCCCGATGATGTCGGCGGTGGACCGTACCGCGGTCCCTGCGCTCGCCCGTACGGGTGCGCGGGCTGCTGACCGTACGGCCCCGCCGCCGAGAACTGCTGTGGCGGCGCAGAGGGGAACTGTTGCTGCGCTGTGGCTTGGAATTGTTGCTGCGGTGCGGATTGTTGGTGCGGGGCGGACTGGAATTGCTGTTGCGGTGCGGACTGTTGGTCCGGTGCGGACTGAAACTGTCGCTGCGGTCCGCTCGGCATCGCACCGGGGTTGAACATGGTCGGAGCTGGCTGATTCGTGAATCCGGTCGAATAGCCAGGTCCCGCGGCCTGATTCGGCCCGCCGGTCGGCGGCTGTTGGGTCGGATACGGTGCGCCGGTGGTACCGGGTCGGATCATGGTCGGCTGCACCGACTGCGGTCCGGCGGTCGGTATCGACGGCCCCGTGCCACCGGCCACCGGGATCGCCGATGCGCTCTGACCGGTCACGGCGCGGTGCGCGGCGGCGGCGAACTCGGCGCAGGTGGCGAACCTGTCGCCTGGCTGCTTGGCCATCGCCTTGGCCAGCACCGCGTCGAGTGCGAACGGCAATCCGGCTCGCGCGGCGCTCAACACCGGTGGTGCGCCCTGCAGGTGCCCTTGGATGACGGCGGCGGGGTTGGTGCCGGGAAACGGCCCCTTACCGGTGAGCAGCCAGTGCAGCGTGCACGCCAGCGAGTACTGATCCGAGCGATGATCGAGCTTGGTGCCCGACAACTGCTCCGGTGAGGCGTAGGCGACGGTGGCCGTGAAGGTGCCGGTCTGGGTGAGATGTCCCGAGTCGTCACGCAATCGGGCGATACCGAAGTCGCTGAGGTACACGCGTTCACCGCGACCGCCGCCACCACGGGCCAACAGGATATTCGCCGGTTTCACATCGCGGTGCAGCACGCCGTGGTGGTGGGCGTAGTCCAGTGCTCCCGCGGTTTCCTTGACGATCTGCACCGCGCGCTCGGGCGGCAGCGCGGTGGGGTCCACCGAGGCGGCGTCGACGCCGTCGATGTACTGCATCGAGATCCACAGCTGCTCGTTGTCGAGGCCGCGGTCGTAGACGGTGACGATATTCGGGTGATCCAACTGGGCGACGAGATCGGCCTCCCGCTCGAATCGCGCCCGGATCTCCTTGTCGAAGAACATCTCCTGGTTCAGCAGCTTCAGCGCCGTCATCCTCGGCAGCCGAGGATGTTTCGCGAGGTAGACCGAACCCATGCCACCACGGCCGAGCTGCCGTTCGATGACATAACCGGCGAAGACGTCACCGCTGGCCAGCATGTCTGCTCCACTTCTCGTCGCGTATCGGGACCCACCGACGACGCGACGCCTCGCACGAATACGCGTGATCCGGTGTGCGGCCGACCACGGAAATCATCGAAACCCTAGCAGCCGTTCGGTGCTTGGCGTCTCCCGTCGACGAGTGCTCGGTACCGGCGCCGATCCAGCGCGATCGCCCGGTGACGGCGGCGGTTTCAGCCACCCGGTCGCCGTGGCAAGTCGGGCAGTTCGATCGTGCGGGGGCGCACGGGTCGACGCGGCGGCGTGAACGTGGGTGGGGGTGGTACCGAGGTGGGCTGTGGCGGTGGCGTGCGCACGGGTTGGTCATGTGCTGGTTCGTTCCGCGCTGGCTGGCCGGGTGCCGGTTGGTGCGGCGGCGGGCGGTGGGACGGTGACCGGTCTTGCCTCGGACGACTCTGCTCCTGAACCGGTTGTCGCGGCGTGTGTTCCGGTACTGGTGGCGTCAACGGGAAGGGTGCGGTCACCGGACGCATGCCGCCGGTGCGCGGTGGGGCGATCAGCGCCTGCGCGGCGGCGTTCGCGAACTCGGTGCAGCTGCCGAACCGGTCGGCGGGGTGTTTGGCCATCGCTCGGGTGAGCACCTGGTCCAAGGCGGGTGGCAGGCCGGGGCGCAGGCGGCTCACCAACGGCACCGGGGCGTGCAGGTGGCCGTTGAGCACCGCGACGGGAGTAGCGCCTGGAAAGGGTCCGCTTCCGGTGAGCAGCCAGAACAGCGTGCACGCCAACGAGTACTGGTCGGCGCGCTCGTCGAGTGGACGGCCGCTCAGTTGTTCCGGTGCCGCGAAAGCCATGGTCGCGCTGATCGTGCCCGCCGAGGCAAGCGTGCTCTCGCTGTCGCGCATGCTCGCGATGCCGAAATCGGTGAGCAGCACCCGTTCGTGCTGCCCGATCGGGGCCTTCGCCAGCAGGATGTTCGCCGGTTTCACGTCGCGGTGCAGCACCCGGTTGCGGTGCGCGAAATCCAGCGCGGCCGCGGTCTCGGCGGCGATCTGCACCGCGCGATCCGGCGCGAGCACGTGCACATCGGCGCTGGCGGCATCGGATCCGGCGACATGCTGCATGCAGATCCACAGCTGTCGGTCCTCGACCCCCCGGTCGTAGACGGTGACGATATTCGGGTGGTCGAGCTGAGCCACCAGATCGGCCTCCCGCTCGAACCGGCGGCGCGCCTCGGCATCGGAGTACAGCTCGCGATTGAGCAATTTCAGCGCGGTCAGCCGAGGCAGGCGCGGATGGCGTGCCAGGTAGACCGTTCCCATGCCGCCCTGGCCGAGTACACGCTTGATGGCGTACCCCGCGAAGACATCGCCGCTGCGTAACACGGCATTCACCCCCGGATTTCGCACAACTTCGTCGGATCGAGTACGGAACACAAGGGTGTATCCCACCGGGCCGCCGGAGCGCAACACCCGGCGCGCGACGGACTCGGATCGCCCATCGTCGCCGCTGTTGTCGGTCCCCCTCGATACGCTGACCCTATGCGCATTGGAGCACACGTTCGCAGCGACAGTGATCCGATCGGCTTCGGCGAGGAACTCGGCGCCGACGTCATCCAGCTGTTCGTCGTCGACCCGCAGGGTTGGGACAAGCCCACCCCACATCCGGCGACCGAACAGATCCTCGCGAGCCCGATCGATGTGGTGGTGCACTCCTCCTATCAGATCAATGTGGCGAGCCTGAACAACCGGCTACGGATGCCCTCGCGTAACGCCGTCGCCCAGCAGGCGAAGGCCGCGGCCGACCTCGGTGCGTTGGGCTTGGTGGTGCACGGCGGCCACGTACGGTCCGACGCCGAAGTGGAAACCGGAATAGACAACTGGCGCAAGCTCTTTCTGCGCCAGCAGGACAAGGGCGGATTCGCCGTGCCGATCCTGATCGAGAACACCGCGGGCGGCAATCACGCGATGGCGAGGTACTTCGATTCGATCGCGCGGCTGTGGGACGCGGTCGGCGAGTACGGTGCCGGATTCTGCCTGGACACCTGCCATGCGTGGGCGGGCGGTGAGGAGCTGATCGGCGTCGTCGACCGGATCAAGGCGATCACCGGCCGCATCGACCTGGTGCACCTGAACTCCTCGCGCGACGAATTCGACTCCGGTGCCGACCGCCACGCCAACTTCGCCGACGGCACCATCGACCCGGCGCTCCTGGCCGAGGTGTGCCGCAGCGCCGATGCCCCGGTGATCCTGGAAACTCCCGCGGACGGTATCGCCGAGGACCTCGCCTACCTGCGCGAGCATCTGGGCTGAGCCGCCGATTGCGATCAGGTCGAAGACAACCCTGGTCGCGCGGGCGGGTCGGTGTTGTGCTCGAGGAGTACGCATTTCGACTCGACAGCGAAGGTGATCCCATGACGGTCGCACCCGCAACCCAAGGCACGGTCTCGGTGACCAAGCTCGGCTCGAAGATCGGCGCGAGGGTCGATAACGTTCGCCTCGGCGGCGACCTGGACGCCGCGACGGTCGAGGTGATCCGGCGCGCGCTGCTGGCGAACAAGGTCATCTT
Organism: Nocardia callitridis; assembly: GCF_039543305.1. Lineage (NCBI taxonomy): Bacteria > Bacillati > Actinomycetota > Actinomycetes > Mycobacteriales > Nocardiaceae > Nocardia > Nocardia callitridis. The sequence goes on along the minus strand of NZ_BAABJM010000001.1, from coordinate 147,763 downwards.
CTTCCGTGGTCAAGACCACCTCACCGAGGACGAGCAGTACCGGTTCGCGGAACTGCTCGGCAGCCCGACCACCCCGCACCCCACCGTCACCTCGCACGGTGAGAAGAGCCTGGCCATCGACTCCGAGTACGGCCGCGCCAACAGCTGGCACACCGACGTCACCTTCGTCGACCGGGTGCCGAAGGCCTCCATTCTGCGCGCGGTCACCCTGCCCAGCTACGGCGGATCCACCACGTGGGCCTCCACCGTCGCCGCCTACGAATCGTTGCCCGACTCGTTGCGGCTGCTCGCCGAGAACCTGCGTGCCGTGCACACCAACGTCTACGACTACGCGGCCAACAACGCGCGGCACGCCGACGCGCAGTCGGAGAAGTACCGGGCGGAATTCCGTTCCACCTACTACGAAACCGAACACCCCGTGGTGCGGGTGCACCCCGAGACGGGCGAGCGCGCGCTGCTGCTCGGCCACTTCGTCAAGCAGTTCACCGGCTTGTCCACCAACGAGTCGCAGGCCATTTTCCGGCTCCTCCAGGATCGGGTGACCCGGTTGGAGAACACCACCCGCTGGTCGTGGGAGCCCGGCGATGTCGCGATCTGGGACAACCGTGCCACCCAGCACTACGCCATCGACGACTACGACGGCCAGGCCCGCAAGCTCACCAGGATCACCCTCGCGGGCGATATCCCGGTCGGCGTCGACGGCGCGACCAGCATCAGCGTCGCGGGCAGCGCCGAGCACTACTCGATCATCGAGGAGCCGCGGCGGCTCGCCTCCTGAGCTCGCCGCTTTCGAGTTTCCGACCGGCGCGTCGCCGCCGCGCTCGAGGCGCGACGCGGTGGTCGGATGTCATGGGTGCCAGTAGGTGGGCAGGTTGGCACCGTTGTCGGGCGGTGCATGGTCCACACTGGTACCCATGAGTATTCGGCCGTTGGACGGTGTTCGCGTCCTGGAACTCGGCAACTACATCGCCGCACCCACCGCAGGACGAATTCTCGGTGATTTCGGTGCGGAAGTGATCAAGGTGGAACGCCCGAAAGTGGGTGACGAGCTGCGCAATTGGCGGCTCTACGGTGGTGACACCTCGATGCTCTATCGCACGGTGAACCGGAACAAGAAGTCGATCACGCTCGACCTACGCACCGAAGCGGGCCGGGCGATCGTGCTGGATCTGATCCGGCGCAGCGACGTGCTGCTGGAGAATTTCCGGCCGGGCATGCTGGAGAAATGGGGTCTCGGCCCCGAGGTGTTGAACGAGGCGAATCCGCGCTTGGTGATCACCAGGATCTCCGCGTACGGCCAGACCGGGCCACTGTCACAGCGGCCGGGCTTCGCCGCCGTCGCCGAGGCCGTCGGTGGCCTGCGCGAGCTGGTCGGTGACCCGGATCGTGCTCCGGTACGCACCGGGGTATCCATCGGTGACTCGATCGCCGGTATCTATGCCGCGTTCGGCACCGTGATGGCATTGTTCCAACGGGAACGAGTGCGAAGCGACGACGACCCCGAGGCTGCGCCGATTCCGTTGGCGGAACGCGTGATCGACGTCGCGCTCAACGAGGCGATCCTGTCGGTGATGGAATCGCTTGTGCCGGACTACCTGGCCTACGGGATCCAACGCGAGCGGGTCGGCGGCCGGATGGAAGGTATCGCCCCGAGCAATGCCTACCCGTGTGCGGACGGCACCAGCGTCATCATCGGCGGCAACGGTGATGCCATCTTCCAACGCTATATGCGGGTGATCGATCGCCCCGACCTCGCCGCCGACCCGGAACTGCAGGACAACGCGGGCCGCTGGGCGCAGCGCGAACGACTGGATGCCGCGATCGCGGAATGGACCGGTGTGCGGACCAGAGCGCAGGCACTGGAAGTGTTGGAGGCCGCCGCGATTCCGTGCGGGCCGATCTACACCGCCGCCGACATCGTCGCGGACGAACAGTACAGGGCGCGCAACATGATTCAACCGTTCGCGGTGGATGTGGGTGCGGCGGAACCGAAGACGGTCGGATTTCCCGGCATCGTCCCGGTGATCGGCGAACGCTCCCTGCCGATTCGCTCGGTCGGGCCTGACCTCGGTGCGCACACCCATGAGGTATTGGCGGATCTCCTCGGCATGCCCGCCAGCGAGATCGACGCGCTGGAGGTGTCGTGATGGGTCGCCACACGAGGGACCGCCGCAGGCCGGGCGGGCGCGACCGGTGGGAGCCGCGCAGGCCGGGATTCAGCAGGCCGACCCTGCACCCCAATCCGGCGGGAGCTGGCGACAAACCCTCGGGTGGGGTGATGTGTGGGCCACGTAAGGATGGGCCACGTAAGGAACGGGAGTAACGATGACGGCGATCCTGCGTGATGTCACACTGCGCGACGGCTTGCAGCTGACCGGGAAGCCGCTTCCGGTCGCGCGGAAGGTGGATCTCGTGCGCAGGCTGCTCGCGCTCGGGGTGCCCGCGCTGGAGATCGGCTCGATGGCTCGGCCGGACCTGGTGCCGCCGATGGCCAATACCGCCGAACTCATCGACGCGTTGAGTCCAGCGGAGCTACAACACTGCTGGGTGTGGGTCGCGACCCCTCGGCATGTGCAGCGGGCCGCCGAGGCCGGTGTGCGCAACTTCCAGTACTGCCTTTCGGTGTCCGACGCGCACAACAAGGCGAATATCGGCCGCACCGCCGAGGACAGTGTCGCCGCCATGCCCGAGGCCGTGCGGCTGGCACAGGAGGTCGGCGGTGCGATCCAGCTGTGCCTGGCCACCGCCTTCACCTGCCCGTTCGATGGCCGGGTCGATCCGGAGCGGGTGCTGGCCATCGCGTCCGACCCGCGCACCGAAGGCGCCGCCGACATCGTCATCGCGGACACGCTCGGCCAAGCCGGTCCCGCCGAGGTCGAGGCATTGATCACCGCGGTAGGTACGCGAACGCCGAAGCGCCGCATCGTCTTTCACGGCCACGACACCTGGGGGATGGGGGTGGCCAACACCCTCGCCGCCATCGCCGCGGGCGCGGACATGGTCGACGGCTCGCTCGGCGGCCTCGGCGGCTGCCCCTTCGCCCCCGGCGCCAGCGGCAACACCGCCACCGAGGACATCCTCTTCGCCACCCGCCCCGACTGGTTCACCCCCGACACTCTCGCCGCACTGGTGTCGTTGTCCGAGGAACTCCTGGCCGACCTCGCCGAACCCAACCGTTCGCGTACCGCGCAGGGCGCACGCTCGGAGGCGGCTGCCTTCGAATGGGTCATCGGCTGACCCGCGCTGAGCGGCCCGGCGCGCAGGGACACCTGCTGAGCTGGTGCGCGGGGTGCGCTTCGGGCTCGACATCGAGGTGCTGGCGGGGATCGAGGGGGCGCGGTTTTGTCGAAGCGCGGTGGAATCCGTTCCTGGATCCGGAACTGTCGGTGGCAGTTGGCGCTGTTCGCCGTGCCGGGACCGGATGTCCGCTGCCCTTCGTGTCAGTTGGTCCGGTCCCTCGAAGCGTTCCCGAAGCCCGTGTTTCCTGTGTCCAGGAGGCTGCCTCGCGGGCGGCGTTGTGTGTTGGTCGACGAGCATCCGAGTCAACTCGAGGTCGCCGATCGATGGCGGTCGCGCTGACCGATGCGCGATATAGGCCAGGGTCGACAGCACGAGAACGACGTGATCTCGCGGCTGACTCGCGAGTCGGGGAGATCCCCGATGGCGCGCGGCGCGGAACGCGGTAAGACTGGGCGGCATGACTTCGCACGTTGTGGGTAGCGAGACCGTCGAAGCGGCGGTTCCGGCCGAGATCGCCGCACGTGCTGTGGACCTGTCGAAGGTCTACGGCGCGGGGGACACACGGGTCACGGCATTGGACGGGGTGTCGGCGGAGTTCGCGAAGGGGGAGTTCACCGCGATCATGGGGCCCTCCGGGTCGGGGAAGTCGACGCTGATGCACTGCCTCGCCGGGCTCGACGCGGCGAGCGCGGGGACGGTGCGCATCGGCGACACCGACCTGACCGACCTGTCGGACAAGGAGATGACGAAGCTGCGCCGCGACCGGATCGGCTTCGTCTTCCAAGCGTTCAACCTGGTGCCGACCTTGACCGCACGCGAGAACATCACGCTGCCGTTGGATATCGCCGGTCGCACACCCGACGAGAAGTGGCTCGAATCCGTGCTGGAACGGCTCGGGCTCAACGACCGGCTCGAGCACCGACCGAGCGAACTGTCCGGCGGCCAGCAACAACGCGTCGCCTGCGCGCGGGCGCTGGCGGGCAAGCCGGACATCATCTTCGGCGACGAACCCACCGGCAACCTCGATTCCCGCGCCTCGGGGGAGGTGCTGTCGATCCTGCGGGCGGCCGTGGACGAATTCGAACAAACCGTCGTCATCGTCACCCACGAGCCGCACGCCGCCGCCTACGCCGACCGGGTGGTGTTCCTGTCCGACGGCCGCATCGTCGACGAGCTACGCAACCCCACCGCCGACACCGTGCTGGACCGGATGAAAGCACTGGAGCAGGCGTGATGGCCGCGAACCCGATGCGCAAGGTGGCCTTGCGCAATCTTTCCGCGCACAAGGTGCGTTTGGCGTTGACCCTGCTCTCGGTGGTGCTCGGCACCGCGTTCATCGCGGGCTCGTTCGTGTTCACCGACACCTTGCAGCGCACCTTCGACGGCATCTTCGCCGGTCAGGCTCGCGGGGTCGATGTGAGGGTGAGTCCGAAAGAGCGCGGGGCGCAGGGAATTCCGAACAATGTGGTCGGCGAGTTGGCGAAGTATCCCGGTGTGCGCACCGTGGCGCCGAGCGTCAACGGGCCGGTTGTCCTGCTGACCCCCGACGGGAAGCAGGCGGTGCAAACCGCGGGTGCGCCGACCGTCGGCCAGTCGTATCTGCCGCCGGACAAGGCGGTCGCCGAACCCGACACCTTCGTGCAGGGTGCGCCGCCGTCGCGGCCGGGGGAGATCGCGCTCAATCCGCGCGGCGCCGAACGGGCCGGCCTGCACGTCGGCGAGCCGACCAAGATCCTGGTGCCCTCGAAGCAGGAACCTGTCCCGGTGACGCTCACCGGCATCTTCGACATGCCCTCGGACACCGGGGGATTGATCTCCGTCCTGTTCGACGACGCACAGGCGCGCGAACTGTTCACCGACGGACTGCACGTCGCCTACGCCGATCTCGCCGCCACCGGGATCCCCGGCGACCAATTGCGCGACAACCTCGCCAAGGATCTGCCGGACTACAAGGTGCAGAACGGCGACCAGGTGCGCGCCGACATGAAGAAGGAAATCTCCAACGCGCTCAACTTCATCAACTATTTCCTGCTGGCGTTCGGCGCGATCGCGCTGATCGTGGGCACCTTCATCATCTACAACACGTTCTCGATGATCGTCGCGCAGCGGCTGCGCGAGCTGGCTCTGCTGCGCGCGGTCGGGGCGAGCCGAAGACAGGTCGGCGCCTCGGTGGTGGTGGAGGCACTGATCATCGGATTGATCGGCAGTGCTGTCGGTTTGGTCGCCGGAATCGGCTTGGCCTATGGGCTTTCCTCGGTACTCAATGCCTTCGACCTCGGCCTACCCACCGGCTCCATGGCGGTGCTGCCGCGCACCATCGCGGTGGGATTGCTCGTCGGCTTGGTCGTGACCGTGCTCAGCGCGTACGCACCCGCTCGACGCGCGGCGCGCATTCCACCGGTGGAGGCGATGCGTGAGGAATTCGCCTCGGCGGGTGACTCGCTGCGCACCCGCACCATCGCGGGCGTGGTGCTCGCCGTGGCTGGCGTGGTGCTCGTGGTGTTCGGTGCGCAGTCCACGGGTGGCACGGCGGCCACCGTGGTCGGTGTCGGCGCGCTCGCCTTGATCTTCGCGGTCTTGCTCGCCGCGCCCGCGTTATCGCGCCCGGTCGTGTCCGTGCTCGGTGTGCTGACTCGGCCGTTCGGGCCGGTCGGGCGGATGGCGCGCAACAACGCCGTGCGCAATCCTCGGCGCACCGCGGCGACGGCGTTCGCACTCACCCTCGGCTTGATGCTGGTCGCGGCGATCGGGATCCTCGGCGCCTCGGCCAAGGCCAGCGTGAGCGTGCTGGTGGACAAGGGCGTGCAGGCGGATTTCGTGCTCGCGGGTCCGCAGCCGATCGGGGTTCCGTTCGGTGCCGCCGACGCGGTGCGCACCTCGGTGCCAGGAGTCACCGAGGCGATCGGGGTCCGCGGCGTAGCCGTCAAGATCGGCGACGAGCAGGTCGCGGGCACCTCGCCCGACGGGCCGCTGGACCGGGTGCTCTCCTTCGATCTCGCGGAAGGCACCAAGGCGCTGGGTGATTCGGACATCCTGGTGTCCCAGGACGAGGCAGACGATCGTGGCTGGCGCCTCGGGCAGCGCATCGAGGTGGGCAGCTTCGACGGAAAGAAGATCCCGCTCACGATCACCGGCATCTACAAGAAGAACCCGGTACTCGGCCCGGTGATCGTGCCGTCGGCGGTGTATCGACAGGTGATTCCGGTCAGCTTCCAGACCGACTTCGTGGTGTTGGTCAAGGCCGCACCCGGCACGAATCCGGCGCAGCTGCGCACGAATCTGGAAAAGGCGACCGCACCGTTCGTGGTGGTGCAGGTGCAGGACCGCGAGGAATTCAAAGGCGCACAGGCCCAACAGATCAACACCCTGCTGGCGATCCTCTACGGCCTGCTGGCCTTGGCAGTGGTCATCGCGATCCTCGGCATCATCAACACCCTCGCCCTCTCGGTGGTGGAGCGCCGCCGAGAGATCGGCATGCTGCGCGCCGTCGGCATGCAGCGCGCCCAGGTGCGCCGCAGCATCTACCTGGAATCCATGGTGATCGCGGTGTTCGGCGCCGTGGTGGGCATGGTGCTCGGCATCGGCTTGGGCATCGGATTCCTGCGCACCCTGCGCGATCTCGGCCTGGACGCGATCGCGATCCCCTGGTCACAACTGGTGCTGATGCTCGTCGGTTCGGCCGTCGTGGGCGTGCTCGCGGCACTGTGGCCGGGGGTGCGTGCGGCACGGACACCACCGTTGGCGGCTATCGCCGATCTGTGAGGTGATCGCCGGGAGCACCACGGCCAGCTGTGCGCAGGTGAACCAGGCGCATCTATCAGATCGCGGAACGGATCTCGCGTAGACACGCGTTGTACCCCGGGTGTCGCAGGCGTCACCGCTGGTGGTTATCGCCGACGTGTGAGCTAACCGCGCTCGGGCAACAGTGCTCAGCCGAGCTGATCGCGTGATTGTCGCCTCGCGCAGCGGATCGGATCGAGCCAGGTCCGATCCGCTACGCGGGCACGCCGCACCAGATGTTCAGTGCGATAACCGAACACGGCGCCGACAGCGTCGAGTTCGTCGCGCGGTTCCCACAACTGCCGAACCTTCGCGCTCGCGGCGGTGAGTGCCCAGACCGGTGCTTGCACGAATCCTTGGTGGGTCGGAGGCTGCGGCTCGAGGCGTATAGCACACGCCTACCCAGGTCGAAGGGGACCGCTCTGACCGACCGGTGGCGGGAATGGAGGATGAGAGTGTGGGCAGGGCTATAGCCCGCGCTCATGGCCGTCCTACCTCAAGGGGCGCACCAACACGTCGAGAGTCGGCGCGTGATCCCACGACGGGGTCAGGGTCCCGACCCGAGACCAGCCCCAACGCCGATACTTCGCGTAAGCCTGCTCATTGTCGGGTTCGACCAGCAGAGTCCCACGCAGCTCACTTCGCGCCCGCAGCAGCTCGTCATGCAAAGCACGCGCGTATCCGCGGCCGGTGTGGTCAGCGTCCACCATGATCTCGGAGAGCGCGAAGGTGCGCGACCCGTCCTCATGAGTGAAGGCGGCATGGTCTTCGGCCGGATCGTCGAGCTTCAGCCCACCCCACCACCGGGCGCCGACCCCCAACGGCCAGCCCCAAGACTGTCCAACAGCGACGCCAGAGGAATAGGCGACCAGCAGATCGAAACCAGGGCCGCGCGTGTAGGAGTCGAACCGTTCGCCGAACGCCTGCGGCGAATCGAACGGATCCCCCGACGCGATCGCATCGACATAGGACCGGGTGAAGACGTCCATCACCGTGTCTCTGATATCGCGGGCCTCGACATTGTTGTAGCGACGGAATTCGATCACGCGGAAACCGTTCCTTCGGCGTTGAGTGCGCGATCGAGTCGCGCACAAAATTCGGTAGCTGCTGGCAGTGACTGCACCGCCTTCCGCACTGGCACAAGAACCTTCAGGGTTCGGGGAGAAGCCACGACGGATTCCAGTTGAGTGAGAACCGACATCCCGCCAACCAGCGCGCCGTCCAAATCGCCGATCTGAGTGCGTGCCAACGCAGTCCAAGCCCCAGTGTTCGCCCGGTTACCGGGGCTGGCCCGCTCAGTATTCGCGACTTCGTACAGGTTGAGCGCGGCGTGACTGCGGCCGAGCGAGGCACACCCGCGCGCCTCGTGCCCTCGAATCTCTTGCGCGGTCACGAACCTCAACCAGGCTGGGCATTCATCGACTGACTCGTGCTGTTCGGCGCGCTCCAATTCCCGCCAGGCGGTAGCGATGGCTCGATCGAATCCGCCGCTGTCACCCATGACGCCGAGCGCGGCGGCTTCTCGCACGGCTACCAAAGCGTGGATGCGAGACGGCGGGTGGCGACGCATCGCGTCGGCAGCGCGACTGGTCAAAGGCAGCGCACGACACGCTGACCCTTTCCCTTTGCGCGCGAGGGCTATCGGTTGCGATGCAGCAGTGAGACATACGGATGCAGTCAGCCAGTCGTCGTCGACGGTGCCCGCCAGCGACAGCGCCTCGGTGAAGCAATGGCGGGCCAGAGCGTGTTGATCGGCGTCGTAGGCCAGCCATCCTGTTTGCGCCGCAAGTTGACCGACAGCGGACACCAACAGGCGACCGGTCGGAGCGTCGAACGTGCCCGAATCCAGCAGCGCGAGACCCTTACGGAGGGCGGCTGTCCCATCAGAGACCAGGTTCGCTCCCCCGGATCGTTGTGCGGTTGCCTCGAGCTCAGCGCCGATTGCCTCTAGGCGGGATGCGTCGCCTCTGCTTATACGTGACGGTCCGACGCGCGTCGTGGCAGCGGCGATGGCGAGGATGCCGAAATCGCGGCGTCGCATATCGTCCTCCTCATCGGTTGAAGGGGCAGCGGCCGTACCTTCAGGATGCCCGTCTTTTTCCCACGCCGCTGCGGTCAAGGCGGCTGTAAACCGCTCCAGTTCGGGCGCGGTGAGTCCGGCCAAGGCGGTATCCAGGGTCGCCGCCCGATCGCCGAGCACTCGACGGGCACCGCCGTGTTCCCATTTCTGCACGGTCGACGCCGCCCAGCCGAGGCGCTCGCCGAACTGTTCGCGAGTCATGCGGAGCGCCGCAACACGCAGCGCCTTCACTTCGGTAGCTGTCCACGCCTCGACGATCATCTATTCCCCTGTCATCGCCTGAAACTGTTGTCCCCTATCGAAATCGTATCGGCAGCGTGTGTTTTGCGGACTGGTTCGCGACCCACGCGGAAGTGAGTCTGATTGTGGCTCCGCCGTCGGGCTGAACTCGATTCCTCGGCGGTGGGGCCCACCAGCTGACCAGCAACATCTCGAGGGGGCTCGATGGCCGAGATCACTATCACCGACAGACCCGACGAGGCTCCTTCTTGGGAACGGTGCGTACACCACATCAAACCCACGCAGCCGTACACGGTCGAGGAAGCACATCACGTCATGCGCCAGTACGTCGACTGCCGGGTGTGGGACTGCCAACGCAAACGCGCAGCGTGGGATGTCTTGGTTGAGGCGGGCCGAATCGTTCCGGACCCGAGTCGGCCGCAATGACGCATCCGCTCTCAGCGTCCGAAGTCGAGGTGCTGGTATTCAGACCGACCGACACCGCGGATCTCCCGATGTTGCAGCGTCTCGCCGACGGGTTGCGCGCCCCGGAAACCGAGGAAATGAGGCGGTGGCGATGCTCACGGGCCTGATCTCTGTGGCGTTTGCGCTCGTCGCGGTGGCTGTCGGTGCGATTCTCGCCGGTAGCCGGCCCGTGTTGAGCGGTCCCGGTGTGCGGATCTCCCGCCGCCGCGTCCCACCAGAATGAGGATGCACCGTGAATAATGAAGCGCCGCAGTCGATTGCGGAGTGGATGTGGTGGTGCGAAGACCATTTCCTCACCACTGCGGACTACTCCCGCTTGCTCGATCAGGCGTTGGCCGAGAACGCGATCAGCCCAATCGACCGGGTCGTGTTTGCTCGGCGAACGCCAATCGAGGGCGTTGCCGCGGTCCGGGCGTGTCTTGCTTTGGGGCCGCAACGGCGGATACGTGCTGCGGCCATGGCGCCCACTGACGACGGGGTGAAGGGGTATCTGCACAACCAGGTCGACGGCCACTGGTCGATCCTCGCGCAGGACGGCTTCGCCTACAGCGCCGAGGAATTCAGCGACATAATGCTGGAATCCACGAAACCCGACTCCCTCGATATCCCGACCGTGGAGGTCGAGGCACTGAGCGTGGTCGACACCGAAACAGGCGCGACCGAACGCCACACCGCTGAGTTCGATAGTGGCACTGCGGATTCACGGGGTCAAAAGTCGTGACGGTTTTCCTTGCGGTCCGCCGCGTCGCCTTGCGCAGTCGGTGCTGGTGTCGAGATGCCCTCAGCCCGTGATGTTCGTGCCGACCCAGGAGCGGATGTCGCCGCGGTCGAGGGCGACGGCGAGCAGGTTGGGGAACTTGTCGGGTGTGCAGGCGAAGGCGGGGATGCCCAGGGCGGCGAGGGCTGCGGCGTTGTCGTGGTCGAAGGAGGGGGCGCCGTCGTCGGAGAGGGCGAGCAGGACTACGACCTGTACGCCTGAGTCCTTCATGCTGTTGATTCTGCGCAGCATGTCCGCCCGGATGCCGCCCTCGTAGAGGTCGGAGATCAGGACGAACAGGCTGTCGTCGGGGCGGGTGATCAGGGAGTGGGAGTAGGCGATGGCGCGGTTGATGTCGGTGCCGCCGCCCAACTGGGTGCCGAATAGGACCTCGACCGGATCGTCGAGTTTGTCGGTGAGGTCGACGATCTCGGTGTCGAACACCACCAGCGAGGTGCGCAGCGAACGCATGCTCGCCAGCACCGCGCCGAAGATCGAGGCGTACACCACACTGGAGGCCATCGAACCCGACTGGTCGATCGCCAGCACCACATCACGTTGCACGGCGTGGGATTTGCGGCCGTAGCCGACCAGTCGTTCCGGCACGATCGTGCGGTGTTCGGGCAGGTAGTGCGCGAGGTTCTTGCGAATGGTCCGGTCCCAGTCGATATCGCGCAGTCGTGGTCGGGCGATGCGCGCGGCTCGATTCAGTGCACCAGAGACGGCGGCGACGGTCTTCGCGGCAATGCGCTGCTCCACCTCGCGCACCACCTTCTCCACCACCAGCCGCGCGGTCGCCTTGGTGGTCTCCGGCATCACCCGGTTGAGACTCAGCAGCGTGCCGACCAGGTGCACGTCGGGCTCCACCGATTCCAGTAGTTCCGGCTCCAGGAGTAATTGCGTCAGATCGAGGCGCTGCACCGCGTCTCGTTGCATCACCTCGACCACGCTGGTGGGGAAATAGGTGCGGATGTCACCGAGCCAGCGAGCTACCCGAGGCGCCGACGCTCCCAGGTCCCCGCCGCGCGACTTCGTGCTGTCATCGGTGTTGTAGAGCGCCGCCAATGCGCGGTCCATCGCCATGTCTTCGGCCGAACCCGGTGCGCCGAGATCGGCCTCGGCGGCCGAACCGAGCACCAAACGCCAACGGCGTGCATGATCCTCGCTGTCCTGCGTGTGATTTGTCGCGGTCTCATCGGGTGCGGACATCACACCTCTCCTTCGAGATCTGTGGACGGAAGGCATTGATCGCCACCTCGGGTATGCCCCGTGACGGTCGCGATGTCTCGGCGGAGCGAAATTCGCCGACTCGGGCGCACCGACGCCGCAGGGACAGCGCACTCGCGCGGAGCGCTGCCGAGACCGGAAAAGTTATGGGCGGCCGCCGGATTCGGTATAGCGGACCGGATACGGCCACGGGCCGCTGGCGGCATGGTGATCGCCTGCGTGACGCGACAATTCGATACTCGTAGGTCGGCCTCCGCGGCAGCGGTAGCGCCGCGATGGCGTGCCGGCGCCACCGTCGGCGAGCCGGGTCGCGACCGTCTCGTCGGTCCGTTCGGCTTGTGGGCGATCGCGCGCTTCCACGTCGTTGGCCGCGCGTGCTCGAACCGAGCGAAAGCCGCGTTCTCTGCGCGCAGCAGATGGCCGAGTAGGGGGCTCGGTGTGGGAAGGGTGGCTCTGGTTCGGTATTCGGTGAGATGGCTGCGGCCAGGTGCGCGGCGGTCCGCACGCGCGGCGTGGGTTCGCTCGATCACCCACGCGGGTACGCGGTCGACCAGCTGAGTGGGACGTGGCCGCTCTCGAGTGAACAGGTATCGGTGCGGGCGGTCCTCGAGTTCGCGAGGCCGCGCGGATCGTGCCGGTGCATGTCGGCTATTGCGTCCACGTCGCAGAAGATTGTCATTCATGGTGCGGCCCCTAGTAATTCGAGCGCGGTGTGCATGGCGAGTTCGCCGCGGTCGTAGTCGAACTGTTCGCGTGTGGCGGTGCTCGAGTGAGTGCCGCTGTCTGTGCGGATGGCTTGGCCGATGGCGCGGCGTTCGCCGGACTCGAAGGCGCCGAAGGTTCTGCGCAGTAGGGGGAGGACTTCGGTGAACTCGTTGTCGTCCAGGCCGAGGAGCCACTCGTTGATGAGACGCAACAGGTTTCGGTCGTGGACGAGTAATAGGCCGCGGCCGCCAAGGAAGCCGTCGATCCATGCGGCCTTCGCGGCGGCGGTGTTGCCGACCGAGAGGGCAGCCGAAAGTCTTCGCGCCGAATCGTTCTCGTCGAGACGGCCCGCGTCGCCCAGGAGGCGTACAGCGCGGCCGACCAGTGCGCCGTGCACGTCGTCGCGGTCGGCGAGGCGGGCGAGGGCTGCGAGCCATTCGCCGGTGGACCATTCGTCGTCGCCGGTGCGGATCGCGGTGTGTGCCGCGTCGAGCAGCGCGCGGAACTCGGTCGCCGCGTCGGTGTCCAGGCCGGTCACCGCAGCGGGGAGACCGGCGCAGATGCGCACGAGCAGCCCCTCGGCCACGTGGGCGATCGCCGCGGTATCGGTGCCGCGCACATCGCCGTAGCGCTGTGTCGCGAGCAGCCCGGGCAGCGCGGCGAGCAGGTGGCTGACATCGTGATCCACGGCGGCGACCGACGCCAGCCGGGCGATCAGGCCATCGGTCGCCCCACCGAGATCGGCGAGCAGAGCGACCTCCACCGCGTTGGTGAGGTCCACGACCGTGCGGTCGGTGCCCTGGGCGGTGTCGAGAATCTTGGCCTCGGCCGCCGTGCGGATGGTGGTGCCCCAGCGCGACGCCTCGATGACCGAAATCGCATGCTCCGGGCGCCATTCCAGCGTCCATGTCTCCCGAAAGGTGCCCGTGGAACGCACCTCACCCGTGGTGAGCGTTCCCCATCCGATGCCGAGCACCCGCAGCCGGTGCAGCAGTCGCGACCGTTCGACCTCGCGCTCCTTGCGCAGATCGAGGTCGAGGGCGCGACTGCGCGGCTGCTGCTTCAGTCGCAGCGAGGTGATCCTGGCGCGCAGATCGGCTGCCAACGGCACGGTGGGGGTGTCTTCGGGCACCGAGCCCAGCGCCTCGCCGACGACCAGTTCGCTGACCACCAGCCGCAGCATCGTCTCGTCGCCCGCACACATCACCGCACGGGTGGCCTCGGTGACCTCGGACAACCCTGCCAAGGGGCGTGCGCGCATGCTGGCCAAGGTGTCGGCGAGGCGGATCGCCTCGATGATGTGCGCGCTCGAGACCGGCAGATCGTGAGCACGCAGCACCCCGGCCACCTTGGTGAGCCAGCGCGCGACGGGTTGTTCGGTTTCGGTGAACAGGTGGTGGTACCAGCCGGGCGAAGTGATACCCGCGCCGTAGCCGGAACCGGCGCAGAGCCGTGAATGGGTCCACGGCACCCAGGTCAGCGTGGTCTTGGTCTTCGGCATCCCCTTCAACAGCCTGGCGTCGGGTGCGGCGGGGCCCAGTGCGCCGGTGAGTGCGGGGGCATGCCAGGCGCCACACACCACGGCGAGTCGAACAGCCCCATCCTTCAACGCTTTTCGCATGGACTGACGCATATACGCCTCGCGCAGCAGGGTGTGTGCGTCGACGGCGGGTACCTCGGGTTCCCGTGCGCTCGGCTCGTCGGCGAGGGCCTCGGCGACCGAGTCGGTCGCCACCGTCGGCGCGGCGGGCGCGGCGGATTCGCGCAGCGCGCCCATCGCCTCGGCGATCGCGTCGAAAGCCGTGGCGTCGGGCGTGGATTCGACCACCGCGTCCCACCAGCGTTCGGCGTCGTCGTACCCGCCCGCCGCGGCGAGCTCGTGCAACGGGTCGAATCGGTCGGCGTGCTCGTCCTCGATGGCGAGCACCGTCGCGGCTGGAAGATCGCAGAAGCGCACGGGCACTTCGTGTTCTGCGCCGTAGCGCAGCGCCTGCCACTCCGGTGAGAACGCGGCGTACGGCCAGAACGCCGCCTTCGCCGGTGCGTCCGGTACGTAGCCCAGCAGCGCCACCGGCGGATTCATCCCTTCGGCCGCCACATAGCCGGTGAGCGGGTCGGCGTCGGCAGGTCCCTCGATCAGGATGGCGTCGGGGCGGAAGTCGGTCAGCGCGGAGCGCAGTGATCGTGCGGAACCAGGGCCGTGGTGGCGGATGCCGAAGACCCGGGTGACGGGTTCGGCGGTTTCCCGCCGATCGGCACTCACCTGCCGACCTCGCGGCAGGCACGGTAGAAGTCCGACCAGTCCGGCCGCTCACGCACCACGGCCTCCAGGTATTCGGTCCAGACCACGGCGTCGGCGACGGGGTCCTTGATCACCGAGCCGAGTACCGCGCCCGCGATATCGGAGGCGCGCAGCACGCCGTCGCCGAAGTGCGCCGACAGCGCGATGCCGTTGGTGATCACCGAGATCGCCTCGGCCGTCGACAACGTGCCCGACGGCGACTTGAGTTTGGTGCGCCCGTCTTCGGTGCTGCCGGAACGCAATTCGCGAAATACCCGGACGACGCGGCGTACCTCCTCGGCCGCGGCGGGTACGGCGGGCAGCTCCAGCGCGGTGCCCAATTGTTCGACCCTGCGGGTGACGATGGCGACCTCCTCGTCCTCGCTGGCCGGTAGCGGCAACACCACGGTGTTGAAGCGGCGCCGCAGCGCGGAGGACAGTTCGTTGACGCCGCGGTCGCGGTCGTTGGCCGTCGCGATGACGTTGAAGCCCTTGGCGGCCTGTACTTCGGTGCCGAGCTCGGGGATCGGCAGCGTTTTCTCCGAGAGCACCGTGATCAGCGCGTCCTGCACATCGGAGGGGATGCGGGTGAGCTCCTCGATCCTGGCGATGGTGCCGCCGCGCATGGCGGTGAGCACCGGTGACGGCACCAGCGCACCCTCGCTCGGCCCCTCGGCGAGCAGGCGCGCGTAGTTCCAGCCGTAGCGAATCGACTCCTCCGCCGTGCCGGAGGTGCCCTGCACCAGCAGCGTCGACTCGCCGCTGATGGCCGCCGAAAGGTGCTCGGAAACCCAGGTTTTCGCGGTACCTGGCACACCGAGCAGCAACAGCGCCCGGTCGGTGGCCAGCGTCGCGACCGCGACCTCCATCAATCGGCGCGGGCCGACGTACTTGGGGGAGATCACGGTGCCGTCGTCGAGGCGGCCGCCGAGCAGGTAGGTCACCACCGCCCACGGCGACAACTGCCACGACGGCGGGCGTGGACGTTCGTCGGCCGCCGCGAGTGCGCGCAGTTCCTCGGCGTACGCCTGTTCGGCGTGGGGGCGAAGCAGGGTCTGGTCCGTGGTGGTCGGCATGGTTACTGCAACTCCTCGAGCATCATCGAGCGGTGGGTGAGGTCGTGGGCGAGCTGGTCGAAAGCCCGCTCCCAGACGGGGTCCGCGCAGCGGCGCGCGACTGCGGCGACGGCGTCTTCGGTGGTCACCGGCAGGTGTTGCGATGCGGCGGTGAGCAATGAGCGGTGTGCGTTCGGGGTGGTGCCGTACGCCTCGGGACGGTGCGCCGCGATCTTCGCGCGTTCGGCGAGTAGCGACACCAGGTGGTGGGCGAGCGATTGCGGCCACGGGTGTGGCATCGCGGGCAGCAGCGCCTCGATTTCGGACAACCAGGAGCCGTCCAGCCGCAGCAGGTGTGCCGTGCGGTCGTGCGTCGGGAGCAGTCCGAAGAGCTCGCGTCGCCGCAGCATGGCGAGGTCGGTGGGAACGCCGGCATCGAAAAGTGCCCGAGCCCAGACCGAATCACGGTGTGCGAGTGTGGCATCCATCCAGCCGTCGAAGACCGGTTGCCGGAAACGGTCGTCGATGGTGGCCAGCACCACGCGGTCGGGTGCGCCGAGCAGGCCGGTCCAGTGCTCGAGCGGCGTGGCGGCGACGAGTTGTCGCAGCAGGATCGCGGTCCGGTCCGGCGCGCCGGACCAGCGGTAGGTGAACTCGACCCCGTGGTCGCCGATGCCGTCGCGGGCGGCCTCGGCGTCGAGCGGGTCGGGCAGTGCCACGACGAGTTCGGTGTGCCGTCGTGAGCGTTCGACGCGGATCCACTGCTCGGCCCTGCGGCGCATGCGGTGTGCGAACGCCGAATCGGGCAGCCGCGACAGCAGTCCGGCGGCCGTGCGGCGGACATCGGCTCGACGGTCGCCGAGCGCAGTCTGCGCCAGCGCCTCGTCGGCGGGTTCGAGCTGCGGCCCGAGCAGTGCGAGCAGTTCCGCCTTGAGCGGACCCGATTCCGTGCGCCAACTCGCGGCGAGCGCCGCACGGGCGCGGGTGGGATCGGTGCGCCGCAGCGCGGCGAGCCATTCGCGGCGCTCGGCGGGGCGACCGAACTGCCAGACGTCGTCGGGTCGCTGATCGGGTGGTCGAGCGGTGTTGTGCGACAGCATCGTTCGCCACTCGGGGTGTTGTTCGGCCAGCCAGGCACCGCGCTCGCCCGCGAGCCGGAGTAGTGGTTCGCGCACGGCGGTCGTTTTCTTCGCATGCGCGAGCAGGTGTGCGCAGAGGGCGTCGGGCGCGCGGTAGTCATGGGGCGCGGCGGCCTCGAACCATTCGGGGAGAAAGGCCGAGCGCTGCGTGAGCATCCCGGCGAGCCGGGCCGATGCCGCGCGCGGCAGGGTGCGGCGCTGGTCGTCGATCGCGGGTTTCGGTGCCGTCGCGGTGACCGTCGGCGCACCGCCACGGCTGAACAGGTCTTGCAGCGCGGCGGATTCGAGCAGGCGCGCTGCGGGATCGGTGGACAACCGACCCGCCGCCGCGCCTACCGGCTCGGCGAGCTGACGGTCTTCGAGCGTGCGGCGCGCGGTGCCGAGTAGGGCGACGGCGGCGAGTTCGCCGAGTCCTGCGGAGAACGCGGAGTGGCTCGGCGATTGTGCGGCACCGGAATTCGTCGATCCGCGCTCGTCGTTGCTCGACTCCGGTCCGATGTCGATCATCTCGCCCGAGGTATGCGCCGCCAGCGGCAAAAGTCCGTCCACCGTCCATTCCGCCAGCACGGTCACCGGGTGCCCGCCGGATACGCCCAGCAGTCGCCACGGCCGAGAGCAGGGCGCGATCGGCAACGCGGTGGCGTCGGATTCCACCAGGTACCACCGGTTGTCGACGACCGAGGGCACCACAGCGGTGAGCAGGACCGGCCACGACCGCAGCCACGGGTCGGCGCCGAGCGCCGAGGCGTGGTCGGTGGCCGCCGCCGCGAGTGTTCCAGGACGATCGGGCGAGCTCGGCAGGGTGGTGAAGGGTTCAGGCCCACCGTGGCGCTCGCCCCACACGGCGCGCAGCGGCGCGGCGCCGGGATAGAAATGCAGTTCGGCGTCGACGAGGAGGCCGGGTGGCGTCGTCTCGCCGGGGAAGCTCGGCGAACCGAAGGAGTGTTCCAGGACCAGTGCCCACCGTCCGCTGGTGCGTCCGAGCAACCACGTGCGCCGGGTGAACAGCCGCTCCTGCTCAGCGGTGCGTACCGCGAGCACCATCCAGTGGTCGCGGACGCCGGGTTCGGCGCGCACCTGTTCGATCGTGACCTGATAGCCGACGTGTGCGCGAATGCTGGCGCGCACCGCCGGGCTCACGTCGTCCACGCGCCGATGCGCCGCGATCAGCAGGTGCGCCCTCGCGTATTCGCGCAACACGATCTCGGGCCAGTCCGCCCTGGTGAATACGGCGTGCGGCAATTCCCGCAGCATCGAGGCGATACCGGGTGCCTGTGCGTCCACCATGCGTGCCGCGATGGCGTCGAACGCCTCGAATGAGCGGTCGACCTGTGCGAGCCCGGTCCGAATCTGATCGCCGAGCCACACTTCCAATTCGGCAAGGCCCGCGGTGACGCGTACTCGGCGCTGCTGCGCCGTCGCCGGATTCGCGGACCGGCTCGCCGCCTGTTCCGCCGGTGCCGCCGACTGTTTCGCCGCGCGTTGCGCACGGCCGGCCAGCCATCCCGACGCGAAGTCGGGGGTCTCGGCGACCTGCTGGATCTGTCCCGAACTCCACACCAGCAGCAGCGACAAGGCGTGCTTGCAGGGGAACTTTCTACTGGGACATGAGCATTTGTACGCCGGACCGTCGAGGTCGACGATCGTCTGGTACGGCGAGGGCCCGCCGCGTTGATGCAACCCCCACAGTGCGCTCCCGTGCTGGCCGGTCTCGCGCCATCGACTCGTGATCTTGCGCGCGGCGCTCACCGATGCGATATCCGGCGCGAGTGCCGTCACCTGATCCTCGGACCATGGCGTCATTCCTCGGTCCTCGTGCAGTGGTGGATTCCCATCCCTTCCCCCGTTCCCTCGGTTCCCCGGATTTGTACCCCACCCCACCGACAGGTCGACGGTCCCTCGGTGGTCGGCACGGAAATTCTTGCCGCCCCGCCCTATTCGGTCTGCCGGTACCTTGTGCTCACGGGAACACTCTGGCATTCTGATCTGTTCGGCTCCGACCGGGCCACCCGCTTCGGGTGATACACACCGAGCTGCCCGTCGGGGTTGGCGAGGGGTGGACATCGAGACGCAGGCCCAGCCGTTTCGATGGCCATAATCCATCCCCGCGGGCAGGTTCAGGTGCCGTTGTCGCCCTTCGTGGTCGCGACACGGTGGGCGATTCGATCACGATCGGGTAGCGTCTGGCACAGTTCGACAATGGTGCCGCGCACGGGGTCGGTCGGCGGGCGCGTCGCGGCTGGCGTGGAGGGGGTTTTCTGGATGCGGCCGGATTCCGAGGTGGCGCCTCGGCTCATCGATGTGGTGACACGGCGGCTCGCGGAGGACTCCTCGGTTACCCCCTCGGTGTCGCGTGCGGTCCTGCGTGCCCTCGGTGGCTCCGAGAGTGATTCGCCGACAACGGAGTTCGAGCAAGCGCCGGCCGCCCGCCTGACCACCGAGACCGGGGTTTTCCTCCAGACCGTCCGGGTACGCGGATTTCGCGGCATCGGGCCCGAGGCGCAGCTGCGGTTGCCGCCGGGACCGGGACTGACCCTCGTGGTCGGCCGTAACGGCAGCGGCAAATCCAGCTTCGCCGAGGCCGCCGAACTCGTGCTCACCGGCGGCAATCGACGCTGGGACGGGCGCTCCTCGGCCTGGCGAGAAGGCTGGCGCAACCTGCACGACGGCGACACCGCGCGGATCGAACTCGAACTGCTCGCGGCGGGTGCCGACTCGCGACTGACCATCGCCAAGGAATGGGAGGCCGACGCCGACCTCGCCGACGCGAACTGGACCGAGCAATACCCGCCCGAGGCGCCGAGCGAATTCGATGTCCAGGCGTGGGCGCCGACCCTGGAGCTCTACCGTCCCTTCCTGTCCTACAGCGAACTCGGCGCGCTGGTCGACGGCAAACCGAGCGACTTGTTCGACGCGCTGCACCAGTTGCTCGGCCTCGACGAGCTCACCGCGGCACAGGAGCGGATCCGCACCCGCCGACTCGATCTGGAACGCGCGGTGCGTGATTCGCGCCAGGAGCGGCTCGAATTGATCGACGCACTCAGTGCGGTGGCCGATGACCGCGCGATCCGAGTGGCCGCGTTGCTGCGTCCCGCCCAACCCGACCTGGTCGCGGTGGGACGCGAAGTACTCGACACCGCCGACGATCCCGCTGGCCCGTCCGGCCTGCGGGCGATCGCGCGGCTGAGCGTGCCGAGCGTCGCCGAGGTCGAGGTGGTCGCCGCGCGGCTCGCGGACGCTGGTGCGGCACGTCGTCGTGGCGCCACCGCCGACGCGGAGGCCGACCTGCGGGTACTCGAATTGTTGCGTCGCGCACGCGATCACCATGCGGCTGGCGGCCCGTGCCCGTGCCCGGTGTGCGGTCGCGGCGAGCTGGACGAGACGTGGGCGCGCGAGACCGACGCCGCGATCATCGCGCTCGCCGCGCGGGTCGACGCGCTCACCACCGCACGATCGGAATTGGCCGACGCGCTGCGCGTGGCGACGGCGCTACCGGATCCTGTTCCGCAGGAACTGGATTGCGAACCGGGCTGCCCACCGGCGGTGGACACCGAGACCGTGCGCGCCGCGTGGTGGGAATGGGCCGAGCTGCGCATGGTCGAGTACTCCGACGACCTGCCCAGTCGCTTCCGGCACACCCATGCGCGCCTGGCCGACGCGCTCGCGCTGTTGCAACAGGGCACCCGCAAGGAACTCGACCGGCTCGACGAGGTGTGGGCTCCGCTGGCGCCGAGGATCAACGAATGGCTTTCCGGTGCAAGAGAAGTCGCGGCGCGCGCACCGGAACTCCGGACCGTCCGGCGCGCGGAGGACTGGCTGAAATCCGCGACGGCCGGTCTGCGCGGGGAGCGAATGGCACCGCTGGAGACGACAGCGCGGTGGGTGTGGCAGTCGCTGCGCCAGCAGAGCAATGTCGAACTCGGCGCGATTCGCCTGCAGGGCAACGCCGGAACCGCGCGAAGGGTGTTGCTCGACGTCACCGTCGACGACGTGGACGGCGCCGCCCTCGGGGTGATGAGCCAGGGCGAATTGCACGCGCTCGGGCTTTCGCTGTTCCTGCCGCGCGCCACCGTGGAGGAGAGCCCTTTCCGCTTCGTGATGATCGACGACCCCGTGCAGGCGATGGACCCGGCGAAGGTGGACGGGTTGGCGATGGTGTTGGCCGCGGTGGCGTGGACACGTCAGGTGGTGGTGTTCACCCACGACGAGCGGTTGGCCGAGGCCGTGCGCAGGATGGAGTTGGACGCCACCGTGCTCGAGGTACAGCGCAGGGATCGTTCGGTGGTGGAGGTGCGGGTATCGAGCGACCCGGTGCGCCGCTATCTCGACGACGCGCGTGCGCTGGTACGCACACCGCAGCTGCCGCACGCCATCGCCGATGAGTTGGTCGCGACGTGCTGTCGTTCGGCCGTGGAGGCGGCGGCTTTGGCACGCGCACGCAGCACGTTGCTCGCCGACGGCATGAATCATCGTGAGGTGCAACGCCGTATCGATGCGGCCAAATCCACCAGGGCCAAAGTCGCGCTCGCGGTCATGGGGGTCGGGGGGAAGGTCGACGACCTCAATAAGAAACTCGTTGCGATGGAAGGGAAATGGGTGGTCGAGGCGTTGCGCGACGCGACGGCGGGAGCGCATGTTCCGATCGGATGCAGCATGCGCGAACTGATCGCCGAGACCGAGGAATTCGTGGCGTGGTTGGCCCGCGAGGCCACCCCACCGTCGGCACGTAGCGCGGCCCGATGAACCGGCGAAGGGGATCGCGCGGTGCGCGGCGTGGACCGGCGCGCGGCCCGGGCGATCACAAGCCCGGTGCTCGTCGGTCTCGGGTCGATCGGCCGTCGGTGGCGGAGCGGTTACACACGGTCGACCTGTTGCTCGCGGGCTCGGTGACCGACGCGGGCGGGTTGTGGTCGCGTGCGACCGCGTGGATCCTGCGGATCGCGCTGGAACAGGCGGTAGACGAGGTGTGGCTGCGCGTCGAGCCGGCGTTGATGCGGTGCCCGATGCGTGCGCAATTGATCGCCCTGCGCACCTTCGCGGGGCAGGACGAGGCGGCGCAGGTAGCGACCCTGTGGGCGGCGCTATCGGGCGCGGCCCACCATCATGATTACGAACTCGCGCCCAGCGTCACCGACCTGCGGCGCTGGCGCGAACAAACGGCGAAGATCGCAGACCGGTTGGCGGCGGTTCCCGCCCGCTGACGCGGTCGACCGCGTCAGCCGCCGAACAGGCCCAGCAGCCCGATTACGCTGCCTACCAGGTTGAACGCATCGCCGATGATGGCCGATCCGGTGCTCAAGACTTCGAGGTTCATGGTTGTGGCTCCTTCTTTCGATTTGTCGGGGCTCGCCGCGTGCGGCTCGAACGAGTGAGTCCGGCGCCTCCCTCAGGTATTCGATGTCTCGCGAGCGACGGATCGCGTTGCCGATGCGCGAATCCGTACGCACCGGCGTGTCGCCGACCGCCACGCGGTGGCGGGCGCTCGGGCGACCCGCCGTGCCGGTGACGTCGACGGGCGAGCAAGACCGGGCCCGATGAGGGCGCGGAGGGTCTCCACGGGCGCGAGGTGGTGTCGACAACTGCTGTCTGTGGCCCGGTGCTGGGTGGGTGAGCGGCCCGCTGTGCCGCCGCCGTCGACGGGCGAGCAAGATCGGGCGTCATGAGTGCAGTGCGACGGTGCCCGTGCGGGCGCGGTGAGGTGTTCGACGACTGCTGCGGGCCGGTGCTGCGTGGTGAGCGGCCCGCCGCGACGGCAGCGGAGTTGATGCGCTCGCGCTACAGCGCGTTCGCCACCGCCGAGCGCGAATACCTGCTGCGCTCTTGGCATCCGAGCACCAGGCCCACACGCCTCGACCTCGACACCGACCTGCGTTGGCTTTTCCTGGAGATCGTCCGCACCGAGCGCGGCGGGCCCTTCGACAGCGACGGCGTGGTCGAGTTCCGCGCGCATTACCGTGACACCACCGGCCGTGGCGAGCTGCACGAGGTCAGTCGCTTCACCCGCAGCGACGGCGCGTGGACGTACCTGGACGGCGTTGTCGAGTCATGACGGTGGGTAGCGTCGACGGCATGGCACGGGTCGCGATCGAGTACTGCACGCAATGTCGGTGGTTGTTGCGGGCCGGGTGGATAGCTCAGGAGCTGTTGAGCACCTTCGGGACGGACCTCGGCGAGGTGGCGCTGGTGCCAGGCCAGGGCGGGGTCTTCCGGATCACCGTCGACGACGTTCAGGTCTGGGAGCGCAAGACCGATGGCGGGTTCCCCGACATCGCCGTGCTGAAGCAGCGGGTGCGCGACCTGGCGGCACCCGAGCGCGATCTCGGCCACGCCGATCGCCGCGACTGAGCCTTCCGGCGCGGCGATCCTCGGTCGACCGGGGCGTTCGCGGCTGATCTTCCACGTACTCTCGTTGAGAGAGGATGAGGAGGTCAGCGATGAGCGTTCAATTCTTCGAGTCGTCGCAGGGGCAGGACGACCTTGCCGATCCGGTCGCCACGACGGTCTACGGGGACGTCCGTGGGCTGCGCGACGGCTCGGTGTTCGGGTGGCGCAGCATCCCGTATGCGGCCGCCCCGGCCGGTGCGTCGCGCTTCGCACGGCCGCGTCCACCCTCGGCGTGGGAGGGCGTGCGCGATTGCACCGAGTTCGGCCAGATCGCGCCGCAAACCATGGGCGACATGGTGCCGGTGGATTCCGACCTGAAAATGGGCGAGGACTGTCTGTGGCTGAACGTGTGGGCGCCGCGCCATGGATTCGGCGCGCGTACCCCCGGCTACGACGGCGGCCACCCGCGACCGGTGATGGTGTGGTTGCACGGCGGTGCGTACTGCCTCGGCACCGCCGCGCAGGAGATCTATAACGGGTGCAAGCTCGCCGCCACCGGCGATGTCGTCGTGGTGTCGGTGAACTACCGGATCGGCGCGCTCGGCTTTCTCGATCTGTCCTCGCTGGGTGCGGACTTCGTGCCCAATCTCGGCCTGCACGACCAGATCGCCGCGCTGGAGTGGGTGCGCGACAATATCGCGGCCTTCGGCGGCGATCCCGGCAATGTGACGCTGTTCGGTGAGTCCTCCGGTGGTGGATGCGTGACGGCATTGCTGACCTCGCCGTACGCGGCCGGTCTGTTCCACAAGGCGATCGCACAGAGCCCGCCCGCGACGACGGTGTTCGGTCAGGAACGCGCGGCCGGTGTGGCACAACGCTTTCTGGAACTGATGGAGCTACCCGCGGCGCGCGCGGGGGAACTGCTCGAATGTCCGATCGACCGAATCACGGCGGCGGCGGGGATTCTGCTGGACGAGATCCCGCTGAAGGAACCGGGTCGGCTCGCCGCGGCACCGGTGGTGGACGGCGATCTGTTGCCGACCTACCCGATCGAGCGATTTCAGCACGGTCGCTCGCATCGGGTGCCGCTGATCATCGGCACGAACAAGGACGAGGCCTCGCTGTTTCGCGTGTTGCGTTCGCCGATCATGCCGGTGACGCCGGACGCGGTGAACGCGATGCTGCGCGATGTCGCTGCCGCGCACCCCGAGTTGTCGCACGAGCGGATCGCCGAAATCACCTCGGCCTACCCGAATCTCGACAAGACCAGGGGCGCGTTGGCGATGTCTACCGACGCGGCCTTCCGCATGCCCGCCCACTGGGTGGCCGATGCGCACGCCGCGCATTCACCCACCTGGGTGTATCGCTTCGACCATGCCACGCCGATGCTGCGCGCCGCCCAGGTCGGTGCCGGGCATGCGACCGAATTGCCCTATGTCTTCGGCAACTTCGGCACGCTGAACCACGACCCGACCTTCTGGCTCGGTGGGCGTAAGGCGGCGATGGAGGTGTCGGGGCGGGTGATGCGGCGCTGGCTTGCTTTCGCCGCGCACAGCGTGCCCGCCGCCATCGACGGGTCGAAACACTGGCCGCCGTATCGTCCCGAGACCCGGAGCACCCTGTTGATCGACGCGGTCGACCACGTGGTGGACGGCCCTGATCTCGAACTGCAGACCGCGTGGGGCGACCAGGCCGTCGGTTTCGGCTAGTGGCGCTAGTGCGTCGCCGCGACGGCCTCGACGCTGCTGCGTCGCCCGAGTCCGACCCGCATGTGCTCGAAACCGTGCAGGGTGAACAGTTTTCGACGTCGCGGTGGTTCGGTGAGGCGCAGATCGGGGAAGTTGTCGAACAGTGCGCGCAGCGCGTAGGTCCCTTCCATCCGTGCCAGGCTCGCGCCCAGACACACGTGCAAGCCGTTGCTGAACGACAGGTGGTCCTTGGCGTTCGGTCGGGCGATGTCGAATCGGTCGGGTTCGTCGAACACCGCGGGGTCCCGGTTGGCGCCCGCGAGCGAGAGTATGACGACGCTGCCCGCGCCCAACGGCACTCCCGCGATCTCCGTATCGGCGTGCGCGATGCGCGCCGTGGTCTGTACGGGTGGGTCGATCCGCAGGATCTCCTCGATGGCATTGGGCCAGAGTTCGGGCTCGGCGCGCAGCCGTGCCAGCTGATCGGGATGGGCCAGTAACTGTGCGACGCCGTTGCCGATCAGGTTGACGGTCGTCTCGAATCCGGCGCCCATCAGCAGGCTCGCGGTGGCCTTGAGCGAGCGATTGTCGAGCTCGCCAGCGCTGACCAGGGTGCTGAGGATGTCGTCGCCGGGACTGCGCCGCAGGTGTGCGATGTGTTCGTCGAGGTAGCCGTCCATCACCTCCATGGCCAGCAGGGCGCGCCGGTAGGTGCGCCAGGAGATGCCGAGGTCGAGCAGCGGGGTCATCCGGTCGCCCCAGGCGAGGAACAGGTTTCTGTCCGAGTTGGGGAAGCCGAGCATCTCGGAGATGATCGCGATCGGCACTTGCGCGGCGAAGTCCTTCATCAGATCGACGGAGCCGCCCGCGGGTAGTTCCCGCAGCAATTGCTCGGTGACCGACTCGACACGCTCGCTCAGTCGGGTGATCGCGCGGGGGGTGAACGCCGAGGCGACCGGCTTGCGCATGCGGGTGTGCTCTGGCGGGTTGATGACGAGCATCGAGGGCGGCTCGACCGGGCTCGGCGGCAGCGGGAACCGCTTGGCGAACCAATCCAGCGCGTTCCCGCTGTCGAAAGTTTGCCGGGGAGGGATGCCGAATGTGCTGTCACGCAGCATTTTCCGGGATATCTTGTGGTCGAAGGTGACGTAGGTCAACGGTGCGCGCACCAGAGGGCCGCTCGTGCGCAACTGTTCGATCAACGGGTACGGATCGTCGAATCCGCGCGGCCCGCCCATCAATTCGGCGAAAACGTCGCCGCGACGTGCCTGAGTGCGCAGTGCCACGCGCGCGACGCCGTGATCGGTGAGCCAGCGCAGCCAGTAGTGCGGCCGCACCCTGCCGAGCGGTCCGCGCTTGCCGTCGAGATGCTTGCCGTCCAGATCCACCGTGTGTCACCACCTGTCTGCTGACCGACACCGTTGTTGGTTCGATCACACCAGCCTACGGTGGGTCGGCGCGGGTGAGAACGGTCTACGGTTGGACCTCGACCGATACCGCGGTAGGAGGCGCTATTCGCGTTGCGCGGTCACCCGTTCGGTCTCGATCCGTCGTTCGCGCTGGTCCGGGTC
This sequence comes from Nocardia callitridis, assembly GCF_039543305.1. NCBI lineage: Bacteria > Bacillati > Actinomycetota > Actinomycetes > Mycobacteriales > Nocardiaceae > Nocardia > Nocardia callitridis. The sequence goes on along the minus strand of NZ_BAABJM010000001.1, from coordinate 121,211 downwards.
GGGATTGGCGACCTGCACCAGTGAGGCCCCTGCCGCGAGTACCGCGACGAAACCTTCGATCAGCTCGGTGGGTGTCTCCCACGGCGTGCTCGACAGCACCCGGTCGCTCTCGGAAAATCCTTGGCGCAGAACGGATTTCTTCGCGGCGGCGAGTACCTCGGCCACCGGCATGCCGTCGAGTGCCGCTCCCGCGCCGCCCGGCAGGAACTGATCGCCGTGCACGCGTACGGAGGTGGCGAAATCGGTGACCCCGAGGGGGAGATCGCGCACCGGGGTGCCCATCGCGTCCAAGGACAGCGCGGCTACTTCGCCGACACTCTCGGTCTCGGCCAGTCGATCCGGCGTCGTCAACGCCAGGTGTGCGTCGTCGTCCGGGCCGAGCACCACTTCGGTGCCCGCCCACCAACAGCCGAGCAGCACCGCCGCGGTCTGCCAATGTGCGGGAAGCAGCACGGCGACCCGTGCTCCCGGGGTGAGGCCGAACTCGTCGCGGACCAGGTTGGCGGTCTTGGCCGCCCAGTTCGCCAGGGTCAGCCCGGATAATTCGATCCTGGCGCCGTTGGCGTCGTCGTAGTAGGTGACGCGTGGATTCGCGGGTTCACGCGCGAGGATGGGATCGAGAATCGCTTCGGTCAGGGTGTGGGCCTGGTCGGGGTCACGCATCGTCTAATTCACACATTTCGGTCCGTTCTGGCCCGCGTCGATCGGTGGCGCCGGCGGGACAGGGGTGGCGGCGGAGGTCGAGTTTCCGGACAGATCGAACATGCTACCGGCCGCCGAGCCTGGACCGGAATAGTCGCTCGCCAACACGACGCTGATGGCACCCTCCGGGATCGAATTGTCCGCCATCACGGTGAGCCCGCCGAGCGCCTCGGCCACCGCCGCGGCGTTCGGGTCCGAGCTGTCGGAGGCGAGTACCCGGCTGCTCGAAACGCTCGTACCCGGATAGTTCCCGACCTCGCCCTGCTGGAAACCCTTGCCGCTCAATGCCTGTGCCACGGTGTTCGCGAGTCCGCCGACGCGGCTCGCGTTGTACACGTCCACGGTGACGGTGGCAGGGTCGATGCCGCTGTGCGCGGCCGGGGCGTCATTACTGTGATCCTCCTCGACCAGGGAGGCGACGTACTTCTGCACCGATTTCGGGTCGACCCGCACCACCGATTCGCCGTCGCCCGTCTCGCCGTTGAGGTCGGCGACCGGGATGGTCTCGAACTGCACCTGGCCGCCGGAAAGGTCCTTCAGCTGTTGCAGGAACGCGAGGATGTCCCAATCCTCGTCGAGCACGACGGTGCGCCCGACCGCGTCGCTGAGTTCGCGCAGTTTGCCGGGATTGCTCAGGGTCTGCGCGCTCAATACCTGCTGCACCAACTGCGCCATATAGACCTGCTGGCGCACGATCCGATCGAGGTCGCCGCGCACCAACCCGTGGCGCTGGCGCACGAAACTCAGCGCCTCCGGTCCGCCGAGTCGCTGATTGCCCGCGGGGAAGTCGGCGCCGGACATCGGTTCCTCCACCGCTTCGTTCAGGCACACATCGATACCGCCGACGGCGTCGGTGAGCAGCACGAAGCCGAGCAGGCTCACCTCGGCGTAGTGGTCGACCGAGATACCGGTGAGGTCGGCCACCGATTTGATCAGCGTCTGGCGACCGAACTCGGTGGACTCCTGTTCGGCGTCCCCGGGGGAAATCCCTTGGTTCAGTAGGGTTTCGCGGCGTTTCTCCTTGCTCACCCCGTATGCGGAGTTGATCTTGCCCTCACCCATGCCCGGAATGTCCACGTAGGAATCGCGCGGCAACGAAAGGGCGGTGGCGGATCTGCCGTCATTGGGGATACGCAGCAACACGATGGTGTCGGTATTGGTCCCGACCTCGTCGTCGCCCGCGTGCAACATCGCGCGTTCGTCGTCGGAGAGCGGATTGCCGTGCGCGTCGATGCGGCTGTCCACGCCGACGAGCAGAATGTCGACCGCGCCGTCGCTGCCGCCGCCGAGGCCGAGGTTGCCGATGGTCTCGATATTCGAGACGAGTCCGTCGACGCCGCGCCACGCGAAACCCGTGCACACGAGCACCACCACCGAGACGACGGCCGCAATTACGCGCATCGGACCGAATGTGACAGGATCGCTGTCCACTCCGAAGCGCCGCGACTGCGCCATCGTGCCCCTCCGCTGAGACAACTGTCATCCTCTCGCCGATCCGGGTGTCCCTGTGCCGCGAAAATCACAGACCCCCGTTACTTCTCACTGCTTCTCGAAGGCCCCCTGATCGATCCAGGCTAACCAACCGCTACCGCTACGGACCTCAACCGCAGGTGCCCCGGCGTGCCAGACTGGCCCGCGTGAGCGCCTCCACCGCATTCGACTCCCCCCGCTTGCTCGTCACCGGAGCACGCGGACAGCTCGGCACCGAACTGCTGCGTCTGGCCCCCGACGCGGACGCCTACGGACGTGCGGAACTCGACATCACCGACGCCGACGCGATCCGCGCGGTGATCACTCCGGGCGCCGTCGTGCTCAATTGTGCGGCGTATACCGCGGTAGACCGCGCCGAAACCGAGAAAGGCGCCGCGTTCGCCGTCAATCACACCGGCGCGGCCGTGCTCGCCGAGGTGTGCGCCGAACGTGCGGCCAGGCTGATCCACGTCTCCACCGACTATGTCTTCGACGGCACCGCCGAACGGCCCTACGAGATCACCGACGACACCGCGCCCATGAGCGTCTACGGTGCCTCCAAACTGGCGGGGGAGCGGGCCGTCCTCGGCTCGGGGGCGCACGCGCACATCGTCCGCACCGCGTGGGTGTACACCGGGCGCGCAGCGGATTTCGTCGCGACCATGCGGCGCCTGGAACGCGAGCGCGACACCGTCGACGTGGTCGATGACCAGCTCGGCGCTCCCACCTACGCCGCCGACCTCGCTGCCGGACTGTTGGAACTGGCCGCCACCCCCGCGGCGCCGTCTGTCCTGCACGCCACCAACGCGGGCCAGGCCACCTGGTTCGAGCTCGCGCGCGCGGTGTTCGACGGTGTCGGCGCCGACCAGCAGCGCGTGCGCCCGTGTGACTCGTCCGCCTTTCCCCGTCCCGCGCGCCGTCCCGCGTATTCCGTGCTCTCCCACCGCAGCTGGGCCGAGGCGGGACTCACCCCACTGCGTCCGTGGCGGGCGGCGTTGTCGGAGGCGCTGGTCCGCACCGCCGACTGAGCGCGCGGCACGGTCGGACTAGGCTCCGCGGGTGTGAGTGAGCGCAGCCAGCCAACGAACGACGACGCACCGACGCACGACGACGGGGCGATCGAGCACACAGCTTCCGAGAACACCGCGTCGGGCAGCACCGCGTCGGGCAAGACAGCGTCGGGCAGCTCCGCGTCGGGCAAGACAGCGTCGGGCAGCACCGCGTCGGGCAAGACAGCGTCGGACAGCACCGCGTCCGGCGAGACAGCGTCGGACAGCACCGCGTCCGGCGAGACAGCGTCGGACAGCACCGCGTCGACGGGCACGGCATCGGAAAACACAGCTTCCGCGAACGAGGTACCGGCGAAACTAGCCGTCGTCACGGTGACCTATTCACCCGGCGAACACCTCGAGCACTTCATCACCACCCTCACCACCGCGACCACCGAGAAGCCGCAGGTGATCCTCGCCGACAACGGTTCGGTCGACGGCACCCCCGAGCTCGCCGCGGAAGCCAATTCGCATGTCCGGCTGCTGCGGACCGGCGGAAACATCGGCTACGGCGGTGCGATCAACCGCGCGGTCACCGAGATCGACCCCACCCTCGAATTCGTCCTGATCGCCAACCCCGACGTGCGCTGGGGCACCGACTCCATCGACCAATTGCTCGCCGCCGCGCGCCGCTGGCCCAGGGCCGGCGCGCTCGGACCGAAGGTGCTGGAACCGGACGGCAGCCTCTACCCCTCGGCTCGCCAGGTCCCCGGCCTGCTCGACGGCGCGGGCCACGCCATCCTCGGCATGGTCTGGAAGTCGAACCCGTGGACGCGCAGGTACCGGCAGGAAAACGAGGAGATCTCCGAACGGGCTGTCGGCTGGCTGTCGGGCTCGTGTCTGCTGGTGCGCCGCGCCGCGTTCGACTCGATCGAGGGCTTCGACTCGCGCTACTTCATGTACATGGAAGACGTCGACTTCGGCGACCGGATGGGTAAGGCGGGCTGGCACAACGTGTTCGTGCCGGATGCCGAGGTCACCCATGCCAAGGGGCATGCGGCGGGTCGCCACCCGGAGACGATGCTGCCCGCCCATCACGCGAGTGCCTACCGTTTCCAGGCCGACCGGCATCCGCACTGGTGGCAGGCACCATTGCGGGTCGCGCTTCGGCTCGGACTTGCGGTGCGTTGCCGGATTGCGGTTCGATCTGCGCTGCGTGAACAAGCACGGGGCGACCAAGCCGCTAGGTGAACCTGTCACCGGCTCTCGGGCACGCGCGATAAGTCAACCCAGGTGAACATAGGGGAGCGTGATGGCAGGGAATGCGGACACCGATGCGGTGATCCTGGTCGGTGGGCAAGGTACGCGGCTGCGGCCGTTGACGTTGTCGGCCCCCAAGCCGATGTTGCCGACGGCGGGTCTGCCCTTCCTGACCCATCTGCTCGCCCGGATCGCCGCGGCGGGAATCACTCACGTCGTGCTCGGCACCTCGTTCAAGGCGGAGGTGTTCGAGGAACACTTCGGTGACGGCTCGGATCTGGGCTTGGAGCTGGAATATGTCACCGAGACCGAACCACTCGGCACCGGCGGCGGCATCCGCAATGTGTTGCCCAAGCTGCGCGCCGACAATGTGATGGTGTTCAACGGTGACGTACTCGGCGGCACCGATCTCGGCGAGGTGCTCGGGACCCACGAATCGAGCAACGCCGACGTGACGTTGCATCTGGTCCGGGTCAGCGACCCGCGCGCCTTCGGCTGCGTGCCCACCGATGCCGACGGCCGTGTGACGGCGTTCCTGGAGAAGACCCAGGATCCGCCGACCGATCAGATCAACGCCGGGTGCTACGTATTCCGCCGGGAATACATCGAGAAGATTCCCTCGGGCCGTCCGGTGTCGGTGGAGCGTGAGGTGTTTCCCGCGCTGTTGGCCGAGGGCGCGCACATCCAGGGACACGTCGATACCTCGTACTGGCGTGACATGGGCACCCCCGAGGACTTCGTGCGTGGCTCGGCTGACCTGGTGCGCGGTATCGCGCCCTCACCGGCCTTGCCGGGGCAGCGTGGTGAGTCGCTGGTGCACGCGGGTGCCGGGGTGGCGCCGGGCGCGTTGCTGATCGGTGGCACGGTCGTCGGTCGCGGCGCCGAGGTCGGTGCGGGTGCGCGCTTGGACGGCGCGGTCCTGTTCGACGGTGCGGTGGTCGAGGCGGGTGCGACGGTGGAACGCTCGATTATCGGGTTCGGCGCGATCATCGGTCCGCGTGCCCTGGTGCGCGACGGCGTGATCGGTGACGGCGCGCGGGTCGGCGCCCGCTGTGAGTTGTTGCGCGGCGCGCGGGTGTGGCCCGGCGTCGAGATCCCCGACGGCGGCATCCGCTTCTCCACCGACGTCTGAGGCGCGCGCACATCTGAGGCACACAGCCGAATCAGTTGGCGTGCTTGGTCTTCCAGAGATACCGCGTTTTCGGTCGGCCCGCGCGCCCGTAGTCCGAGCGTCGAGTGACCAGACCGTCCTCGGCCAATTTCTCCAGGTAGCGCCACGCGGTGATGCGCGAGACGCCCACATTGGTCGCGGTGTCGGCCGCGGTGACGCCTTCGGGTGCGGCGCGGACGGCGCGGGAGATTTCGTCGAGGGTCTGCGGCGCCACGCCCTTGGGGGTCGAGGCGCGCAGATCGGTGGTGCGCAGGGCGCTGAGCGCGCGGTCGATCTCGTGCTGGGAGACCGTGGTGTCGTTGTTCGACGGCAGCGAGGCGCGGAACTCGCGATAGTGGTCGAGCTTGTCGCGAAATGCCGCGAAGGTGAACGGCTTCAGGAGATACAGCACCACGCCGTGCGCGACCGCGGTGCGCACCATCGCCACATCGCGGGCGGAGGTGATCGCGATGACGTCGGGGCTCGGCGTGACCCCGGTCAGCGCCGCGGCCACTTCCAACCCGCTGGTGTCGGGCAGTCCGAGGTCCATGAGCACCAGGTCGATCGGTGTGCCGTAGGCGGCGGCGTCGGCGACCGCGCGCATCGCCGCGCGCCCGGAGTGTGCGATACCCACCGGGACGAATCCCGTGACGCGCTGGACGTATGTGCGATGCGCCTCGGCGATGAGTGGCTCGTCTTCGACTATCAGCACCCGGATCATGTGTATTCCTTTCGCGGAATCGTTACGGTTACCGCGCTTTCGGGGTTCCGTTCGGTTCGAATCGTTCCCCCGTGTCTGTCGACCAGTCGGTGCACCAGCGCCAAGCCGAGCCCGAAGTGGTCGGCCTTGGTCGAATAGCCGCGCTGGGCGGCGATTTCGAATGCCTCCTCCGACATGCCTGGCCCACTGTCGGCGACCCGCACCTGCAAGGTCGCGGTCTGGTTATCGCTCGTCTCGGTCGAATTCTCGTGTCGCACGGTCACTTCCACCCACCCCGCCGAGCTGTCGTCGGTCGCGGACGCGGCGTCGATCGCGTTGTCGATGACGTTGCCGACCAGCGTCACTGTCTCGTGCGCCGAGAGCGGCGCGGTCGATTCGAGTGCCGTGTCGTCGGTGACGGTGAGTTCGATGCCGCGCTCGCTGGCCTGATTCACCTTGCCGAGCAGCAGCGCCGCCAATGACGGTGAGCCGACGGTACTGAGCAGACGGTCGATCAGCGATTGGGACAGTTGCAGCTCCGCGGTCGCGAAGGCGACGGCCTCCTGATAGCGGCCGAGCTCGACCATGGTGACCACGGTGTGCAGCCGGTTGGCCGACTCGTGTGCCTGGGCACGCAGCGATTCGGCGAAACTGCGTACGGAGTCGAGTTCGCCCATCACCGCACGCAATTCGGTGTGGTCGCGGATCGTCATCACGGTCCCGATCTGACGTCCCGACCAGGTGACCACATCCTGGTTGATCAGCAGGATCCGATCGTTGGTCACGTGTGTCTCGTCGCGGACCTTGCCCCAGCTCATCCGCTGCATGGACAGCGGAAGGTCACCGCGGCCGATGGCGCCGGGTGGCAGATCGAGCAGTCGGCGTGCCTCGTCGTTGACCACCTCGGCATGCAGACCCGAGGGGCCGAAGACCAGCAGTCCTTCGTGGATCGAGTGCAGTACCGCATCGTGGTGCTCGTACATCACCCGTAACTCGTCCGGCGCGAGGCCGTGGGTCTGGCGGCGCAGCCTGCGACTGAGCAGAAACGATCCGATCGAGGCGAGGACGAGCCCACCCAGCGCGGCGGCGAAGATCGCGGGCACCTGGGACGACAGCTCGGTGCTGATCTTGGCCCTGGTCACCCCGGCGGAGACGAGCGCGACGATGTTGCCCTGCTCGTCGTGGACGGGGGTGACCGCCCGAATCGACGGACCGAGTGTGCCGGTGAAGGTTTCGGTGAAAGTCTCACCGGCACGGGCCCTGTCGATATTGCCGGTGAACTTCTCCCCGATCCGTTCGGGCGTGGTGTGGGTGTAGCGGGTGCGATCGGGTGCCATCACGACGATGAAATCCATCCCGGTGTCCGCGCGGATATGCTCGGTCACCGGTTGCAGGACGGCGGTGGGATCGGGGGTGCGCAGGGCGTCGACGACAAAGGGGGACTCGGCGATGCTCACCGCGACGTCGGTCACTTCCCTGGTGGTCATCACGTCGTTGTCGTGGCGGGCGTCGAGCACCGCCAGGACAACGCCGGTGGCGATCATCACCGCCAGCACGATCAGTTGCAGGGCGAATGCCTGACCGGCCAGGGATAGCCGACCGCGTCTCACTAGCTGTGTCCTCCGACTGAACGATATGCACCAAACATCGACCCGGCCTCGCCCGGTCGACCAGTATTCTGCCTGGGAGCGTGAGCCAGCTCACGCCGGGCACCACTCGGAGGGCATTATCCGGTCATGACCAACTCAACACCACAGCGCCGCGACCGCACGCACTGGCTGTACATTGCGGTCATAATCGCCGTGGTAGCAGGCATTCTCGTCGGTTGGCTCGCTCCGGGCGTCGGAGAATCCTTCGCGCCACTGGGGACCATGTTCGTCAATCTGATCAAGATGATGATCGCGCCCGTCATTTTCTGCACCATCGTGCTCGGTATCGGTTCGGTGCGCGCAGCGGCGACCGTCGGCAAGGTCGGTGGTCTGGCCATCGGGTACTTCCTGGTGATGTCGACCGTGGCGTTGGCCATCGGCATTCTCGTCGGCAATCTGTTGCAGCCGGGGACCGGTCTGGATGTGGGCGCTACCGCGGACGCGGGACAGGGCTTGGCCAAGACCGCGAGCGAGGCCGGTGGGGCCTGGGATGTGGTGCTGAACATCATCCCGGACACGCTGGTGTCGTCGCTGACCCAGGGGGAGGTGCTACCAGCGCTGTTCGTCGCGTTGCTCGTCGGGTTCGCGGTGCAGATGATGGGTGCCACGGGTGAGCCGGTGCTGCGTGCGATCTCGGTGATCCAGAAGCTCGTGTTCCGCATCCTGTCGATGATCCTCTGGCTCGCCCCGATCGGCGCGTTCGGCGCGATCGCGAACGTGGTGGGGCGCACCGGTTTGGACGCGGTGGTGAAGCTGGGCACGCTGATGCTGGCGTTCTACCTGACCTGCCTGGTGTTCATCTTCGGTGTGCTCGGTGTGCTGCTGTGGAGCGCGGCACGCGTGTCGATCTTCAAGCTGGTGCGGTACCTGGCGCGCGAGTTCCTGCTGATCGTGGCGACCTCGTCGTCGGAGTCGGCGCTGCCGCGGTTGATCGCGAAGATGGAGCACGTCGGCGTCGACCGCACGACCGTGGGAGTCGTTGTCCCCACGGGGTATTCGTTCAACCTGGACGGCACGGCCATCTACCTGACGATGGCATCGATCTTCATCGCCGACGCGCTGGACAAGCCGCTCGCGCTCGGTGAGCAGATCGGGTTGCTGGTGTTCATGGTCGTGGCCTCCAAGGGGGCCGCGGGTGTCACCGGCGCCGGTTTGGCGACCTTGGCCGGTGGTTTGCAGAGTCACCGACCGGAATTGCTCGACGGTGTCGGTTTGATCGTCGGCATCGACCGGTTCATGTCGGAGGCGAGAGCGCTGACGAACTTCGCGGGCAACGCCGTCGCGACCGTCCTGATCGGGACCTGGACCTCCACCATCGACGCCGAGCGGGTACGTGCGGTGCTTTCGCGTGAGTTGCCGTTCGACGAGCGGACGATGGTCGACGACGGGCATGGACCGCAACCGGAGGAGTCGAGCGAGCCGGTCACCCCCACGAAGCTCGACGGTGACGATCCGAGCACCGAATCTCTGGTGCGCACGTGATCGGTGATCACGGCCGGCGAGGGTGTGGGCCGGGCCGCTCGGCGACAACGCACGGGGTCCCAGCTCCAGTCTGATCATGCGTGGGGAGTCGTGGCGCATCCGTCGAACCATCGTGCGTCGAGCTGGTCGAGATCACCAGGACCTGGGCGGTTTCGGGTGATGACGCCGGATCCTGGTGATCTTGGTGGCTGTGATTGGTGCAGCGGTGGCTCCAGTGTCAAGAGTTGGCGAGAGCGGATTGTGGCGTGGCTGCGGTCTTGTGTTCGCGAAGGAGCAGGGTGCCGGTAAGGGCCACCAGTACGGCGGTGACGCCGTGGATGCCGAAAGCCGCTGCGGGCGAGCCGTTCCAGCTCAGGACGGTGATCATGTCGCCGATCGGAATGAGGGCGATGACCAGGGTGAGAATGCCGAGGGCATAACGCTGTCGTGCGGCCAGGAGTGCCAGGATCGCAATCCCGGAGACGGTGTCGCGCACGCCTTTCAGGTTCATGAACGCGACGGCGTCGCCCGTCGGCCATTCGGGCAGGCCGAAGCCGGTGGCGGTGGTTTCGGGGGCGATCAGATAGCTGAGGCCGATGTAGAGGATGAACACCGCGCCGAGCAGCGCGAGGGCGGTGGCGATGCGTGTGGTCATTGCGGTACTCCTGGAGATATCCAATATTCTAGCGGCGCTAGAATATGTGATAGACGGTAGCCGGTGTGGGCCCGGCTTGTCTAGCGCTGCTAGAATTTCCGAGATGAGTACGAGCCAGCGCAAGGAACGTGAGCGTGCCGAACGGCACCAGCGGATCATCGATGCGGCGCGGGAACTCGCCGAAGCGGATGGTTGGGATGCGGTGACCGTGCGGCGCCTCGCCGATCGGATCGAATACAGCCAGCCCGTGCTCTACAGCCACTTCACGGGAAAGGCCGCCATCATCTCCGCCGTCGCGGAGCAGGGCATCGCGGATCTCACCGTGCACCTGCGCCGCGCCAATGCCGCCTCGGACAGTCCTGTCGCGGTGATGGACGCGGTCAGCAGGGCCTACCTCGGCTTCGCCGCCGACAACCCAGCCCGCTACGACGCGATGTTCCTGATGTCCAACGGGCTGGTCTTCGGAGTGGACGCACCACAAACCCTGCGTGACGCTTTCGGTGAACTGGAGGCCATGTTTCGACCCTTCGTCACGGATCCGGACGACCTCGGTGCGCACACCGAGGTCGCATGGAGTGCCATGCACGGCCTCGCCACGCTCGAGCGCACGGGACGGCTACGCCCCGAACTCCGCGAGCGTCGACTGGAATTGCTGGTCGACGAATGGCTGGCCGCCGTCGGCGCGCAGCGCCGAGAACCTGGCAAGTAGGGGTGGCGCGCTCGCGAGCTTCGGCGCACGATCACGGCCGGTTGATGCCAGGAGCGCATGTGTGGATGTGCGCCCTTGGAGCCGGTGGGGCATTCTGGGCGGCGAGTCCGTAACCGGCTGAGTGAGCTCAGGAGCCCGTGTGGGGTACGGGATTCCGGCGCGCACCCGATGAGCAGTGGTGCTCCGTGTCGAGGTGGGATCGTGTCGCCGTTGGACCCGCCATGGGGTTCGCCGATCGTGTCCTGGTATGGCAATGCTCTGTGATCCAGCGCCCGGTAGCGTGGAGTGATGGCTGACGTTGTGGTGGTCGGATCGGGGCCGAACGGTCTCGCCGCCGCGGTAACCTGCGCGAAGGCGGGCCTGTCGGTGGAGGTGTACGAAGCCGAGCCGACGATCGGTGGGGGATCGCGCACCGCCGAGCTCACCCTGCCCGGATATCACCACGACGTGTGTGCCGGAGCTCATCCGATGGCGTTGGCGTCACCATTCTTTCGCGCTTTCGATCTCGCCGCGCACGGCGTCGAACTCCTCGCACCGGCGGCGTCCTACGCCCACCCGATCGACGGCGGCATCGCGGGAGTGGCCTGGCGCGACCTGGAGCGCACGGTCGAGGGACTCGGCCGCGACGGTGCCACGTGGCGTTCGCTGTTCGCGCCGCTGGTGCGCGAGTGGCGCGGCGTCGTGGACGTCGCGATGTCGGATCTGCGACGCTTGCCCGCCAATCCGGTGACCGCGGCGCGCTTCGGGTTGCGCGTCTTCGAACAGGGAACCCGACTGTGGAACACCAGGTTTCGAGAGGACCTCGCTCCGGCACTGCTGACGGGTGTCGCCACCCACGCGATCACCCCGCCGCGAGCACTGCCCGCCGCGGGCGCGGGCATTCTGCTCGCCACCCTGGCGCACGCGGGCGGCTGGGTGATCCCCCGTGGCGGCAGTCAAGCCATCCCCGACGCGCTCACCGCCGAACTGCGCCGACTCGGCGGGCGCGTGCACACCGACCACCGCGTCGAGTCGCTGGACGAATTCCGCAGCACGCGTGCGGTGGTGCTCGATCTCGCACCGGCCGCGCTGCTTCGCCTCGCGGGGGAGCGCTTGCCGGATCGCTACACCAAGCAGCTCGAGCGCTTTCGGTACGGCGGCGCCGCGTGCAAGGTCGACTTCGCGCTGTCGGGGCCGGTGCCGTGGCGGGCCGAGGGTTGCGACCAAGCGGGAACGGTGCACGTGGTCGGCACTCGCGCCGAGGCGATGACCGCCGAACGCGCTGTCGCCGCGGGTGCGCACGCCGAGCGGCCATACCTGTTGACGATCCAACCGGGCGTCGTCGACGCGAGCCGCGCTCCCGAAGGCAAACACACCTTCTACGCATACGCGCACGTCCCCAACGGATCGACCCGCGACATCAGCGAATCCGTGATCGCTCAGATCGAGCGCTTCGCTCCGGGATTTCGCGACCTGATCCTGGCCACCCACGTCACCACCGCTGCCGAGATGCCTACGCACAACGCCAATTACGTCGGCGGCGATATCTCGGCGGGTGCGATGACCCTGCGCCAGTTCGCCTTCCGCCCCGCCCCCCGCTGGAACCCCTACGCCACACCACTTCCCGGCGTCTACCTCGGCTCCCAATCGACACCACCGGGCCCCGGTGTGCACGGCATGTCCGGCCTGCACGCCGCCCGACACGTCCTGCGTGAGCGTTTCGGCATCACCACCGATCCCCTGGAACTCCTCCGCGCACAGGGTGACTCGCGATAGCGACCCGAGGGTAGCGGCGTCGGCGACGGGAGGCCCTTCCCGGCCATCGGTCGCGAATTCGAGGAGTGGACCCGTAACGAGTAGCTCTTGCTCGGCGCCGCACAACACGTCGCTCTCGGTCCGGCCGATGGTCCCCGCAGCGGTCAGCGGGCAGGCACGCTGGCGCTGCGTAGCCGGGTGAACCCGATGTGCGGACCGGTTAGCTCGCGATTGTCGATGGCGGGTGCGCTAAACACGTGGTTTCGGTTGACGGAAGCACACAGGCGACACCGGCACATTCGGGTGTCGTGTGGACGCCACCGCGCGGTCGGGGTGAAGGCACGTCGACTTCGCACCGGTACGCTGCTCGAGCGTTGAACAGGCTTGTTCGACAAGTCATTTCGGTGCTGGTCCAGTCCGGATCCGGCTGAAGGTGTGGAGCACGGGTTTCGTTCCTCAGCCGGTACGGTCGTGCGTTTCGACCAAGGCTTGGCCGCTCGAGGGGCCCGTGCGCGGCGGGCTCAACCGTGAGAGGGATGGGTCGGCGGGCCGACGCAGATCACGCGTCGAGCGTAACGTGCCCGCGAGGACACCGATTCACCACAGCGCCCGGCTTACCCCCGGTAGAGGTCGGGCTCCAGGTAGATGATGCGAGCCGCCGGAACCGCCGCGCGCACGCGTTCTTCCGAAGCGTCGATCGCCGCGGCGATATCGGCGATCTCCAGATCCGCCACCACGCCGATCTTGGCGGCCACCAACATTTCTTCCGGGCCGAGATACTGGGTCTTGAGGTGGATCACGCGGTCGATCTTGGTGCCGTCCACCAGGTTCTGTTGGATCGCGCGGTTCTCCTCCGGTGTCGCACCCTCGCCGATCAACAGGCTCTGCATCTCCACGATCAACACGATCGCGATCACGCCGAGCAGTGCGCCGATCGCCAGTGTGCCGATGCCGTCCCACACCGGATTGCCGGTGAGCACGGTCAAACCGACACCGAGCAGCGCGAACACCAGGCCGATCAGCGCGCCGGTATCCTCCAACAGCACCACAGGCAGTTCGGGGCTGCGCGAATTGCGAATGAACCGCCACCAACTCGCGTTGCCCTTGAGCGGCTTGGATTCGCGCATCGCGGTCAGGAAGCTGTAGGACTCCAGTGCGATCGCGAGAACGAGGATCACCACCGCCACGATCGGCGAACTCAGATCCTCGGGGTGTTGAATCTTGTGGATACCTTCGTAGATGGCATATCCGGAGCCGAGTGTGAACAGCACCAGCGCGACAACGAAGGAATAGAAGTACCGATTGCGCGCGTACCCGAACGGGTGCAGCTCATCGGCCTCCTGCGCCGCGCGCTGCTGGCCGAGCAGCAGCAACCCCTGGTTGCCGGTGTCGGCGACGGAGTGCACGCCTTCGGCGAGCATGGAGCCCGAGCCGGTGATCGCGGCACCGATGAACTTCGCTACCGCGATACCGGCATTCGCCGACAACGCGGCGATGATCGCCTTCTTGCCACCACCAGCCGACATGTCGCGGGTGCCCCTTTGTCTCGATGACCGTTGCGGCTCAATCTATCTTGTCGAACCAGACAGTTCCGACGCAGGCACCGATGCGACACACGCGCAGAACAACTGGGCGTCGCCGTCGACGGTCTGCGCCCGAATGTCACTGTCGGCCGCGGAGATCCACGCCGCGCCGCCGCGTGCGAGTTCGAGTTGCTCGCCCGCGCGCAGCAAGCGCACCGACCCCGAGGTGCACAGCACGATGCCCGGCCCCGCCGAGGTCAACGGCACCTGTCCGGAACCCGCGGTGAGATCGAACCGGCGCAGCGCGAATTCCGGTGCGGGGGTGCGGTAACGCACCGAGCCGTCGCCCGACGGTTCGGCCAGCACCACCGGCAGCTCGATCGGCTCGAAGTCCAGTACCCGCAACAGCTCAGGCACATCCACGTGTTTGGGGGTGAGCCCGCCGCGTAACACGTTGTCGGAGTTGGCCATCACCTCCACGCAGAGGCCGTGTAGATAGGCGTGCAGATTCCCGGCGGCGAGGAACAGCGCCTGGCCGGGTTGCAGGGTGAGGCGGTTCAGCAGCAGCGCCGCGAGCACTCCCGCGTCGCCGGGGTAGGCCTCGGCGAGTTCGAGCGCGGTGCGTGCTTCGGCGCCGAACTCGTGCGGGCCTTTGCGCGAGAGGTAGCGCACGCAGCCGTCGAGCACCGAGGGCAGCAGCACGGAGAGCACATTCTGTGGCAGCGTGATCCAGCTGGTGAACAGGGTGCGTAGACCATCGGAATCAGGTTGGGCGGCAAGCAGATCCGCATAGAACGCGAGACCGTCGACGTCCAGTGCGCGCAAGAGTGCCACGGTCCGCTCCGGTGTACGGAACCCCGCGAGCGCCTCGAATCGCTCCAGCGCGACCACCAGTTCCGGCTTGTGGTTGCTGTCGCGATAGTTGCGCATCGGCGATTCCAGCGGCACCTTCGAACGGTTCTCCCGTTCGAATCCCGCTCGTGCCTGTTCGGCGCTGGGATGCGCTTGCAGCGACAGTGGCTCGTCGGCGGCGAGCACCTTCAACAGGAACGGCAGCTTGTCATCGAAGTGGTCTGCCGCGCCGCCGAGTTCGCGCGCCGGATCGGTGGCGATGAGGTCGAGCAATGACAGATCGTGCTCGCCGATGCGGACATGCGCGGGATCGGCGGGGTGCGCACCGAACCACAATTCGGCCTCGGGGTGCACCGAGGGAACCGGACGACCGCGCAGCTGAGCGAGTGCGGTACGCGACCCCCAGGCATACGAACGTAACGCACCAACGAGTTCGAGCACTAGTAATTGCCCCCGTACTGCGCCTGCTCCCCTGGGGTGGCGGCGCGCGACCCGATCAACCGCAGGTACGCGGCGGCCATCTCCATGCGCAGTGCGAGCACCGCGAGTTGTTCCAGCTCACTGCTCTGACTCTGCGGTTGCTGTTCCTGCCGAGGTGGTGGCGGCAACTCGGGGTCGGTGAGGCCGGTATGTAGCAGGTCGACGTCGGCATTCACCAGATCGGCGTCGACCAGCCCCGAACCGGGTCCGCCGAACACCGCGAGCCTGCGTCGCGCCGCGGCCTGGTCGTGGTCGGCGCTCAACACCAGTACGCGCACGCGTTCCACCGGTACCGGGCCGTCGAGTTCCTCATCGTGGAACATCGGATCGAAATCGGGGGCGGATTCGCCTGCGGCCTCGACGATTCGAGCCTGCGCCGCGACGGCCTCGGCCAGATCCACCGCGGTGGCGACCCGGCCGCACGACTGCAACAACACCTCGGCGCCGTGCTCGGCGAGTTCGAGTGCCGCGGGTGAATCACCGGCGAGTACCACGCCGCGCTGTTGCATGCGCGCCGCCAGCGTCTTGGCCGGATTGCGGAAGATCTCGTTCTGCGGGCCGTCGCGCAGGGCCTCGGCATCGAGCAGGTCCGCCAACTGGACGAGGTCGGGCACAGCGGCGCCGGTACGTGCGGGATCAACCGTGCGCAGCACCGCGATGCCGATCGCGAGAAAGCGCAGCAGCCGGTTGTGATCGAGGACGGGGACCCTCGGTTCGAGCAATGCGGCGCGACCGGCCGCCGCGGCCCGCAGCGGGCCTTCCAGCGGCGTCGCGACGACCACTTCGGCGCCGCGCTGGCGTGACCTGGCGACCGCGTCGATCAGTCGGGGGTCGCCGGCGTCGTCACCGGCGACGAGGACGACGTCGAGGGGGCCGACCCATGGCGGTAGCGCGGCCACGGTCACGATCGGTAGGCCGGCCCGGTCGCCGAGCGCGGCGACCAATAGCCGCGCCGCGCGCGTGGCCCGTCCCGAGCCGGTCACCAGCACCACGCTGCGTGGTCGGAGATCGGCGAGTGCGGCAAGGACTTGTTCGTCGACGGCGGCCGCGGTGGCGCGGACCTGCGCACCACCGGAAGCGGCCGAACGTAGGACGCCGCCGACGTCGGCGGCTTCGAGTGAAGCGGCATCATCGAGGTCGAGCACCGGTGTTCCAGCGATCATCGGGTGTCCCACCTCCCCTCATCGCGCTGTGTCGTTTCCGCCCCTACCCCCGCCGAGGGGTAAACCGTGCCGAGACCGAGTCGGGCGAATCCAGGGTCTGTCATTCCACTATTCCAGTCAGGAGCGGACGATGCTCAGAATCTCGGTCACGAGTGCGTCTACTTCCTCCGGCGAGCGTGCTTCCACGTTCAATCGAAGCAGCGGTTCGGTATTGGACGCGCGCAGATTGAACCAGGCGTCGTCGGCCAGTTGCACGGTGACCCCATCGAGTCGGTCGACCGAGATCGTCCGCTTCTCGAACGCCGACACCACCGCCAGCGTGCTTCCCTTCGCATCCTCGACGGTCGAGTTGATCTCGCCGGAGGCCGCGTACTTCGCGTAGGAGGCCATCAGCTCCGACATCGGCCGGTCCTTCTCGCCGAGGGCCGCGAGCACGTGCAACGCCGCGAGCATGCCGGAATCCGCGCCCCAGAAGTCGCGGAAGTAGTAGTGCGCGGAATGCTCGCCGCCGAAAACCGCGCCGGTGGCCGCCATCTCCTGCTTGATGAACGAGTGTCCGACTCGGGTCCGCACCGGTGTCCCGCCGAGTTCGCCGACCAGTTCCGGCACCGCGTGCGAGGTGATGAGATTGTGGATGACGACGGCGCCGGGCTCCTTGGCCAGCTCGCGCTCGGCGACCAGCGCGGTCACCGCGGACGGCGACACCGGGTCGCCGTGCTCGTCCACCACGAAGCAGCGGTCGGCGTCGCCGTCGAAGGCGAGGCCGATGTCGGCGCCCGATTCCCGTACCAGCGCTTGCAGATCCACCAGGTTCGCCGGATCGAGCGGGTTGGCTTCGTGATTGGGGAAGGTGCCGTCGAGTTCGAAATACAGTGGAACGATCCGTACGTTCGCGAGCGTGCCGAGCACCTCGGGCACGGTGTGGCCACCCATGCCGTTGCCCGCGTCCACCGCGATGGTGAGCGGACGCAGATCATCGAGCGTGACCAGTCCGCGCAGGTACGTGGCGTAATCGGCGAGTAGATCCAGCTCCGTCGCGTTGCCGCGCGCCTCGCGAGGCGCGTCAACGGCCGAAACCCCTTCGATGACTTCCTTCTTGATGACGTCGAGGCCGGTGTCCTGGCCGACCGGACGCGCCCCGGCGCGGCACAACTTGATGCCGTTGTAGCGAGCGGGGTTGTGGCTGGCGGTGAACATGGCGCCGGGACAGTTCAGGCTGCCCGAGGCGAAGTAGAGCTGATCGGTCGAGGCGAGGCCGATATGCACCGCGTCGAGGCCGTTGTCGAGCACGCCCTCGGCGAAAGCGGCGGACAATGCGGGGGAGGAGTCGCGCATGTCGTGTCCGATGACGACGCGCTGTGCGCCCTCGGCACGCATCAACCGGGCGAACGAGGCGCCGATGTCTCTGACGAATTCCGGATCGATCTGGGTACCGACCACTCCGCGAACGTCGTAAGCCTTGATTACCGCGTTCACGAACTCGGCAGAGCGAGCGTCTGTCATGGCGTCCACCCTAGTGTGTTGCCCTGGCACGTTTCCCGTGAGCTGGGGGGTAACTCAGTTGGGTGGATCGGGTAGGACGCGCAAATGACCGCGCCGACCCGTGCGCGTGGGGCGCTGGGTGGGCGGAGCGTATTCGCGATAGCCGCGTTGCTCGTGCTCGGGCGGGCGGCGACGCAGGCCGGCCTCACGCACCGCTTCGGCGAGTGCGGTGAGATCGTCGTCGTCGGGGGTGCTGGAGGAGAAACCACCCTCGTGGCGCACCATTTCCCAGCCCTTGGGTGCGGTGATCCGCGAACCGTGTGTTTCGCAGAGATCCCAGGAATGCGGTTCCGCGACGGTGGCGAGTGGGCCGACCACGGCGGTGGAGTCCGAGTAGACGAACGTGAGCGTCGCGACGGCCGGATTCTTGCAACCTGGTCGGCAACAACGACGCATGGGGATCACGACGACGAGAGTAACGCGCGTACGGCCCTCGTGGGTGCAGACACGCTCACCAAAACGGACGTTATGGAAGAACGTCCGCCGCTCAGTCCGACTCGGGATCGATCAGGTCGGGATCGACGCCGAGATAGGTGGCGATCTGCTGGACCAGCACCTCGCGCAGCAGGTCGACGAGGTCGTCGGGGTCGCTGGCGCGCAGCTCGAGCGGTTTACGAAACAGCACGACCCGTGCCCTGGTCGCCGCGCCGTGCCGGTCGACGCCCGCGGGGATCAGCCGGGAAAGCGGTACGGGACCGTCGGCGACCACCTCGTCCGGCCAGGTGACCGAATCAGGGTGGAGCGGACGGATTTTCGGAACATCGTCGACCGCGATGTCCAATTTGGTGAGGCGGTTCTGCCAGCGGGTGTCCAGCGGCGCGAAGGCCTCGAGCACCAGCCGGTCGAATTTTTGTCCTCGGGTTCGCCACGCGGGAACCGTCGGCGGCAGCATCGGCCCTCGTACTCCGCGACCACGGCGAGTCACCGACCGTGCGGTCGAAGGACGACGAATACGGGAACGTGCCATACGACAAACCTAGCGAGGCTGTCGTCGAGCTTCGGGCATACCCCGGAGTTGTCCGTGTCGGCTCACGCGTCCATTCGCGTCGACGCGTGCCAGGCGCGTCGTGCGGCGGACAACTCCGGGTTATCTCGAGCGAGTGGTCTCGCTCGAGCCGGTCTAACCGATGCCTCGCTTGAGGCGGCGACGCTCCCGTTCGGAGAGTCCGCCCCAGATGCCGAAGCGTTCATCATGTGCGAGTGCGTATTCCAGGCACTCGTCCCGAACCTCACAGCCCATGCAGATCCGCTTTGCCTCGCGGGTGGAGCCGCCCTTCTCCGGAAAGAAGGCCTCGGGGTCGGTCTGTGCGCACAAGGCGCGTTCCTGCCACTGCTCTTCGATAGATTCGAACATCTCATCGAAGCCTGGCACCACCAGACTGAGCTGGGGTGTCGAGACTTCGTCTCCCCCGTTGTCGTTCCAGCCGTCGCAGACGCCACGTGCTGCGCCTGCTGTGGAATCGGTCGGCGAGACCATCTCATTGGCCATCGCTCCGCCTCCTCACTGTGTGTTAGCGCAGAATGATTCGTTCCGTCGGACCAACACGCGTACCGACGGCCATACCCCGCGATGTTGTCCCGCGGACGTCCCCGAGCATGTCGTTCCTACCCGAACATCTGTTCGAAATCCCGTTCCCGCGTTGATGTCTCGCGCGAACCCGGAATGACATGTCTGTGATTAGACACGCCGAACGTGGCGATGGTCAAGCCACTGTCGCTATTCCGTTACTATCCGCCATCGCTTTACGCCTCGTGCCGCACGCAGTCATGTGGCAAATGCATAGCAAATAAGCCGTCAGCGAAGCACTCTCGGCCACCGCTTAGGCTATGCGGATGTGACTGCACAACAAGCGGACAGCGAACCCGTCAACGGGCCGAGGATCGCAGTCCTCGTCGGTGGCGTCGGCGGCGCGCGCTTCCTTCAGGGCGTCCGAGAACTGCTTCCGAACGCCGATGTTTCCGCGATCGTGAATGTCGGTGACGACATCTGGATGCACGGTCTTCGTATTTGTCCCGACCTCGACACTTGCATGTACACGCTGGGCGGCGGCATAGATACCGACCGCGGCTGGGGTCGTCTCGGGGAAACGTGGCATGCCAAGGAAGAGCTCGCGAATTACCACGCGCAGCCGGATTGGTTCGGCCTCGGTGATCGCGATATCGCCACGCACTTGGTTCGCAGTGAAATGTTGCGTCATGGGTACCCGCTATCAGCGGTCACCGAGGCGCTGTGCAATCGCTGGCAGCCCGGTGTGAAACTCATCCCGGCAACCGACGATCGTTGTGAAACCCACGTCGTTGTGAGCGATGAAGAGGACCCTGGCGAACGTCGCGCGATCCATTTCCAGGAGTGGTGGGTTCGCTACCGCGCGAACGTCCGAACCCACGGATTCGCCACAATTGGTGCCGATGAAGCCAAACCGGCACCAAATGTGATCGATGTCATAGAGTCCGCGGATGTGGTTCTGCTCGCACCGTCGAACCCGGTGGTCAGCATCGGCGCCATCCTCGCGGTGCCCGGCATTCGCGGTGCGCTGCGCACCACCTCGGCGCAGGTGATCGGGATCTCCGGCGTGATCGACGGAAAGCCACTGCGCGGGATGGCGGACGAGTGCCTCTCGGTGATCGGCGTCGAAACCACGGCCGAGGCGATCGGCCGCCATTACGGCGCGCGCTCGGGAACAGGAATATTGGACGGCTGGTTGATCCACAGCACCGACACCGCCGAGGTGCCCGGTGTCGAAGTACGCAGCGTGCCCTTGTTGATGACCGACCCGCCGACCACCGCCGAGATGGTGCGGGCGGCGCTGGAGCTCGCAGGAGTGAAACCATGACCGAGACCACGACCGAATCGCCCGCCCCCGTGCCAGCGCTCGAGGATCACGCGGCGGGTGAACTGCGCATTCTGCCCATCACCGGGCTCCCCGAATTTCGTCCCGGCGACGATCTCGCCGCGCGGATCGCCGAATCCGCGCCCTGGCTGGTCGACGGTGACGTGCTCGTGGTGACCAGCAAGATCGTCGCGAAGGTCGAGGGCAGGATCGTCGCCGCGCCCGACGACCCGCAGGAACGCGATACCGCGCGCAGGGCGCTCGTCGACCAGGAGGCGGTGCGCGTGCTCGCGCGCAAGGGCCGCACGCTGATCACCGAGAACAAGCTCGGCATCGTGCAGGCCGCTTCCGGGGTCGATGGTTCCAATGTGGAGAAGGGCGAATTGGTGTTGCTGCCCACCGATCCCGACGCGAGCGCGGGCGCACTGCGCAGGGCGCTCGCCGAACTGCTCGGTGTCACCGTCGCGGTGGTGGTCACCGACACCATGGGCAGGGCATGGCGCGTCGGCCAGACCGACGCGGCCATCGGCGCGGCCGGTCTGCGCGTGCTGCACGACTACGCGGGCGCGGTCGATGGACAGGGCAACGAGTTACAGGTCACCCAGGTCGCGATCGCCGACGAACTCGCCGCGGCGGCGGATCTGGTGAAGGGCAAGCTCGGCGGCGTCCCGGTGGCGGTGGTGCGCGGACTTCCGATCGCCGACGACGGGTCGAGCGCGGTGGATCTGGTGCGCGGCGGCATCGATGACCTGTTCTGGCTCGGCACCGCCGAGGCCCTGGAACAGGGGCGCCGCGAGGCGATCCTGCTGCGCCGCTCGGTGCGCCGATTCGCCGAAACCCCCGTCGATCCCGAGCGGGTGCGGGCCGCGATCTCGGTGGCGTTGACCGCGCCCGCGCCGCATCACACCCGCCCGGTGCGATTCGTCTGGGTGCGTGATCGTCAACTGCGTGCCGGACTGTTGACGGCGATGGCCGACGCGTGGCGCAAGGACCTCACCGCCGACGGACTGTCACAGGAGCGGATCGACCGCCGCATCGCCAGGGGCGACATCCTTTCCGAGGCACCCGAGCTGATCATTCCGTTCGGTCTGCCCGACGGCGCGCACGACTATCCCGACGAGCGCAGGCGCGCGGCCGAACGCACCATGTTCACCGTCGCGGTCGGCGCCGCGGTGCAGGGATTGCTCGTCGCGCTGGCCGCCGAGGGGCTCGGCAGCTGCTGGATCGGGTCGACCATCTTCGCCCCCGAGGTCACCCGCGCGGTGCTCGGTCTGGACGCGGAGTGGAACCCGTTGGGTGCCATCGCCGTCGGTCATCCGCTCGAGCAGCTCGGCGTGCGCCCCGCCCGCGAGGCCGGGGACGGACTGATCGAACTGTGAGTGCTTCGTCGTTGCACGCTTCCGCCGTGCGGCTGCTCGAATCCTGGTCCCCGACAATCGATCCCGAGCGCTCGCTGCGCGAGGCGATGCGCGCGTTCCTGGATTCGGCACCACGCGGCTGTCTGCGTGAGCACGCGCCGGGGCACATCACGGCTTCGGCCGTGGTGTTCTCCCACGACGAGCGGGAGGTGCTGCTCACCCTGCATCCGCGCGTCGGTCGGTGGATCCAACTCGGCGGGCACTGCGAGGAATCCGACGACACCGTCGCCGCGGCGGCGCTGCGGGAGGCGGTCGAGGAATCCGGCATCCCCGACCTGACGATCGATCCGGAACTGTATGGCGCGCAGGCGCATCCGATCACCTGCTCGCTCGGGGTGCCGACCAGGCATCTCGATCTGCTGTTCCGGGTCACCGCGCCCGAGGGTGCGGTGCCGGTCCGCAGTGCCGAATCCACCGACCTGCGGTGGTGGCCGGTGGCCGCGCTCCCGGACAACTCGGATGTGCTTCTGCGGCGCTGACTCATTGTCGTGACATCTGTGTGCCGCCGAAGCTTTGACTATGACTGGTACACGTGACAATCTCGCAGTCATGTCGCGCGCCGGAGCTCGGATGCCCGCTCATGCGGCGGCGCGTGAACCGCTGCGCGCACAGATCCTCGATGCCATGCGTGAGCTGCTGTTCGAGCGGGATTGGTCGAAGATCACGCTCGGGGATGTGGCCTCGCACGCCGGGGTCAGTCGGCAGACGCTCTATAACGAGTTCGGTTCTCGCCTCGGCCTGGCCGAGGGGTACGCGCTGCGGTTGGCCGATGATCTTGTCGCTCATGTGAGTACGGCGATCACCGAGAATGCCGGTGATGCGCGCGCTGCCTTCCGTGCGGGCATCACGGGCTACTTCCTGCACGCCGCCGCCGACCCCTTGATTCGTTCGTTGTTGATGGGTGAGGTGAAGTTGGATCTGTTGCGCATCATCACCCTCGATGCCGCGCCGCTGTTGGATCGGGTCACCGAGCGGCTGACCGACGAGATCGCCAACAGCTGGATCGAGCCGACGCGGCATCAGGCCGACGTACTCGCGCACGCGATCGCCAGGATCGGACTCAGCTACATTCCGACGCCGCCGTCGGGGCGCAATGCTCCCGAGGAATTCGCCGAGCTACTCGGGCCGTACGTGGAAGCGATTCTGGCCGCGAAGCCCGAGGGGTGAGATGCGCCGATGCGGTACGGGTGGCATATTGCCTGGCACCGTAGGGTTCCCAGTTCAGGTTGTAACGGGGAGCGGCCCTGCCACTATGCTCATGCATCAGAGTTAGCGCATTGAACAGCGGGGCAGATACGTGCAATCGGTTGGCAAACCGAAGGGATCACTGGATTCCAAACGGCACCTGTGGGTGCTGGGTCTGCTGGCCCCCGCGGGCTGTCTGCTGCCCTCGCAGCTGGTGCTGCACACCGGGTTGACCGTGTTCTGGTGGTTCGGCCCGATCATGGTCCTCATCGTTATTCCCCTGCTGGACTTGGTGATCGGCGACGACGGAACCAACCCGAGAGATGAGGACTACGAGGCGCTGTCCAACGACAAGTACTACCGCTGGTGCACCTACCTGTTCCTGCCGATCCAGCTGTTCGGCCTCGTCGTCGCCGCCTACATGTGGGCAGGTGACGAGTTGAGCATCGTCGACAAGGTCGGTCTCGCCGCGACGCTCGGCTTCGTCAGCGGCATCGGCATCAACGCCGCGCACGAGCTCGGGCACCGGTCCGAACGGTTGGAGCGGTGGCTGGCCAAAGCCGCACTCGCCCAATCGGGATACGGGCACTTCTTCGTCGAGCACAATCGAGGCCATCACGCGCGAGTCGCGACCCCGGCCGATCCTGCCAGCGGTCGGCTCGGCGAGAGTCTCTGGGAGTTCTTGCCGCGCAGCATCTTCGGGAGTCTGCGGTCGGCGATCCAGTTGGAGCATGTGCGCCTGGCTCGCAAGGGCCGACGGTGGCTGCATCCGGACAATCACATCCTGCAGGCGTGGTCGATGACGCTGCTGTTGTTCGGGGTACTGCTCGTCTCGTTCGGCCTCGCCGCGTTGCCGTGGTTGCTCCTGCAGGCGGTGATCGGCATCGCGTTGCTGGAGACGGTGAACTACGTCGAGCACTACGGGTTGTTGCGTAAGCGGCGGGCCAATGGTCTCTACACGCGGTGCACGCCACGTGATAGCTGGAACAGCGACCGACTGGTGACCAATATCTTCCTGTTCCACCTTCAGCGCCACAGCGACCACCACGCGAATCCAGGACGGCGGTACCAGACTCTGCGCAGTTCGGAGCAGGCGCCGCAGCTGCCGGCCGGATACGCGACCATGGTCGTGCTCGCCGCGGTTCCCCCGTTGTGGCGCGCGGTCATGGACCATCGAGTGCTCGCGCATTACGACGGTGACGTGACTCGCGCAAATATTCAGCCGCGCAAGCGCGATCGGATTCTGGCCGACCACAAGGTGCCCGCTTAGACCGCGTCGATCATTCCCGGCCTCGGGCGACTAGCCTGGCTTCGGTACTTGCCGAAACAGGAGAGGCTGATGACGACCTCAGAACGTCCCGCAGATGTGTCCTTGACCGCTGATGTCCGTAATGGCATCGACTACAAGGTGGCCGACCTCTCGCTGGCCGAATTCGGCCGCAACGAGATCCGGCTCGCCGAACACGAGATGCCGGGTTTGATGGAGCTGCGCCGTGAGTACGCGGAGGTGGCTCCGTTGCAGGGCGCGCGTATTTCCGGTTCGCTGCACATGACCGTGCAGACCGCCGTGCTGATCGAGACCCTGGTCTCGTTGGGGGCCGAGGTTCGCTGGGCTTCCTGCAATATCTTCTCCACCCAGGATCACGCCGCCGCCGCGGTGGTCGTTGGCCCGCACGGCACGGTCGAGGAGCCCAAGGGTGTCCCGGTGTTCGCGTGGAAAGGGGAGTCGCTCGAGGAGTATTGGTGGGCGGCCGAGCAGATGCTCACCTGGCCGAACGAGCCGGCGAACATGATCCTCGACGACGGTGGCGACGCGACCATGCTCGTGCTGCGCGGTGCGCAGTTCGAGAAGGCCGGCGTGGTGCCGCCCGAGGAAGACGAGCACCCCGCCGAGTACAAGGTGTTCCTGAAGCTGCTGCGTGCGCGGTTCGAATCCGACAAGAGCAAGTGGAGCGAGGTCGCGGATTCGGTGCGGGGTGTCACCGAGGAGACCACGACCGGTGTGCTGCGGCTCTACCAGTTCGCGGCGGCGGGGGAGTTGGTGTTCCCGGCGATCAATGTCAACGACTCGGTCACCAAGTCGAAGTTCGACAACAAGTACGGCACTCGCCACTCGCTGATCGACGGCATCAACCGCGGCACCGATGTGCTGATCGGCGGTAAGAAGGTGCTGATCTGTGGTTACGGTGATGTCGGCAAGGGCTGTGCGGAATCGCTTGCCGGGCAGGGCGCGCGGGTGCAGGTCACCGAGATCGACCCGATCAACGCGTTGCAGGCTCTGATGGACGGCTTCGACGTCGTCACCACCGAGCAGGCCATCGGCGCCGCCGACATCGTGATCACCTCGACGGGGAACAAGGACATCATCACCCTCGAGCACATGAAGGCGATGAAGGACCAGGCCATCCTCGGCAATATCGGGCACTTCGACAACGAGATCGACATCGCGGGCCTCGAGCGTTCGGGTGCCGCGCGTTTGACGATCAAGCCGCAGGTCGATCTGTGGACGTTCAAGGAGTCGGGCAACTCGATCATCGTGCTCTCGGAGGGTCGTCTGCTCAATCTGGGCAACGCCACCGGGCACCCGTCGTTCGTGATGTCCAACAGCTTCTCCAACCAGGTGATCGCGCAGATCGAGCTGTGGACCAAGCCCGACGAGTACGACAACGAGGTCTATCGCCTGCCCAAGCACCTCGACGAGAAGGTCGCCAAGATCCACGTCGAGGCCCTCGGTGGCACGCTGACCAAGCTCAGCAAGGATCAGGCCGAATACATCGGCGTCGATGTCGATGGGCCTTACAAGCCGGAGCACTACCGGTACTGAGCCGGACACTCGTGTCCCGTTGCCGGCGCACCGATCGTCCGCGCAGTACGCGGGTACCCTCCTGCGCATGGGTCAGCTGATCGCGGTGGAGGGCGTCGACGGCGCGGGTAAGCGCACAGTGATCGACGGGGTCGCCACCGAGCTTCGCGCACGCGGAGCGCAGGTGGCGACCCTCGCTTTTCCGCGCTACGGCCGGTCGGTGCACGCCGACCTCGCGGCCGAGGCCCTGCGTGGCGCGCACGGCGACCTCGCCGAATCGATCTCGGGGATGGCGGTGCTGTTCGCGCTCGACCGTTCCGGTGCTCGCGACGAGCTCTCGAAACTGTTGGCCGACAACGATATTGTCCTGCTCGACCGTTACGTCGCCTCCAGTGCCGCCTACTCGGCCGCGCGCTCGGGGCAGGACGCCGACGGTGAAATCGTGCGGTGGGTCGGCGAATTGGAATTCGAACGATTCGCGCTACCGGTACCGCGAATCCAGCTGCTGCTCGACATCCCGGTCGAGGTGGCGGCCGAGCGGGCCCGGCGCAGAGCCGAACTCGACAGCACCCGCGCCCTGGATTCCTACGAGCGCGACGCAGGGCTGCAATACCGTACCGGCGCGCTGTATCAGCAGCTGGCCGACCGCGAGTGGTACAGCCCGTGGTGGAGATACCGATCCGATGACGATGCCATCGGGTTGGCCGAGACAATCACGAAAACCCTTAGCCGATAGGGTTGGATGTGCCGCAGGTTCGCATGAGTGTTGGCGTGGCGGACCGATCCTGGCCTGGGAGATGACAACATATAATTATGAAGCCGAAGATTCTCGTCGTCGACGACGATATGGCGCTCGCGGAGATGCTCACGATCGTCTTGCGCGGTGAAGGATTCGACCCCCATGTGGTCGGCGACGGCACGCAAGCGCTCTCGACCGTTCGTGAGATCCGTCCCGATCTTGTCCTGCTGGACTTGATGCTGCCCGGCATGAACGGCATCGACGTATGCCGCGTGCTGCGCGCCGACTCCGGGGTTCCGATCGTGATGCTGACGGCCAAGACCGACACGGTCGACGTCGTGCTCGGTCTGGAATCCGGCGCCGACGACTACATCGTCAAGCCGTTCAAACCCAAAGAGCTCGTCGCCCGTGTGCGCGCACGGCTGCGCAGGACCGAGGACGAGCCCGCCGAACTGCTGTCCATCGCGGACGTCGAGATCGACGTGCCCGCACACAAGGTCAGCCGCAGCGGTGCGCAGATCTCGCTCACCCCGTTGGAATTCGACCTGCTCGTCGCGCTTGCCCGCAAGCCGCGCCAGGTGTTCACCCGCGAGGTGCTGCTCGAACAGGTCTGGGGCTACCGGCATGCCGCCGACACCAGGCTGGTGAACGTGCACGTGCAGCGGTTGCGCGCGAAGGTCGAGAAGGACCCGGAGAATCCGGAGATCGTGCTGACCGTGCGCGGAGTCGGGTACAAGGCCGGACCGCCGTGATCCTGCGCTTTCGCGCGACCCGGGGGCGGTAAGTTTGCGCGACTCGCACACCCGTGGCGTGCTCGCACGGTTGCGGGGCGTCTTGGCGCCCACCATCGGTTGGGCTCAGGCCTCCGGCATCGCCCTCGGTCATCTGTGGCGCCGTTCGCTGCAATTACGCGTCATCGTCTCGACATTGACGCTGTCGTTGATCGTGATCACGATTCTCGGCGTCGTGCTCACCAGCCAGATCACCAGTCGGCTCGTCGACGCCAAAATCGATGCGGCCGTCGAGGAGATGGACCGCGCACGAAACACCGTGCAGGACGAGTTGGCGGGCGCGCACGACCTCGGGACACAGCAGCAGCGCCTCGCCGACGCCCGCGACGCGCTGTCCGCGCGGGGTGGCACCGGCCGATCCACCGGCGCCGCAGGCAGTTTCGATTCGGCGCTGAGCATCATCGGTGGCACACCGCAGCAGCAGATCCTGGCGGGACCGATGCAGGAGATTCCCGAGGGACTGCGCCGGTTCGTGCAACGCAATCAGGTCAGCTACCAGTTCGCCACCGTTTCCGACCCCGACGGTCATGATGGCAGGGCGCTGATCATCGGCAGTCCGAGTGCCGCGGTGCCCACGCTGGAGATCTACCTGATCTTCCCGTTGTCCAACGAAGAACGCAGCCTTTCGCTGATGCGCGGCACGATGCTGATCGGCGCCGTGGTGCTGCTGGTATTGCTCGCGGCGATCTCCGCGCTGGTCACCAGGCAGGTGGTGTTGCCGATTCGGTCGGCGGCGCGGATCGCCGGCCGATTCGCCGACGGTAGGTTGCGCGAACGCATGCTGGTGCGCGGCGAAGACGACATGGCCAGGTTGGCGCAGGCGTTCAACGAGATGGCCGAGAGTCTGTCCAACCAGATCACGCAGCTGGAGGAATTCGGCAATCTGCAACGTCGATTCACCTCCGATGTCAGCCATGAGTTGCGCACACCGCTGACCACCGTGCGGATGGCGGCCGACCTGATCTACGGCAGCAGCGACGAACTCGATCCCGCGCTCGGGCGCAGCGCCGAACTCTTGGTCAACGAACTGGACCGGTTCGAGAGCCTGCTCAACGATCTGCTCGAGATCAGCCGCCACGACGCGGGTGTCGCGGAATTGCAGGTGGAGTCGCTGGATGTGCGGATGTGCGCGCGGGCGGCCATTTCCACCGTGCGCCACCTCGCCAAGGACGCCGCGGTGGAGGTGATCATCGACCTGCCGGACGATCCGCTGGTCGCCGAGGTCGATCCGCGCAGGGTGGAACGGGTGCTGCGCAATCTGTTGGCCAACGCGATCGATCACAGCGAGGGCAAACCGGTGCTGATCAGGATGCGCGGCGACGCCGACGCCAATGCGGTCGCGGTGGTGGTGCGCGATCAGGGTGTCGGTCTGCGGCCGGGCGAGGAGAAGTTGGTCTTCAACCGGTTCTGGCGTTCGGACCCGTCGCGGATGCGTCGGTCCGGTGGTACCGGCCTCGGTCTTTCGATCAGTGTCGAGGACGCGAACCTGCACGAAGGCAAATTGGAGGCGTGGGGAGAGGCCGGTGCGGGCGCCAGCTTCCGGCTGACGCTGCCATTGGTTCGCGGCAAGAAGCTCGGCAGGAGCCCGTTGTCGTTGGAGCCGGTGCGCAGGTCGCTGCGCGCGGTACAGCGCCCTGTCGCACCCGCCGACGGCGACGGCGCGGACGGGGACGATGCCACGCAGCAGACATCGGCGGCGCGGCCCGCCACCGAGGAGGCGGAATCGGTCGATATCGGCGCCAGCGTCGTGTCCGGCAGCGGCGCGACGGTCGTCGAGATCACGGGCAGCGCCGCGCACCCCGCCGATTCCGCGACGGGTTCCGAGACGGCGGAGCTATCTACACTCGCGTCGGACTCCGCGCGGGGTACGTCGGCGAGCGAGGGCTCGGGGCCCTCCGCTGACACCGAGGCGTCGGCCGCCACCGAGGTGCCCGCGGACCCGAGGACACCGCCGACCGGGAAAAGTGCGGACGCGCCGAGCGAACCAGGGGATACCGAGACATGACGATGCGTGCCCGTGCTGTCGCAGTGCAGCGGCTGACCGCATTCGGTGCGGCAGCCGTCGCGGTACTCGTGCTGCTCACCGGGTGCGCCAGTCTGCCGGACTCCTCCGCGCCGCAAGCGGTGGGCACGATCGAACACGAACCCAGCGTCGAGGGGCCGCCCGCGCCGGCCCTCGGTCGCGACCCCGACCTGTTGCTGCACGATTTTCTCCAGGCCACCGCCGACCCGGCCGATCGACACGCGGCCGCTCGCCAATATTTGGCGCCCGAGACCGCCTCGCAATGGGACGACGCGACCAGCACAACGATCGTGGACAAACCGGACACGCTGCGTGAATCGCGCACCGCCGACCACGCGACCTACCGGATCAGGGCGCGCAAGGTCGGGGAGTTGGCCGCCGACGGCGGCTACCGCGCCAGCGACGACATCGTCGAAGACAAGATCGAGATGACGAAGATCGGGGGCGAATGGCGCATCGACCAGATCGCCGACGGCGTGCTGATGGATTCCGCCGCCTTCGCGAAGTTCTATCAGCGCTATCCGCTCTACTTCACCGACCCCTCCGGCTCCACCGTCGTGCCGGACCTGCGGTGGGTTTCCGCACCCAAAGCCGATCTGGCGCAGCGATTGTTGGACATGCTCGCCGCCGGTCCGCAGTCCGCGCTCGCACCCGTCGTGCGCAACGAATTGGCTGCGCCGGTCGAGGTGCGCGGCCAGATCACCAAGTTCAACGGCGACCCCAACGGCGTGGGGGTCGGCCTCGGTGGTGTGCGGATCGACCTCGGCGGCGTCGCGAACTTGCCGCCGCACGACAAGGACCTGCTTGCCGCGCAGGTGCTGTTCACGCTGTCGGGTGCCGATATTCTCGGCCCCTATCAACTCCTGGCCGATGGGAAGCCACTCGCGCAACGGTTCGCCGATACCGGGTGGTCGATCGGTGACGTCGCGCCGTTCGGCCCGACGTCGGTCGCGCAGAACCGAATCGGGTTGCACGCCCTGCGCGGCGGCGGATTGGTGGAGGTGGGCGACAACGGCCCGACCAACCCCTCGGGCTATTTCGGCGCCGTGAACAATCTGGAATCCGCGGCTCTGTCGCCGGACGGCAAATTGGTCGCCGCCGTCGCGAATGCCGGGCGGCCGGAACCGCAGCCGCAGCGCACGCTGATGATCGGCACCTACGGTGGTAGCGCGTTCCCGGTCGATCAGGGCTCGACCATCAGCAGACCGTCGTGGAGCGGCGACAATTCCGCCGCTTGGGCGGTGATCGACGGTCAGCGGGTGATCCGCGCCGTCCTCGACCGCACCGGAACGGTGTCCGTGCAGGATGTCGACACTTCCGGCCTGTTGGATGGATCGTCGGGTGTCCTTGCGCGCACCCCGATCACCGAGGTCAGGGTGTCGCGCAGCGGGGTGCGGGCCGCCGTGATCGCCGACGGTAAAGTCTATGTCGCGGTGGTGATCCGCCAGGCGGACGGCAAGTTCGCGTTGGCCTCCCCGGTCCCGGTGGGGGTCGGGTTGTCCACGCCCGCGGTCTCGGTGTCCTGGTTCGGCTCGGACACGTTGCTCATCGCCAGGGAGGGCAATGTGGACCCGGTCTCGGCGGTGTCGTTGGACGGCTCGCAGCCGACTCCGCAGACCAGCAGGAATTTGACCGCGCCGGTGCGGACGGTCAGCGCCTCGCCCGATCACCAGTACGTCGCGGATTCGCGTGCCGTACTGGAGTTGACCAGCAACCCCGAGGGCGGCGAGAGCTATTGGCGTGAGGTGCCGGGGCTGGGTTCGAACGCGGTGCCGGTCTTACCCGGCTGAGGTGTGAAAAGCACTGCGCGGCAGTCTTTTGTCGAAGTCTGTCGGGGTGGGTTGGCAGACTGCTTGCATGCGAAGCCGTGTCGCGCGAACCCTGCTGGATCTCGTGTTGCCCGCGATGTGCGGCGGCTGCGGGCGCACGGGTACCCCGTGGTGTGACGAGTGCGCCGCCGCGCTCGCGCTGGCCCCGATCCGGGTCCGGCCGCGCACCGACCCCGGCGTCGCGTGTTGGGCGCTCGGCGGGTACCGAGGGCCGGGCAGACGCGCGGTGCTCGCCGTCAAGGAGCGCGGACGCCGCGATCTGGTGGTGCCGCTCGGAGCGGCGATGGCCCGTGGACTCGCCCTGTTGCGCACCGAGGGGCGTCTGCTGGTGTTGGTGCCCGCACCGAGTCGTCGGGCGGCAGCGCGGCGCAGAGGGGGTGATCCGGTGCTGCGGGCGGCGAGCGCGGCTGGTCGATCGCTGGCGAATTGCCGGGTGGCACCGATTTTGTCGCTCTCGCGGGGCGTGCGCGACTCGGTCGGATTGAATTCGGCCGAGCGTGCGCGCAATCTGCGCGGGCGGGTGAGGCTCGACCCTCGGGTGTATTCCGGTCACCAGGCTGCCGCGAACGCCGAGATCGTGCTGATCGACGATGTGCTGACGACCGGGGCGACCGCCGCCGAGTCGGTCGGCGCGCTCACCCGCGCCGGACTGGCGGTGAGCGGGGTTTTGGTGATTTGCGCGGTGTGAGTTCGTCAAAATTCGCATGAACAGTGGCGGACCATCCGATGTCGTACTACGGTCGCGAATACACACCGGAACCGGCAGTTTTGGAGGTGGCGCTTCGGACGACAACGTGCCGGGCGAAGGCGTCTCGGCACGGCTCAATCCCGCCGCACGACCCTCTTTCGTGCGGCCATTATTCGGGAGGCACACGTGACGACTTCACGACCTTCAGTGCACGATGCTGATTCTTCGCTGCTGGACCCCGCGTCGACGGAGGACCGTGCCGAGGAGACGACCGAGCAATCCACCGCGGATCGAGCCAGAGCGTCTCGTGCCGACGTCGTGGTGAAGGGTCGCAATGTCGAGGTTCCTGATCATTTCCGAACCTATGTGGCGGACAAACTCTCTCGGCTCGAACGCTTCGATCCGGCGATCTACCTGTTCGACGTCGAGCTGTTCCATGAGCGCAATCGGCGTCAGCGCAAGAGCTGCCAGCGCGTCGAGATCACCGCGCGCGGAAAGGGTCCCATTGTGCGGGCCGAGGCGTGCGCCGATAGTTTCTATGCCGCACTGGAGTCGGTGACCGCGAAGCTGGAGAGCAGGCTGCGGCGCACGAAGGACCGTCGCAGGGTGCACTACGGTGACAAGACCCCCATGTCGGTGGCCGAGGCGACCGCGGAGTTGGTGGACGACTCCCTGTTCGCGCTCCCGGACGGATATGACCGAACCGATGGCGATGCGGACGCGGACTACTCGGCGGAGATCGTCGACGATTACCCGGCCGGGCCCGGCCATATCGCCCGCACCAAGGTGCACTCGGCGGTCCCGATGGCGGTCGATGACGCGCTGTACCAGATGGAACTCGTCGGGCACGATTTCTTCCTTTTCCACGACAAGGAGACCGACCGTCCCTCGGTGGTCTACCGCCGTCACGCCTTCGACTACGGCCTGATCCGGCTCGCATAGTCGACGAATAGCGTGCTCGCCGCGGGCATTCGGCGTTCGCCGGGTGCCCGCGGCGTTGTCGGTTCAGCGGCGTTGTCGGTCAGCGGGGGGCGGTTCAGCGGGGGTCGGCTTGGTGAATCTCGGTTCAGCGGCGGAAGCGTTCCCGGTGCACCGCGTCGGCGAGTGGTCGTGCCCCGCGCCAGCCGAAGCGTTCGAGGTCGGGTACCCGCTGGAATTCACGTACGGGACCCACGCACAACCAGGCGACCGGTCGGATGCCCTCGGGCAACGCGACCAACTCGGCCAGGAACTCGGGATCGTAGAACGACACCCACCCGACGCCGATCTCCTGCGCGGTCGCGGTCAGCCACAGGTTTTGGATCGCGAGCACCGCGGAGTAGACCCCGGTTTCGGGGACGGTGACGCGACCGAGCACGTGCGGACCGCCGCGATCGTGGTCGTAGGTGACCACGACGCCGGTGCCGCTCTCGGTGATGCCTTCGATCTTGATCGGCGCGAAGGTCGCCGCGCGTTCCGGTGGCAGTGCCGCGCCGAAATCCCGTCGTTTTCCCGCGACGTGCTCGGCGAACCGCGTGAGGGTGG
Source organism: Nocardia callitridis (assembly GCF_039543305.1). Classification (NCBI taxonomy): domain Bacteria; kingdom Bacillati; phylum Actinomycetota; class Actinomycetes; order Mycobacteriales; family Nocardiaceae; genus Nocardia; species Nocardia callitridis. Next base: position 87,341 of record NZ_BAABJM010000001.1, on the reverse strand, counting down.
CGGGCTCACGGACCACAACGAAATCCCACGGTTGCGAATTGCCGACACTCGGCGCGCGGTGGGCGGCCTCGAGCAGACGCCACAGCGTCGCGTCATCGAGGACCTCCCCGGTGAACTCGGCGCGCACGTCACGCCGAGTCCGGATCGCCTCGTGCACGCTCATCTCGCGGAAGGTACCCATGCAGGTACGAAACCACGTGCGCACGCACGGAGCCGGGGCGGCCTCGATGAAGTTCAGGCGCGCTGCAACGACGCGGGAATCGAGCGGTTGATGCGACGGCGTCCCGCGGCCAGCGCGGTGCGCAACCCACGGCGCTTGCCGGTGATCGGGTCGATGCTGGCATCGGTGTTGCCGCCGAACTTCCGTTCCGAAGCGGTCTCCGGGGCATCGTCGGCGGTGGCACGCAGATACTTGTTGGGCAGCGAAAGCTTCGCGATGGTCCGCCACGCCTTGAAGTACTGCACCGGCAGGGAACCGGTGGTGTAGGGCAGGTCGTACTTGTCGCACAGCTCGCGCACCCGCACCGCGACATCAGCGTACCGATTGCTCGGCAGGTCGGGGAACAGGTGGTGCTCGATCTGGTGGCTGAGGTTTCCGGTCATGAAGTGGGTCAGCCAGCCGCCGGAGATGTTGGCGCTACCGAGCATTTGGCGCAGGTACCACTGGCCCTTGGTCTCGTTGTCGATGTCGTCCTTGGTGAACTTCTCCGCGCCGTCGGGGAAGTGGCCGCAGAAGATCACCGCGTTGGTCCACACATTGCGGATCGCGTTGGCGGCCAGATTCGCGGTCAGCGTCGAGACGAAGGCGGGACCGGTGAGCGCGGGGAAGACCACGTAGTCCTTGACGACCTGCTTGCCCATCTTGGCCAGCGCGTGGTCGCGCTTGATATCGAACTCGGCGCGCTCGGGGGTGCCGGGCTTGTACCTGCCCGCGGCCAGCTTGCCGAGCTCCAGATGCTGGATGGCGACGCCGTATTCGAACAGCAGTTGCAGTACCAGGTTGTAGGCGGGGTTACCGAGGTTGAACGGCTTCCAGCGCTGGTCGCGCGTCACGCGCAGCAGACCGTAGCCGATGTCGTCGTCCATGCCGAGGACGTTGGTGTACTTGTGGTGCAGGTAGTTGTGGGTGTGCTTCCAGTGCTTGGCAGCGCCCGCGTTGTCCCATTCCCATGAGCTGGAGTGGATTTCGGGGTCGTTCATCCAGTCCCACTGGCCGTGCATGACGTTGTGCCCGATCTCCATGTTCTCGATGATCTTGGAGGTGCTGAGCAGGGCAACGCCCGCGAACCAGGCCGGGGGAAGGAAGCTCGCGAATAGTACCGCGCGCCCGCTGATCTCGAGTGCTCGCTGAAAACGGATGACATTGCGGATGTACTGCGCGTCCTGCGCGCCGCGCGAGGATTCGATATCCCGCCGGATCGCGTCGAACTCGACGCCGAGTGCTTCCACGTCGGCCTCGGTGAGGTGTGCGTATTCCTTGACATCCGAGATGGCCATGGCGGCTACAGTACCGTAAGTTACGAGACCGTAGGTTACGTGGTCGGCGGCGAATGTGTGGCAAACAACCCATTGCGATCATGCTTGTGGACTGCTATAAATCGCGACCTCAGCGCTGGGCGAACGCGCTCTCGCGCACCGGGTTCCGCTTGCGCAGCGCGCGCTCCTGGCGGGCTCGCTCGCGCAGGGACCGTCGCGCCTCGCGCAGCGCGGCCTTCTCTTGGCGCGCCTTCTCCCGCAACACCACCTTGGCTTCGCGCAATGCCGAGCGCAGACCGCGCCGCTGCCCGGTGATCGGGTCGATCCGCAGCGCTTGCACCGCTTCCGAACTCGGTAATGCCGGCAGCGTGATGCCCGCGAATTTCCGTTCCGACGACGTCTCCGGCGCGTTGTCCGCGGTCGCGGTCAAAAACCGATCGGGCAATGCGAGCTTGTGAATCGTGCGGAAGGCCAGCAGATACTGCTTGCCCAAAGACCCCGTGGTGTAGGGCAGGTCGTACTTTTCACAAAGTTCCCGCACACGCTCAGCTATCTGTGCGTACCGGTTGCTCGGCAGGTCGGGGAACAGATGGTGCTCGATTTGGTAGCACAGGCTGCCGGTCATGAACGCCATCACCGGCCCGGCCTTGATGTTCGCGCTACCGAGCATCTGGCGCAGGTACCACTCACCCGCGGTCTCCTCGGCCAGCTGATCCTCGGTGAATTTCTCGGCACCGTCCGGGAAGTGGCCGCAGAAGATCACCGCGTAGGTCCACAGGTTGCGCACCAGATTCGCAGTCGCGTTCGCCTTCAGGGTCTGCTTGAACGCGGGGCCGGTCAGCGCGGGATACAGGAGATAATCCTTCGTCACCTGACGCACGATCTTGCGCGCGAACTCCCGGTTCGGCTGCGAGGCCAGCTCCCATCGCGGCACACCCGACAGCTGCTTCTCGATGCTCCAATCGTGCATGGCGATGCCCCACTCGAAGGTGGCCGCCAGCAAGACATTCGCCAACGGTTGCACCAGGTGCAACGGTCGCCACGCTTCGTCGCGGGTCATCCGCAGAATGCCGAAGCCGAGGTCCTCGTCCTTGCCGAGCACATTGGTGTACAGGTGGTGGGAGTAGTTGTGTGCCCGCCGCCAATGCGCCGACGGGCCCGTCATGTCCCATTCCCAGGTGCTCGAATGGATCTCGGGGTCGTTCATCCAGTCCCACTGACCGTGGCTGATGTTGTGTCCGAGTTCCATGTTCTCGATGATCTTCGCCACCGAAAGCAAGGCCGTACCGGTGAGCCAAGCCCACCGATTGCGGCTGCCGAAAAGCACCGCGCGCCCGGAGAGTTCGAGGGCACGCTGCGCCGCGATGGTGCGCCGGATGTAGGTGGCGTCGCGCTCGCCGCGCGAGGTTTCGATCTCACGTCGAACCGAGTCGAGTTCCTGGCCGAGCGTCTCGACGTCACCCGCCGTGAGGTGCGTGAACGCCTTGATATCGGTGATAGCCACCGGGCGAGGTCCTTTCGTGCGCGGGGTTACTCCAGAGTACCCGTGGGCCTAGACCTCGACAGCGCAGTCGCCCGCGGCGACCGAGATGCAGGTCTGGATCTTGTCGCCCTCGCGGTGCTCATCGCCATTGCGCAGATCGCGCACGTGGCCGGAATTCAGCGTCACCACACAGGTTTGGCAGATCCCCATCCGGCAGCCGAAGGGCATCTGCACACCCGCGGCCTCGCCCGCCTCCAACAGGCTGGTCGCGCCGTCGACCTGCGCGGTCTTGCCGGTCTTGGCGAAGGTCACCGTGCCGCCCTCGCCCGCGGCGGACCGCTCGATCTCGAACCGCTCCACGTGCAGCCGGTCGCTCAGACCCGCGTCGCGCCAGTGCCGTTCGATCTCGTCGAGCATGCCGATCGGGCCGCACGCCCAGGTGTCGCGCTCGCGCCAGTCGGGGAACTCGGTGTCCAGGTCGGCCAGCGCGAACTTGCCGTTCGCCGCGGTCAGGTGCAGGCGCGAGGTGAATCCGGGATGGCGGTCGTGCAGGTCGCGCAGCTCGGGGCCGAACATCACGTCCTCGGCGGTGCGCGCGGAATGCACGTGCGTCACGTCGGTCACCAGGTCGCGCCGGTCCATCGCGCGCAGCATCGACATGACCGGTGTGATTCCGCTGCCCGCGGTGAGGAACAGAACCTTCTCCGGCGGCGGATAGGGCAGCACGAAGCCACCCTGCGGCGCCGCGAGCCGGACAATGGTGCCGACCGGCACCTCGCCGCTGACCAGGTGGCTGGACAGGAAGCCCTCCGGCATCGCCTTCACGGCGATGGAGATCACGCGCTTGCCGCCGTGCCCGTGGTCCGACCAGTTCGGCGGGCAGGTCAGCGAGTACGAACGCCAGTGCCAGCGGCCCTCGATCAATACGCCGATGCCGATGTATTGGCCCGGTTGGTATTTGAAGTCGAATCCCCATCCCGGCTGGATGACCAGTGTCGCGGAATCGACGGTCTCCTTGCGCACGTCGACGATGCGTCCACGCAGTTCGCGTGCCGACCAGAGTGGGTTGGCCAAATGCAGGTAATCGTCGGGCAGCAGCGGCGTCGTCACCCTGGCCACCGCGCCGCGCAGTACGTTCAACTTGCCACCGCGTTCGGCGACGCTCGCGGCCGGTGCCTCGAGCCATTCCCGGACGCTCCGCACGGAAAAACCCCCGCTGATCGAGCTCATCGCTGCCGTTCGTCTCCTCGTTGTCGGATGCGGCTGTGCGCCACCGACGCCAAGGTTACGCCATCGTAGGTTAGCCGGACGAGTGAGCCGGGATAACGTTGGTTACGGTCGATTTTCGCCCGGTCAGAGCAGGTCGAGCAGGAACGGCAACTCCTGTGCGGCGTACCAGGCCAGCTGATGATCCTCGGCGTCACCGAGCACGAACTCGGCGTCCGGGTCGCCGAGATCGGCGGCATCGATCACCTCGACGGCCTTGGCCACGGCCGGTTCGGCCTCGGCCAGATCGACGTGCGCCGAGGCGATCCTGGCGTATTCGATCGGCCCGGCCAGCCGCACCACCGCGTCGTCCAGATCCGAGCGCAATTTCGCGCCGACGACATCCGCGGCGATCACCGCGCGGCGGTAGATCGGCGCGTCGCCTGCCTCCGCCCCCTCGGTGCCCTCGCCGGCGATCAGCCGCAACGACGCGCGTGCCGCCTCGCCGAGGGCTACTTCGGCCAATTCCTCGTCGTCCCCGGAGGAGTAGGCCTCGCGTAGTGCGGGCGTGACCGCGAACGCGGTGCCGCTGAGCGCCCTGATCTCGCGGTCGGTCACCAACGCACGCAGCATCGCCACCGTCGCGGGCACGTACACCCGCATCTTCTGTCCATCGGACCCGCCGCGCTCAGACACAGGCACCGAGCATCTCCTCCATGGAATCGCGCACCGCCGCGGCAAGTACGCCGACATCGGCCATCGCGTCGCGGTCGGCGTTGAGTCCGTAGCAGACGCGTCCGTCGTAGGACGTGATCGCGATGCCGGACGCCTGATTGCGCAGCAGTGGCGATACCGGATACATCTCCAGCATCCGCGCGCCGCCGATGAACATCGGCGTCTGCGGACCCGGCGCGTTGGTGATCACCAGATTGAACGTGTTGTCTGCGAACGTACTCGCCGCACGCACGCTCATCGCATGCAGGCTCGCCGGAGCGAAACCGGCCAGATGGACCAGCGTGGGCGCGCGCACGCCGCGCCGCTGTGCGGCATTCGCCGCCGTGGCGTGTGCGATATGGGACAGGCGCATCACCGGATTCGGTTCGCCCACCGGAAGATCGAGCAGAAACGACGAGATCTGGCCCGCGGGATTCAGCAGATCCGCGTTCGTGCCCTCCGCGTATACCGACATCGGCACCACCGCGCGCAAGGTCGCCGATTCGGTCAGCGCCTCGCCGCGCGAGAGCAACCAGTTGCGTAAAGCCCCGGTGACCACCGCGAGAATCACATCGTTGGTCGAGCAGTCGAACCGCTTGCGGACGGTGCGGTAGTCGGCGAGCTCGGTGCGCGCCACATCGAAGCGACGGTTGCGCGAGGTCGTCCGCACGTTCAGCGGGCTGTCCGGTGCGCTGCTGGCCGCCGCGCGTACCGCCGACACCGCCGAGTCCACCGCCTTGCCCGCCGCCCCCAGAACCGAGAACGCGCCACCACCGCGAAACGCCTCCAGCGCCTCGCGCGGTTGGGTCGCGAGCTGGCTCAGCGCGCCGACCACCAGCTCGGTCTCGTTGGGTTCGCGCGGCGGGATCCAGGAGTCGTCGGCCATCGCGCGCGGGGTCGGTCCCTGGTCGAGGATCACGTGCCCGATTTCCAGGGCGGTGTCGCCGTCGACCAGCGCGACGTGGGTCTTGGTGAAGATCGCGCAGCGGCCACCGGAGAGGCCCTCGATCAGATACATCTCCCACAGCGGTCGTTCGAGATCGAGTGGACGTGAGGTCAGGCGGGCGACGAGATCGTGCAGTTGGGCGTCGGTGCCGGGATTGGGCAGCGCGGAGCGGCGCACGTGGTAGGTGATGTCGAAACGACTGTCGTCCACCCACACCGGGCGGCCGAGGGCCATCGGGATCTCGCGCACCCTGCGCCGATACCTCGGCACCAGTGCGAGCCTGCGCTCGACCAGATCGATCAGTCGCTCGTAATCCAGGATCGGCGCCAGCGAACCGGTAGCGGGGTCGACATTGCGGACGATCGCGAGAGAGCCGATATGCATCGGGTTGGTGCTCGACTCGAGCCGAAAGAACGCCGTGTCCTGCGGCGTCAGTCTCGTGATCACGCGGTCCGATGCTCCTAGGTCGAGGGGGTGGCGAGGTATTTGCGGGAGGATTGGTGAGGTGTCGCTATTGTCCTGCCGCCAGGAAGATTCGGCGGCCGGTTGTCGATTTTTCGCCGAAACGGCCGTTCGGCTTGGTTATTCGGATTGGCTATGGAAAAATATCGGCACTCGAGCTCGGGGGACCTCGATTCGACGACAGGGGGATTCACGATGAACAGCCGACGACCATCGCTTTCACTCGCGCCACATTCCGAACCGCCGTTGGAGCTGGTGACGACGGTCGCACGGGAGCGGCATGCCCGCACTCGGGCGACTTTGCCATGCCATCGCCCGCGCCTGGACAACCCGCGCCCGCACGGCGTTCCCGTCCTGCGAAACGGCCTCTCGTCCGCTGGCTGTCGCGGCCGGTCCCCCGGCTCCGACCAGCGCCTTACATCGTACGGTACCGACCGTGAAACAGGTTCGGAGGCAATTCGATTCGCGGAGGGTTCGCTGCGAGTCGTGCTCGAGGTGCTCGACGGGCGCAGGCCCGCCGCGCAGCTGCGGGCGGTGGCGGCGCCGCAGGTGGCCGCCGCGGTACACACACTCAGCACGGTCGCGCTGCCAGGGCGGGCATTGGGAACGGCGTCACTCGTGGCGGTCAAGGTGCGCATGGCCGACTCGACGACCGCCGAGATCTTCGGCAGATATCAGCGCGGCGACCGCGCCTTCGCCATCGCCGCGTGCGCGGTGTACGGCGCGAGTCGATGGCGGTTGACGGCGCTGCGGGTGTGCTGAGGGGTGTGCTGAGCGTGTCCTCGTTCCCTGACCGCTCGAACCGTTCGCCCTGCGTGGGCGACACCCGGACCGGTCGAGCGTCGGCACACGCGTACTGTGTTCGATGGGGTTTGCGACAACCGGAGATGACCGGGTGAGGGCGGCACGACGCTGGTAGTCGCTGCCCGGAATGAGCGTCGCATTACCATGATGCTCGTAGCGGCTCGCGCGCAACCGCGCGGTGTCGCAGACCGGCCCGAGCGGCCGAGGACATGAACCACCGACCAGAGGACTGACGACACCCGTGCCTGCGCTGACACTGACGAGGTTGCTACGGATTGGTGAGGGTCGCATGGTCAAGCGGCTCGCGCATTTCGCGGACCAGGTCCTCGACCTCGAGTCGGACTACGAATCGCTCACCGACGACGAACTGCGCGGCAAGACCGACGAGTTCCGTGAGCGCTACTCCGAGATGGTCGAGGCCGACGAGCGCGACCCGCTGGGTCAACTGATGGCCGAGGCGTTCGCGGTGGCTCGCGAGGCGTCCTGGCGCGTGCTGAACCAGAAGCACTACAAGGTGCAGATCATGGGTGGCGCGGCGCTGCACACCGGCAACATCGCCGAGATGAAGACCGGTGAGGGCAAAACGCTCACCTCGGTGCTGCCCGCCTACCTCAACGCGCTCAGCGGCGACGGCGTGCACATCGTCACCACCAACGACTATCTGGCCAAGCGTGACTCCGAGTGGATGGGCCGCGTGCACCGCTTCCTCGGGCTGGAGGTCGGGGTGATTCTCTCGGGCATGACGCCCGCGCAACGTCGGGTTTCCTACAACTCCGACATCACCTACGGCACGAACAACGAGTTCGGCTTCGATTACCTGCGCGACAACATGACGCACTCGCTCGACGATCTGGTGCAGCGCGGACACAACTTCGCCGTGGTCGACGAGGTCGACTCCATTCTGATCGACGAGGCGCGGACGCCGTTGATCATCTCCGGCCCCGCCGACGCGTCGAGCAAGTGGTACGGCGAGTTCGCCAGGATCGCACCGCTGTTGAAGAAGGACGTGCACTACGAGACCGACATCAAGAAGCGCACCATCGGTGTGCACGAGGCCGGTGTCGAGTTCGTCGAGGATCAGCTCGGAATCGACAACCTCTACGAGGCCGCCAACTCGTCGTTGGTCAGCTACCTGAACAACGCGATCAAGGCCAAGGAGCTCTACACCAAGGACAAGGACTACATCGTCCGCGACGGTGAGGTCATCATCGTCGACGAGTTCACCGGCCGCATCCTGGTCGGGCGCCGCTACAACGAGGGCATGCACCAGGCGATCGAGGCCAAGGAGGGGGTCGAGGTACAGCCGGAGAACCAGACGCTGGCCACGATCACCTTGCAGAACTACTTCCGGCTCTACGACACGCTGTCGGGTATGACCGGTACCGCCGAGACCGAGGCCGCCGAGCTGCACTCGATCTACAGTCTCGGTGTCGTCCCGATTCCGACGAACAAGCCGATGATCCGCGCGGACAACTCCGACCTGATCTACAAGACGGAGGAATCCAAGTTCGCGGCCGTGGTCGACGACGTCGTCGAGCGGCACGAGAACGGCCAGCCGGTGCTGATCGGTACCACCAGCGTCGAGCGCTCGGAGTACCTGTCCAAGCAGTTCACCAAGCGCGGTGTCGCGCACAACGTGCTCAACGCGAAGTTCCACGAGAAGGAAGCGCAGATCATCGCCGAGGCCGGTCGGCCGGGCGCGGTGACCGTCGCGACGAACATGGCCGGTCGTGGTACCGACGTCGTGCTCGGCGGCAACCCGGATATCATCGCCGACCTGTTGCTGCGTAAACGGGGCCTCGACCCGGTGGAGACCGCCGAAGCCTATGAGGCGGCGTGGTTGCCGACCCTGGAACAGGTCAAGGCGCAGACCGCCGAGGACGCCGACGCGGTGCGTGAGGCGGGCGGTCTCTACGTACTCGGTACCGAGCGGCACGAGTCGCGGCGTATCGACAACCAGTTGCGCGGTCGTTCCGGTCGTCAGGGCGACCCCGGTGAGTCCCGGTTCTACCTGTCGCTGGGCGATGAGCTGATGCGTCGATTCAACGGTGCCGCGCTGGAAGCGATCATGACCAGGCTCAGCCTGCCCGACGATGTGCCGATCGAGGCCAAGATGGTGTCCAAGGCCATCAAGAGCGCACAGACCCAGGTCGAGCAGCAGAACTTCGAGATCCGCAAGAACGTCTTGAAGTACGACGAGGTGATGAACCAGCAGCGCACCGTGATCTACGGCGAGCGCAACCGCATCCTGCGCGGCGAGGACATGGAGGGCCAGGTCCAGAACATGGTGACCGATGTGGTCACCGCCTACGTCAACGGCGCGACCGCCGACGGTTACGTCGAGGACTGGGATCTGGAGAAGCTGTGGACGGCGCTGAAGTCGCTGTACCCGGTGAGTGTCGACTACGAGGATCTGACCGGTGAGAGCGAGGTCGGCGAGGCGGGCGACCTGAGCCGTGAGGAGCTGTCGCAGGCGTTGCTCGATGACGCGCACGGTGCGTATGAGAAGCGCGAACAGGAGATCGACGGCATGGCCGGCGAGGGCAGCATGCGCAATCTCGAACGGCAGGTGCTGCTTTCGGTGCTCGACCGCAAGTGGCGCGAGCACCTCTACGAGATGGATTACCTCAAGGAAGGCATCGGCCTGCGCGCGATGGCGCAGCGCGATCCGCTGGTCGAGTACCAGCGCGAGGGCTTCGACATGTTCTCCGCGATGTTGGAGGGTCTGAAGGAGGAGTCGGTCGGCTTCTTGTTCAACCTTCAGGTCGAGGTGCAGCAGCCGCAGGGACAGCAGCCGGTGGATTCGGGCCTGCGCTCCCCGGTCGGTGCGACGCAGCGACCGCTGCCCACCGAGCAGGCGGCCAACGGCAACGGCAACGGCAACGGCAACGGTGCCGCTCCGGCCGCGTTGCGCGCCAAGGGTATCGATGATGGCAACCAGGGTGCGCTGAACTACTCCGGTCCCGCCGAGGACGGCCGTACCGCGGTGCACAGCGATGCCGAGGAGTACGGCGACAGCGGCACGCGCCGGGAGCGGCGTGAGGCGGCGCGCTCGGGGTCGAAGTCCAAGCGGGCGCCGAAGACGCGTCGCAGGAACTGATCTCGCCGAGGCGAAAACCGAAGGCGTCCGAGGGCTTGTCCTGACCTCGAGGGCGCCTTCGGTGTTTTGTCGGAGAGCTCAGCTGGCGCTCCAGCCTGTCCATCGCGTGATGTCGATCGCGAGGACGGGGCCGGGCGGTGGTTGGTCGCGGTAGATCGGATAGCGAATCGTCAACTCTTGTCTGGCGATTCGGTCCTCCTCGGGCTCGGCGATTCGCGCGGTGCCGTCCGCGCGTACCCACCACAGCCGAGTCCAGTCGTCGGTGTAGTGGTCGACCAGCACGCTGACCGAGGGGTTGGCGGCGATATTGGCCAACCGACGCAGGGCGGTGGTGGTTTTCGGTTTCGCGTCGACGCTGCTATAGAGCACGTCATCGACGACAGCGAAGACGATCGGCACGAGATGCGGCTCGCCGGTCGGGGTGACGGTGGCCAACCGTGCGACCGGACTGCGCGCGAATCGCGCCCGTGATTGCTGCTCGTCGAGTCGCACACCGACCTCCTCATATCGCCCGCCCACGGGCTGTTTTCCTACGCAAACGCGATGCTATACCCGCCCGACCTGCGACGATAACCCTATGTCGAGTACGCGAGTGACAATGGGTTGCGCGGTGACAGCCTTCCTGAGCGCCGCCGCGTGCGCGTTCGCCGCTCCTGCCCTCGCCGACCCTGTGCCGTCCTACGACGTCTGGGATTACTACCTCGCGATGCCCTGCCACGGGTTCAGCCCAAACCTGCTCGACCTGCCCTACAACGGTGGCATTCGGCTCCAGACCGTCCGGACCGCACCGGGAATCGTGACGTTCATGTCCGACAGCAAGAGCATATTCGGCTACACCACCGACGCCGTGATCGACTGGCACAACCTCGACAACGGTCGTTCCGGTTCGATCCCCGTCACCTATCAGCACGCGTTGACCGGCCCGAGCGGTTTCGTCATCCCCGGTATCGACACCGGCACGGGGCGGTTGCGTGTCAGCGTGACGGCCGTCAACCACGGGTTCGCAACACTTGACGCGCCCACGTGTTCCGGTGAGGAGACGCTCTGACCGGTCGGCGCTGGCGCGATCTTTCGAACGCGGGTGGCGGCTGCGCTGCCATCGAAGATCGCGCCGACGGTTGGTCGGCTGCGTCGCCGCCGCGGTGGCGGCGTGCGTGGTCTATGCCGTTGTCCTCGTGCTCGTCACGCTCGTCCAGGGTCTGCCGTTCGCGGGGGCGCAGGCGATCGCCGGGGTGTCGTTCGCGCTGGTGGTTGCCGCGACGGTCGGTATTCGCGAAGCGCGTGGCCGTCGGTTGTTTTCGAGTTCGTGATCGGCTGTGCGCGTTCGTGTTCGGTCAGTACTGATCGTTGGTGTTCAACGCGGTGAGCAACAACCGGATGGCCTCGACTCGGCGTTCCTTGTCGGGTAATTGATCCAGTGCGCACTCGGGATCCGCGGGGGGACCGAGGTGAGTGCAGCCGCGCGGGCAGTCCTCGATGGCGGCGGCCAGGTCGGCGAAGGCGGCGATGACATCGTCGGGGGTGATGTGGGCGAGGCCGAAGGAACGGACGCCGGGGGTGTCGAAGACCCAACCGCCCTCGGGTAGGGGAATGGCGACGGATTGGGTCGAGGTGTGCTTGCCCTTGCCGACGCCGGAAACCACGCCGACTGCTCGGTCTGCCTCGGGCACAAGACGATTCACCAGTGTGGACTTGCCGACGCCCGAGTGGCCGATGAAGCAGGTGCTGCGCTCGTGCAAGAGGTCGCGCACCGGTTGTATCGGATCGTCGGTGCCGCCGTAGACGATGGTGAGGTCGAGATCATCGAAGGCCGCGGCGAATTCGGATTCGGCGGCGAGGTCGTGTTTGGTCAGGCACAGGATCGGTTCCAGCCCGCCCGCGTAGGCCGCGACCATGGTGCGTTCGACGAAACCGGTGCGCGGCGGCGGGTCGGCGAGCGCGACGACGATGAACAACTGGGTGGCGTTGGCGACGACGATGCGTTCGAACGGATCGGTGTCATCGGCGGTGCGGCGCAACACGGTTCGCCGGTCGGTGACCCGCACGATGCGGGCGAGGGTGTCGGTGCGACCGGAGAGGTCACCGACCACGTCCACCTCGTCGCCGACGACGATGGGTGTGCGGCCGAGTTCCCGCGCGCGCATCGCGACGATCGGGCGCGCGGGGTCACCGTCGAGGACACAGCCCCATCGCCCGCGATCCACCGCGACGACCATGGCGGACTCCGCGTCGTTGTGCTTGGGCCGAGTCTTGGTGCGTGGACGCGAGCTCTTGCCCGGACGTACCCGGACATCGGACTCGTCGTACTCGCGCTTGCTCAGTGTGTCGCTCCCTGTTCGGGCTCGTCGCCGTCGGCGGGGTCGAGCATGCGCTCCCACAGCCCGACGAAGCCCGGCAGGGTCTTGGCGGTGGTCTCGATGTCTTCGATCTCGATGCCTGGCACCCGCAGCCCGAGGATGGCACCGGCGGTGGCCATACGGTGATCGGCGTAGGAATGCCAACGGCCGCCGTGCAACTCGGCGGGTTCGATGATGAGCCCGTCCTCGGTCTCGGTGACAGCGCCGCCGAGACGATTGATTTCGGTCGAGAGCGCGGCGAGCCGGTCGGTCTCGTGTCCGCGCAGGTGTGCGATGCCGCGCAGGTGTGAGGGGGAGTCGGCGAGCGCGGCCAGGGCCGCGACCGTCGGGGTCAGTTCGCCGACGTCGTGCAGGTCGATGTCGATGCCGGCCAGGCGATCCGGGCCGTGCACGGTGAGCACGCCGTCGAACCTGCGCGCCTCGGCGCCCATTCGCACCAGGATCTCCCGGATGACATCGCCGGGCTGGGTGGTGATCCTCGGCCAATGCGGGATGCTGACCTCGCCGCCGGTGACGGCGGCCGCGGCCAGGAACGAGGTGGCATTCGAAAGGTCGGGCTCCACGTCCCAGTCCACCGCGCGGATCGGGCCGGGATACACCGTCCAGATCTGTGCGCTGGTCGGCTTCTCCGGCGCGTCTACCCGCACGTCCGCGCGTTGCAGCATTTCGACGGTCATCTCGATGTGCGGCATCGAGGGCAGCGGGTTGCCGTCGTGGTTGACGGTGATGCCCTCGTCGAAGTGGGCCGCCGACAGCAGCAAGCCCGAGACGAACTGTGACGATCCCGACGCGTCGATGGTCACCGCCCCGCCGCGCACCGCGCCGGTGCCGCGCACGGTGAAGGGCAGTGTGTCGCCGTCGATGCGCGCGCCGAGGCTGCGCAGCGCGTCGAGTACGGTGCTCAGCGGTCGAACCTTGGCCTGCGCGTCGCCGTCGAAGGCGACGTCACCTGCGGCCAGCGCCGCCACCGAGGGCAGGAACCGCATCACGGTGCCCGCGAGCCCGCAATCGACGGTGCCGCCGGTGAGCGGGCCGGGGGTGACGGCGAGTTCCGCACCGTCACCCTCGACGTGCGTGCCGAGCGTGCGCAGGGCCGCGATCATCAGGTCGGTGTCGCGACTGCGTAGCGCACCGGTGATCGTCGAGGGTCCGTCGGCGAGCGCGGACAGGATCAAAGCCCGGTTGGTGATGGACTTCGATCCTGGCAGGGTCACGGTCGCGTGCACGGGAACATCGACATGGGGCGCTGGCCAGAAAGTCACCGGTCTATCTTCACACGCGCCCGATCTCGCGTTGTGCGGCGCTACTTGTGTCGTCCGTGCAGGACCGGGACCAGCCTGCGCAGCAACTTCATCGTCGACTTGGTGCGTGCGTAGCTGAGCAGGGCCATGCCGGGAATCGCGAAGCGCTGCACGGCAATCGAGTGCGGCCTGGCGAATTCGCGCAAACCGAACTCGCCGTGGATGCGCCCGATGCCCGAGTCGCCGACACCACCGAACGGGAGGCCGGGGATGGCGGCGAAGCCGAGCACCGAGTTGACGGAGGTGGCGCCGACATTCAGGCGGCGGGCGATGGCGAGACCGTTCTTGCGGGAGTACACCGCCGAGGACAACCCGTACTTCGACTTGTTGGCCAGCTCGATCGCCTCGTCGACGGTGTCGGTGGTGCGAATGGTGACGGTCGGGCCGAAGGTCTCCTCCTGCACGGCGTCGGAGTTCTCGTCGGCATCGAGGAGGACGACCGGGTCGATGAACGGCGCGCGCACCGATTCCGGGCCGCCGAGCACGGCGGTGGCGCCGTTGCTCAGCGCGCTGTCGATGTGGCGGCGCACGATGTCGACCTGGCTCGGCATGGTCATCGGGCCGTATTCGGCGTCGGCGCCGGAGCCGGGCTCGACCTTGGCGAGGATGGTGCGTAGCTGCTCGATGAACTCCTCGCGCACCGAACGGTCGACGTATACCCGCTCGACTCCCGCGCAGGTCTGGCCGCTGTTGGAGGTGGCACCCCAGGCGACCGCGTCGGCGGCGGCGCGCACATCCGCGTCGGGGGCGACGATCACCGCGTCTTTACCGCCACATTCGAGCAATACCGGCTTGAGCGTCTTCGCGGCGGCGGCCATGATTTTCTTGCCGGTGGCGGTGGAGCCGGTGAAGGCGATCTTGTCGACCTCGGAGTCGACGAGGGCCGCACCGGTCGCGCCGTAGCCGTTGATCGCGACGAAGATGCCCTCGGGCAGTTCCGGGTTCGCCTTCACGAAGGCCTCGGCGAGGAAATTGCCGATGCCGGTGGAGAATTCACTCGGCTTGAACACCACGGTGTTGCCCGCGGCGAGCGCGTAGCCGATGGAGCCGTTCGGGGTGTAGACCGGATAGTTCCACGGCCCGATGACGCCGACGACACCCAGCGGACGCATCTCGATGCGTGCTGCGAAGTTCGACATCAGCGCGCCGGGGGAGATCTTCTGTGGCGAGAGCACCTTCTTGGCCTGCTTGGCGGCCCACGAAATATGTTCGAGGGCGAGCATCAGCTCGAGGAAGGCGTCGTCGAGTGGTTTGCCGTTCTCGGCGTGGATGAGGGCGCAGAACTCGTCGGAGTCGGCGACCAGCCTGCTCGCCCAGCGCAGCAGGTGTGCGCGTCGTTCGTCGAAGCTCAACGCACCCCAGGTCGCCGCGGCCTTGCGTGCCTTGGCGACGGCGGCGTGCACGGCCTGTTCGTCCGCGATCGGATAGCTGCCGATGACATCTCCGGTTGCCGGATCGACCGAAGTGAGGGTGGTTTCGTGGTCGGCCTTCGTGCTGTCGATCGATGTCACGGTGTTGGTCTCCTCGTTGCCGCTGTGCTGCTCGCGGGTGCGGGCACGGTGGGCGATGGTCGGTCGATACGCGTGCGAGTGGGCTGAGTCACCCTCCTTGAGACGATGGTAGGCCAAATCTCTCAAATATTCACCGGCTGATCGTCCGAACGCCTTGTTTCTTCTACTCGACATGGTGCACGCCGCCGCTGGATCGAAGGTCGAGAAGTTCGGTCACCTCGATCGGCCCGTGCGCTCGGCAAGGCGGGTGGACGGGAATGGCCGATGGGGATCGCCGCGACTGACATGCCGCTGGTTGAGCTGAGCTGTTCGTCAGCGCGCGAGGAGGGGGTGTTGTCGGTGTGCGGTGGCAGGATCGAAGTATGTGCGGACGATATGCGACGACTACCGACCCCGGCAGGCTTGCTGCCGAGTTGGACGCGATCGATGAGACCGACGCGGCGGGCACCGGGGAGTCGGCCGCAAACTACAACGTCGCGCCGACGACGCAGGTACTGACCGTGGTCGAGCGGCACGAGCACGGTCATGCCGACGACGACCCTCGGTTGCGGGTCCGCAGGATGCGCTGGGGTCTGATCCCGTTGTGGACCAAGGCGGCCGAACCCGGAGTCCCCGCGAAGGGTAAGCCGCTGTTCAACGCGCGCGCCGACAAGGCGGCGACCACACCGTCGTTCCGGGACGCGGTGAAGTATCGGCGCTGTCTGGTGCCGATGGACGGCTGGTACGAGTGGGTGGTCGAGCCGCAGGCCGGCGCGAAAGGCAAGGTCGCCAAGCACCCGTATTTCATGGCGCGCGCCGATGGTTCGCGCCTGTACATGGCGGGATTGTGGTCGGTATGGCGCGATCGTGCGGTGCCCGACAGCGAGCCGCTGCTCTCGTGCACCATCCTCACCACCGACGCGGTCGGCGACCTCACCCACATTCACGATCGAATGCCGCTACCGATGCCGACCGAACACTGGGATGCCTGGCTCGACCCCGACCACCCCGCCCCCGCCACCCTGCTGGCGACACCGAGCGAAGCGGCCGTCGCCGACATCACCGCGCGTCCGGTGCCGTCACTGGTGAACAGCGTCCGCAACAATGGTCCGGAACTGCTTGCGCAGGTGACGGATTCGCCGAAATCGGAGCAGATCAGCCTACTGTGAGTGTGGCGTGTCGACGCGCGTCCGCGGCTGGTCGATCGACTGCCGGGACAGCTCGACTCGTCCGACGTGTGAGTCGTCACCGGGTGGAAGTGGCCGGGGCGATACGACTTCCGAGCCAGAGCGGACCGGTCGGTTCTGCGCGCGTCGCGCCGACCGCGTCCTGCGCCCGTTTGTCTTGTCGTTCGGCGAGACGCGTTCGACTCGACCGGCTCGGCGCGGACGAGGCCGTGTGGCCGACGCTCGTGCTGGTCGACTGAATTGTCGCCGCGGTGCCAGCACCCTTGCCGTGACCGCGACGATCCGTGGACGCGGGTTGCGGATTCCCTGACTTCGCCGAACTAGCCGCGATGGACGTGCCGGGGGTCTTCCAAGCGGACGGCGTTGGTGCATGCCTTTGCCGTGCAAGGTTGTATCCGGTAGGTGGGACGACAGTCGGATAGAGCACACTCGTGGTAATGGTTCCGCTGTACAAGACCATTACGCCACGCTTTCTGAGTATGACCACTACCCGCCGAATCGGCTTCTCGCGCTACCGAACCGCCCACCAGCACTGGCAGCCCTTGATCGCGGCCTGTCTCGGGACATTTCTCCTGCTCGTCTACACCTCGGTCGTGACGGCGGCACTGCCGGTCATCGGCACCGCGCTCGGTGCGAGTTACACGGCGCTGCAATGGATTGTCGATTCCTTCACCGTCGCGCTGGCCGGGTTGTTGCTCGCCTGCGGCGCGGTCAGCGACGCGCTCGGTCGCAAACGCTGCTACCTCGTCGGCCTCGCGGTGTTCACCGTGGCAACGGCGGCGTGCGGCCTGGCGGTCTCGGTGGGCATGCTGATCGCGGCCAGGGCCGTGCAGGGCGTCGCGGGTGCCGCGATGTTCGCGACGATCCTGCCGCTGGTGGGTCTGAGCTACACCGGAGGTGACCGCGCGCGTGCGTTCGCGGTGTGGGGGACCGTCGCGGGGGTGGCCAGTGCGGTCGGCATCTTCGCCGGCGGGGTGATCGCGCAGCTGCTGGGTTGGCGATGGATCTTCCTCTGCTCCTTGCCGATCTGTGTCGTCGCGTTGGTGCTCGGCTGGGTGTCGTTGCGTACCGACCAGCGCCGCGACACGGCGCTGGATTATCCGGGGATGCTCAGCTTCTCGGTGGCCGCGACCGCGCTCACCTACGCCGTGATCACCGGCGGCGACAGTGGTTGGGGTGCACCGAGTGCGCTTGCCGGTTTTCTGATCGCCGCGCTCGCCATCGCGGTGTTCGTCCGGGTCGAGCGTGTGGGCGCGGCGCCGATCCTCTCGCCGGAACTGTTCGCGAACCGACAGTTGAGCGGGGTGCTCCTCGTCGCGTTCGGCTACTACTTCGGGACCTTCGGTGCGCTGCCGGTACTGTCGCTGTGGTTGCAGAGCGCCGGTGGCCTCGGACCTTTGGCGGCCTCGTGCGTGTTGGGAACGCAGATGGTGGTCTTCATCCTCGCGTCTTCGACCTTGAGCGCGCGCTGGCAAGCGGTGGCGCCGAGTCGCGCACTGGGTGGGAGCACCGTGCTCATTGCCGTCGGATGTGTTTGCGCCGCAACGGTATTCGTCGTACCTTCCTGGGCGGCGCTGCTTCCCGCGCTGATCATTACGGGATTCGGCGCGGGAATCGTGTCGCCGATCTTTCCCGCGGTCGCCATGAGTTCAGTACCCGAACGGCTCGGCGGGACGGCCGGTGCGGCGGCGAATACCGCGAGGCAGTTGGGGTTGGCATGGGGAGTCGCGTTGTGTGCCACCATGTTCGGCGGACACGCCACGACGGGCGTCACCGATATCGCCGCACCCTTCCTCGCGTGCGCGGTGGTGGCACTGATCAGTGGGATTGTCGGCGGACTGCTGCTGCGCCACCATCGGGTCGCGCGCGCCGCGACCGATGCCGTCGCACCGCATCGCGATTCGCGCACATCCGCGTGCAATACCGCTGCCGTCCACCCCGACTGAAATCGACGAAGGCGCGGCCACAGTCGGCCGACGCACAGCGTCCGAGACGGTGCATGCCGAAGGTGGTGAGGTGTTCGGCGGCTGCCACCACCGTCACGGTACGAATGATCGACGCGAGGGTCGCTCGATCGTCGCGGTAGTGCAGATGCCACGGCGACCCGTCATGATCGGTGATCCTCGGGTACGCCGCGGCCGTGGCGAGCAGCGAGTTCAGCCGCGCGACCCGGTCGCCCTCGTCGGCGGCGTCGATCACCGAGGCCCACCGGGTCAGGAAGGCGGCGACCTCGGCGACATCCCGTGTCTCGGCGCGGGTTCCGGTGGTGGCACTGAGACCGGACCGGTCCCACCGTGCCGCGAGATCCTCGGGGCTTTCGGGTGGGTTGTTCAGTAGGTCGGTCGCGAAGGTGAGTGCCTCCTCGCGGAAATGAGACTCACGCATAGCGGCATTACATCAGGAATCGGGGCAGAAAAAAGCCGGGCAGGTGTCCTGTCCGGCTTTTTCGGGCGATCTCGGGGCTCAGAACGAGCAGGGCACGCTGTCGGTGGCGATGTTCAGCCCACACTTCACGATGCCGGTCGCCAGGTCGATCACCTCGTTGAGCACATTGCCGCCGAGCTTCTCGGCCTTGTCGGCCTGGTCATCACCCTTGGGTGCGTGCTGTGTCCCCGGTGAATCCTGGCCGTCGAACGGGTAGCCGTTGTCGGCCAGTGCGTTCGGTGCACCTAGTAGCCCTGAACCCAGCGCCAAGACAAGAGCTCCGAGCAGGGCGACGATCATCGAGCGCAGGCGCGGTTGCGCGGGCATTTCGCATCACATCCTCGAATCGACTGAATCCGGCCCGTTCAGTAACGCACAGCCGACGCCGAACCGGGCCGAAATCACACCGATGTCACGCGGGCGGTCACGGCGGCGGTCAGCCGGACGAGATCACCGGGTGCGAGCTCGATCTCCATGCCGCGTTTACCCGCGCTGCACAGCACGCGATCCCACTCCAGTGCCGAGGAATCGATGACGGTCGGCAGTGCCTTGCGTTGTCCGAGCGGGGAGATCCCGCCGAGCACGTACCCGGTGCCGCGCTCGGCCTTCGCCTTGTCCGCCATGGTGGCCTTCGTCGCGCCGAGCGCTGCCGCCGCGGCCTTGAGCGAAAGCCTGGTCGGCACCGGCAGCACCGCGACCGCCAAGCCGCCACCCGCCAGCTCGAGCACCAGGGTTTTGAAGATCTGTGCGGGAGAGCACCTGAGTTCGGTCGCCAGTGCCTCGACCGCTTCGGCGCCGTAGGACTCGGCGCGTGCGTCGTGACGGTAGGTGTGCACGCGGTGCGACACCGTCGCGTCGGTCAGCGCGCGGATCGCGGGCGTAGCGGTGGCCATGGTCGGAAACCATAACGGTGTGACCTGCCCGCACGGCACCGAGATTTTCCGTATCGGACATCGTGTCGGGAACACCGCGCGTGGTGTGCCTGTTGCATAGCAATGTCAAGGCCACGCAAGACGTAAGGAGAACGCGGTGCCGGTATTGCTCGATGAACGTCCGCCGGGTACCGATGTGCCATCGACCCGAACCGGAGTCCCACGCCGCACGCCGTTGCCGGTAGATTTGGCAGACACGGCGATCGAAGGGACAGGTGTGACGAGCGACGACAACGCGGTTGGTGTCGCGGGCGGCGACGCCGAGCTGGCGCAGCGATTCGAGCGTGACGCGCTCCCGCTGCTCGACCAGCTCTACGGCGCCGCGCTGCGCATGACCAGGAACCCGGCCGACGCCGAGGACCTGGTTCAGGAGACCTACGTCAAGGCGTTCCAGGGGTTCAAGTCCTTCAAGGAAGGCACCAACCTGCGCGCCTGGATGTACCGCATCCTGACCAACACCTACATCAACTCCTACCGCAAGAAGCAGCGTCAGCCCGCGCAGTACCCGACCGACGAGATCACTGATTGGCAACTCGCGGCCACGGCTGAGCACACCTCGCAGGGCCTGCGCTCGGCGGAGGTCGAGGCGTTGGACGCGCTTCCCGACGACGACATCAAGGCGGCCCTGCAGGAGCTGCCGGAGGAATTCCGGATGGCGGTGTACTACGCCGATGTCGAGGGTTTCCCGTACAAGGAGATCGCCGACATCATGGGTACCCCCATCGGCACCGTGATGTCGCGGCTGCATCGCGGCCGCAAGCAGCTCAAGGGACTGCTCGCCGATGTGGCGAGCGAACGTGGATTCAACCGTTCGGGGGAACGCCAGGAGGTCAAGCAGTGAGCACCGAGCGGGACCCCGATATGGATATGGACTGCACGGCGGTGATCGCCGACGTGTGGTTGATGCTCGACGGTGAGTGCGACGACGCCACCAGGGCTCGGTTGCAGGAGCACCTGGATCATTGCTCGCCGTGCATCGAGGCCTACGGCATCGAGGAGAAGGTCAAGGGCCTACTCAGTCGCAAGTGTGGTGGTGACCGGGCGCCGGACACCTTGCGTGAGCGGCTGTCGATCGAGATCCGTCGTTCGGTGACGATCATCGAGCCCACCGAAACCTGAGCGGGTACCGACTCGCGCCACGCAACGATCAGCGGCACGCCTTCCGTCGGAAGTGCGTGCCGCTTCGTGTTTTTCGGTTCGGCAGTGACTCAGGCGTTTGGTCGCTTGCCGTGGTTGGCCGCGTTTCCCTTGCGGCTACGCTTCTTCCGTCCGCGCTTACCCATACGAGTAGTCTCCCTTCTGATTGAAGGCCATTGTTTCATGTGTGATTGGCTGTAGCCGCAGCGGATACCGGGTGGCCAACAGGTCCGAGGCGTGACCGGGGCGGGCCCAGGCCGCTGGCAGCAGGCCGCTCGAATCGATCGAGAAAATGGGGTTGTCATGGCCGAAGAAGTGCACGCCGAGCTGGTGTCGGTGGTCTACCAGGTCGTCGCCAAGGAAGGCGACACCGTGCGCGAGGGTGACACGCTGGTGATTCTCGAGTCGATGAAGATGGAGATCCCGGTCCTCGCGGAGACCGAGGGCACGGTGACCTCGATCGGTGTCAACGAAGGTGACGCCATCAAGGCCGGTCACCTCATCGCCGTGATCTCCTGACCGAACCGCGACGAGAGATCAGCCATGGCGACACTGAGTGAACTCCTAGCCGAACACACCGACCTGCCCGGCATTGCCGTCGACCACCTGCAAAGAGTGGTGGGCGATTGGCAACTGCTCGCCGATCTCTCCTTCGCCGATCTGCTGCTCTGGGTCGGCGCCGGTCCCATCACCGATGGCGCCGATATCGTCTGCGTGGCCCAGTGCCGTCCGACCACCGCACCGACGGTGCACCTGGAGGATCTGGTCGGGAACCTGGCGTTGCGGGCCGACCACCCGCAGGTGTTCGAGGCGATGTCCACGGGAACGATCGCACGCAACGTCAATGACGCCGAATCCTCCGGGGTGTACCACCCGCAGCCGGTGCATGCGATCCGCGAGGCGGTTCCCGTGCGTTGCGGCGACGATGTGATCGCGGTGCTCAGCCGCGATACCGATCTGCAAAGGGCCAAGGTGCGCAGTGCCTTGGAAATCGCCTATGTGGCCTGTGCCGATGACCTGTGTCAGATGATTTCCGACGGCACCTACCCGACCATCGAGGACCGGGCCGCGACCCATTCCAGCCCGAGGGCCGGTGACGGTTTCATCCGGCTCGACACCGACGGCACCGTCGTCTATGCCAGTCCGAACGCGTTGTCGGCCTATCACCGCATGGGACTTTCGGCGGATCTGGCGGGACAGGACCTGGCGGTGACCACGCGTTCGCTGGTCACCGACCCGTTCGACGCGCAGGAAGTGGTGGGCGATATCCATGCCGCTCTCGCCGGGCGTACCGGGCGAAGGATGGAGATCGAAGCGCGCGGCGCGACGGTGCTCGTGCGCACGCTCGTCTTGCGTCCGCACGGTGAATTGGCCGGTGCCGCAGTGCTTGTGCGTGATGTCACCGAGGTGAAGCGGCGCGATCGCGCGTTGTTGAGCAAGGATGCCACCATCCGTGAGATCCACCACCGGGTGAAGAACAATCTGCAGACCGTCGCCGCCCTACTGCGTTTACAGGCGCGGCGCACCGAGAACGAGGAGGCGCAGGTCGCGCTGACCGAGTCGGTGCGCAGGGTGACCTCGATCGCGTCGGTGCACGAGATGTTGTCGATGTCGGTGGACGAGGAGGTCGATCTCGACGAGGTCATCGACCGGTTGTTGCCGATCATGGCCGACGTCGCGACCGTGCACACGGCGCGGATCAAGGTGCGCAGGGCGGGTTCGCTCGGTGTCTTCTCCGCTGAACGCGCGACTCCGCTTGTCATGGTTCTCACCGAGTTGGTGCAGAACGCCATCGAGCACGCCTTCGAGGCGGGCACCGACGGAGCGGTGACGATTCGTGCGGAGCGTTCGGCGCGCTGGCTGGACGTGATCATCAGCGACGACGGGGGCGGTTTGCCGCCAGGGTTCAGTCTCGATGCCTCCGATCGGCTGGGTCTGCAGATCGTGCGCACCCTGGTGACCGCGGAGTTGGGCGGTTCGATCGGTTTGCATCCCGGCGCCGATGTGGGCACGGACGCGGTGCTTCGGGTCCCGCTCGGGCGTCGACAAGGTCGCTGAGCCCGGATCGATGACGGTGGCGCGCAATGGTTTTCGCGGGAGAGGGTAAAAAGTAAACCCGGCACCTAGTGCGGTGCCGGGCTCAACAGCGTTACCTGGCCGGGCTGGATGGCCCGGTAACGCGTGGTGTCGTCGTCAGACGACGGTGCGCGTGCGGGTGCGCGCGTTGCGACGCTTGAGCGCCCGGCGCTCGTCCTCGCTCATACCACCCCACACGCCGGCATCCTGTCCGGACTTCAGTGCCCAGGACAGGCAGTCGGCAGTAACGGGGCAGCGAGCGCAGACCAGCTTGGCATCGGCAATCTGCGCGAGTGCAGGACCGCTGTTACCCACCGGGAAGAACAGTTCGGGATCCTCATCGCGACAGATGGCCTTGTGGCGCCAGTCCATTTCCTCTGCTCCTTTGCTATGCGCCGCACAGGGGCGCCTATGGTTTGTGGATCGTTAACTTTGTGCGACTCGAATGTTTCCGCACGGTGGCTTGTGAATGCTTTCACGAACACCATAGATGTCAATAGCTATCTAGTGCACCGTGGGGAAGCTCACGCTACGAAGGCGCCCATGATCAGGTGCCTTGCCCGGTCCTTTGTACTCGCTCGCCCGGGTTTTCGCAGCACAAATCTAAGGTTTTTCCGCGCGTTTCGCGGTCATACCGGCCTCGGTGCGACCACACCCAGCACATCCGGCACCGAAGTGAAATCCACCATGTCCCGCTTGCCGATGAAGTCGCCGTCGATTTGCAGACCGATCGGCGCATCGGAGGTGATCCGGACCGATGACACGTCATCGGTCCGAAAAAGATTGCGCGACTTAGGGTTTCCCTTGGCCGACAGTAACTGTCTGCTGAGCAGCAGGGTCGGAACGACCGCCATGGAGCGCACCGCGAAGACGCCGAGCCCCGCCTCGAACCTGGTGCCGGGATTCGTATGCACCGGCGTGGAATTCAGGTAGGTCCACGGTGTCGTGTTCGTCACGAATGCGTAGTGGACGCCCGAAACCGGCTTGTGCCCCGGTAGCTCGAGGTGCACGGCGGGCGGCGTGCGGCGGGCACGGAAGAACTGCCGAACGGTCGTGCGGATATACCGGGCGGGCGTCGCCGCCTTGCCCTTCGCGCGGCTGGCGTCGATCGCCTCGCACACGTCGGCGTCGAGGCCGACGCCCGCGCTGAAGGTGAACCAGCGATCGTCGGCCAGGCCGAGCCCGATCCTGCGGTCGTCGTTCATGGTGAGCAGATCGATCAGCTGATTGGTGGCCGTCACCGGGTCGGAAGAGATGCCGAGCGCGCGGGCGAACACGTTCGCCGAGCCGCCGGGGATCACGCCGAGGCGAGGACGCCACGCTTGCCCGTCATCGACCTGCGGCAGCGGCAAAAAGCCGTTGATCGTCTCGTTGACGGTGCCGTCGCCGCCGTGCACCACAATGAGATCCATCTCATTTGTCGAGGCCCACTGCGCCAACTCCGCCGCATGCCCCCGGTGCTGGGTATGCGCGACGGTCAACTGGGTGCGACTCTCCAACGCGTGCGCGAGCAGATCCCTGGTCGCCGACGTGGTCGAGGTGGCATTCGGGTTCACGATCAGCAGCGTGCGCACGCTGCGAAGCCTAGTTGCCCTCGGGCAGGGTTTCGAAAACTCGACGCTGGCGCACC
This sequence comes from Nocardia callitridis, assembly GCF_039543305.1. Classification (NCBI taxonomy): domain Bacteria; kingdom Bacillati; phylum Actinomycetota; class Actinomycetes; order Mycobacteriales; family Nocardiaceae; genus Nocardia; species Nocardia callitridis. Next base: position 62,616 of record NZ_BAABJM010000001.1, on the reverse strand, counting down.
CGCCGCGACCGGGCCGACGGTCGCGGATCGTAGGCTTGGCCCGTGGTGCACAGCGGCGAGAATGCGGATGCGGGGATCGGTGGCGTCCCGACAACGGTGCGAGCGGCCGGTGGATTGGTGACCCTCGAAGGTGTCGTCGCGGTCGTCGTGGCGATCGTGCTCATCGCGCGCGGGCTGCTCGGCCATGACCAGAGCGGTGCGAGCGGATACGGCACGGCCGCGTGGTTCGGGATCCTCGGTGGCGCGGTGCTCGCCGCGGGCATCGGTCTGCTGCTGGGCAAGCGGTGGGGACGCGCGATCGCCATGATCGCGCAACTGCTGCTGCTTCCGGTCACCTGGTCGCTGCTCACAGACTCACATCAGCCGGTGTACGGCGGCCTGCTCGGGGTAGTGGCGATCGGCACGCTCGTCCTGCTGTTCACGCCGTCCTCGACGCGATGGATGGCACGCGACTACGGCGAACCCGATATCGACGCCGAGCCCTGAGGGGCTCCTATCGGCTGGCCCGGGTTCGGCGTCAGGTCTCGCTGCTCGCGAGTTCGCGCAGCGCGGTACCGGTGAGTCGGTAGCCGACCCACTCGTTTTGCGCGGTGGCGCCGAGGGATTCGTAGAACGCGATGGACGGCGCGTTCCACGTCAACACCGACCATTCGACCCGGCTGTAACCCTGGTCGGCGGCCTCTCGTGCGAGCGCCACCAATAGTTGCTTGCCGAAGCCCCTGCCGCGATACTCCGGCCGGACGTAGAGGTCTTCCAGGTGGATGCCGTGCACCCCGTTCCAGGTGGAGTAGTTCAGAAACCAGACGGCGCAGCCGAGTACCTCGCGCTGTGCGCCCTCGGCGACAACCACGTGCGCGAAGAGTTTCGGGTCGTCGCAGAACAACGCGGTATCGAGTTGTGCCGCGGTGACGGTGCATTCGTCGCGCGCGTGCTCGTACTCGGCGAGGTCGTAGATCAGCTCGACCATGCCGGGGACGTCGGCGGGTGCCGCGCGACGCAGTACCGGTTCGGTGGTGGAGCCGGTGACGCTCATCATGCTCCTGCGTCGAGTGTGGTGGGAACCAGGTTGTGCGCCCGGATGGTTCGTGTCTCGTGCTCGTAGCCGAGTACCGAGATCGCGGCGGTCGACATCGCGAAGCGGCGGCCCTCGCACACATCGAACCGCGCCCAGCGCGCGATCAGCACGCGGGAGAAGTGGCCGTGACCGACCAGTACCACGTCCCGTTCCAGCAGTGCCGCATCGGCGGCCGCGAGTACCCGGTCGGCGCGTGCGCGCACGGACTGCGCCGATTCGCCGCCGGGCACGGTGTCGGTCCAGATGCTCCATTCGGGCCGGGTGGTCCTGATGTCGGCGGTGGTGCGGCCTTCGTAGTCGCCGTAGTCCCATTCGGCGAGGTCGTCATCGACCGTGGTGTCGGTGAGGCCGGCCAACTCCGCGGTCCGTCGCGCGCGTTGTCGCGGGCTGGTACGGACCAGCGGGTAGCGCAGCCCCAGTGCGGCGAGCAGGGGACGGGCCGCCGCTGCCTGCCGCTCACCGTTCGCCGTGAGCGGCAGGTCGGTGCGGCCGGTGTGCTTGCGCTGGGTGGACCAGCTGGTCTCACCGTGTCGTAGCAGCACGACGCGTGCGTGTTCGGGGATCGACATGGTTTCCATCATGGGCCATGCCGGCCGGGCCGCAGCGTCGAGCTCAGCTCGTGGCGGCGGGCCGCTCGGCATGGCCGAGGGGCACCGTCACCAGTGGGATCGTGCGGTCGTGATCCCACGCCATCGGGCAGCGCCGCTCGGCCGTCACCCGAGTGCGTACAACTGCCCACCTCTACGTTCCAGCACAGTCGTCCCCACCACCGCCAACGAGTACGGTGTCGCGGTGGGCGCGCTGTCGTCGGTCGTACGGTCGACCGGTATCCGGTCGACCTCCGCACCGGAGCTGGGCTCCAACACCGCGATCGCGCCCGGTACAGGAACGAGTAGTCGGCCCGCCATCAGTACCGGTGTGCCGAGGGCGTCGGGCGCGGTCCACATCGGGTCGAAAGTGCTTGCGTTCAAAGCGATCACGCTGTTGCCGGTGAAGACCAGGTAGGCCGAACCGATCCTCGCGGTCGTCGTATCCTTGCCGAGGGGCGCGGAAAGCTCGTGCGCCACAATGGGATTACCGGTCGCGTCGTACACGGCCAAGCGGGCTGATGTGGTCTCGGGGTCGGTCTCGGCGGGGAAGTACAGCACGATCCTGTTGTCGGACACCGCGATCACCCGCGAGTCGGGTGAGTTCGCGCCTGGCCCCGACAGCGCCCGTGACCCGTATTCCTCGGGTTCGGTGTTCTCCTTCGGGGCGGGATTGAGCATCGTCAGCCGCTCGCCGGGGTCGCCGGGGCAGCGTTCGAGTACCCCGAGTCGCGACGAGCTCGACGCCGCCGACAGGAAGGTACAGCCCGACCTGGGCTGGGTCTTCACATTGTTCGGGGCGTCGACATAGCCGTACTCGAGGGTGCGCACCAGATCCGAACGCCACATCTCCAGGCGGCGCGGACCCTGCGCCAGCACGTAGGTGCCGTCTACCGAGAGCCGCACGGACTTGTCCATGTAGCTGCTGCGCGCGGTGCGGCGCGCGCCGTTGTCGGCCTCGAGCATGCTGGTCTGGCTGCAACCGCGCTGATCCCTGTACGTCGCGATGACCATGCTGAACTGCGCCTCGACCCCGCACAGCGGCATATCGCGGCGATACCGCCACACCTGCTCGCCGGTCGCGGGGTCGCGTCCGGTCACCGTGCCGTCGTCCGCGGTGACCACCACGCCGCCGGACACCAGCGCACGCGCCGACGCGCGATCGGGCTGATGCCACAGTTCCCGCAGTGAGGTCGGCACCTGCTCGGCAGCGGCGGGGGTCGACACCTTGTTCGCGGCGGTCACCGACTCGGTGCCGACGGAATCGCTGTGCGCCCACGCCACACCCGCCGCGACCACCACAACGATGGCGATCGCGACGGCGATGAGGAGGTCGGCGCGCGTCCGCCGCTCAGGTGCGAGCACGACTGCGAGACTAGCGGATCCGGTGAACTAGGCCGACGCGGCCGCGCGCTCGGTCGAATCGTCCGAGGGGGCGTCCGCACCGGCGGTCTTGCGCCGCCGACGCCTGCGCCGTGCGGGCTGATCAGAGGATTCGGCTGATTCCGTCGAATCGGTCCGCTCGGGTCCGTTCGCCGGGTTGTCCGCGTTCTCCGTCGCGTTCGTCTCCGAGGAGCCTTCGCCCGCGGGCTTGCGCCGCCGCCGACGTCGGCGGGCGGGCTGGTCGGCCTGTCCTTCGTCACTGCTGTCGGACGGTGCCTCGGTGGCCTCGGTGGCCGACTCGGTCTCAGCTGCGTCGACCGGCTGACCGAAACGCGTCCGCCGACGGTTGCGCTTGCGCGGTGCGCGGGGCGTTCGCTCCACCACGACGGCGTCCTCGTCGCGTTGCGGCTTCGGCTTGCGGATGACGCCGGTGACGCCCTCGGGAATGCCGAGATCCGAATACAGGTGCGGGGAGCGCGAATACGTCTCCGCAGGTTCCGGGATGCCGATGTCGAGGGCTTTGTCGATGCTCGCCCACCGGCTGAGCTCATCCCAGTCGATGAGGGTCACCGCGACACCGGTGCGTCCGGCGCGACCCGTGCGGCCGATCCGGTGCACGTAGGTCTTCTCGTCCTCGGGGCACTGGTAGTTGATGACGTGCGTGACGTCATCGATGTCGATGCCACGCGCGGCGACGTCGGTCGCGACGAGCACATCGATCCCGCCCTTGCGGAACTTGTTGAGCGCCTTCTCCCTGGCGATCTGCCCGAGGTCACCGTGCACCGCGCCGACGGCGAAGCCACGGTCGGCGAGATCGTCGGCGACCTTTTGCGCGGTGCGTTTGGTCCTGGTGAAGATCATCGTCGCGCCGCGGCCCTCGGCTTGCAGAACGCGGGAGACCAGCTCGCTCTTGTCCAGCGCGTGCGCGCGGTAGACGAACTGCGCGGTGCGATCGTGAATCGCCGAATCCTGCGGTTCCTCGGCCCTGATGTGGGTGGGCCTGGTGAGGAACGTGCGGGCCAAGGTGATGATCGGGCCCGGCATGGTCGCGGAGAACAGCATGGTCTGGCGCTTGTCCGGCACCATGCCGAGGATGCGTTCGATGTCGGGAAGGAATCCGAGGTCGAGCATCTCGTCGGCCTCGTCGAGGACGAGCACGCCGATCTTGCCGAGGATCAGATGATTCTGATTGGCCAGGTCGAGCAGGCGGCCGGGCGTACCGACCACGACGTCGACGCCGGAACGCAGCGCCGAGATCTGCGCATCGTAGGGGCGGCCACCGTAAATCGAGGCCACCTTCAGCGGTCCCTGATGGTTGGTGAGGTATTTACTCGCGTTTTCCAGGTCGGAGGTGACCTGGACGCACAGCTCACGCGTCGGCACGATGATCAGTGCCCGGGGTGTGCCGTCCAAACGCGCGGTGCCGGATTCTTCGGTGCTGATGCGTTGCAGCAGCGGAACACCGAATCCGAAGGTCTTTCCCATACCGGTGCGTGCCTGACCGATGAGGTCTTCACCGGCCAAGGCCAGCGGCAGGGTGAGTTCTTGAATCGCGAAAGTGCGTTCGATGCCGAGTTCACCGAGCGCGCGAACGATTTCTTCGCGGACGCCTAATTCGGTGAAACTCGGCGCGGTGTGTGTGGGGTCCAGTTCTGCGGTGAGCAGGGTATCCGTAAGTCCGGGTTCCTGTTCGACGGTTAGCTTGCTCAGGTTCGTGCCTTTCCTCGTCAATCGCGTCCCGCGCGCACGAGGTGGGGCGGACCGGCCGGTCCGCGACGACCACACGGTGTCCGCCTGTCCACCCGGCCACTTCCAAATGTCCGCTGGTGCCGCGGCGTATGGCGGCTACTCGGAAGACATCGGCGCGGCGCATTGGTGACGCGGATCGGTGCGCGCACATTTTCCTGGACAACGAACGTCTGTATGTTGGTCAACTCTCGCTCGGTGCCCGGTCGGCGGTGCGATCTGCCTGTTCGGTCGAGCGATGTTCTTCGTTGTCCGCAACGATTGTAGCGTGATATTGTGCCGGGCTCGAATTGCCTCGGCCGAAATTGTGCGAATCGACGTGCCGTTTCCCGATGTACTCCGCGACGGGTGGTGCGCGACAGAGCAATTGGGTCCGGGCGCGCGGTCGGGTGAAAATCGTGATCGTGGTTACGGCGCCGCGAGCGCGCGGTGGGATTTCGGCGCACACCGAGTCAGCGGTGGCGATGGCGACAGTGACCGGGAGCACGCGGCACTGACCGTTACTCCGAGTACCGGAATGTGAGACATTCTTGGGTGTGTGCGACCGAACCGTAGCCCCGCCGAGCGGCGGCGTCGACCGAATCCGTGCGACGCGCTCCGCCGCCGACAGCGTCGACGAGGTGCGATCGTGAGCATCGCGGACACCATGAGCGTCGCCGCGCGCAACGCGTGGGCACTCACCTTCGGTCCCGGCGTCGAGCAGCCCGATCCCGCGCCGACCACGGTGCTCTGGGACGAGCCGCACCGGCAGTTACGTCGTTTCGAAGGCGCCGACGACGGTGCGCCGACCACGGCGCAGCCGGGTGTCGGTGTGCTGCTGGTTCCGCCGCTCGCGGCCCCGGCCAGCTGCTTCGACCTGCGCGCCGACCAGAGCGTCGCCAGGTTCCTGCTCGGTACCGGCCGCCAACCCTACGTCGTCGACTACGGGGACATTTCCTTCGCCGACCGCAGGATGGGCGTCGAGGACTGGATCGACGAGATCCTGCCCGAGGCGGTGCTGCGCAGTAGCGCCGATCAGGGCGGCGCGCCGGTGGACCTGGTCGGCTGGTCGCTCGGCGGCACCTTGGCATTGCTGACCGCCGCCGCGCATCCCGAGTTGCCGATCCGCTCGATCGCCGCGGTCGGTTCCCCGCTGGACTACACCGAACTGACCGGCATCCCGCAATTGCGTGCGGCGGCAACGCTCACGAGGGGACTCGGCGTCTCGACGCTGGTCCGCGCGGTGGGTGGGGTGCCGGCCACGTTCACCCGCCTCGCCTACCGGGCGACCGCGCTGGAGCGGGAACTCACCAGGCCGTGGTTCATCGCGAGCAATCTCGCCAGCACCGAGCGGCTGGCCAGGATGACGACGATCGACCGATTCATGGCAGACATGCCCGGTTATCCCGGCCGCTTCTACGGCCAGTTGTGGGGTCGCTGGGTACTGCACAACGATCTCGGGCGCGGTGTCATCGAGTTCGGGTCGCGGCGGATCGCGTTGGCCGACGTGACCGCGCCCGTGCTGTTGGTCGGCGGAACCGAGGACGCGATCACACCGGCCTCGGCCGTCGCGGCGGGGACGAGGACGCTGCGTGGTGCGGCGAGTGTGCGCTACGAAACGGCGCCGGGCAGCCATCTCGGTATCCTCACCGGACCCGGTGCCGCGCGGACCACCTGGCGTTACCTGGACGAATTCTTGGCATCGACGCGGAACGCGCACTTCGGCTGAATCCCACGGACATCTTCGAGTACTAGGCTGTGGGCTATGCCAGTAGAGTCACCTTCCGCGCCAGGTGTCGATGTGTCTTCCGATTCGGTGAATTCAGCTGTCCCGCCGAGTGATCCGGGTGTCACCGACCTGTTCGCGGTGCTCGCCTACGGTGAGATCTCCGCGTTCTATCGGTTGGCCGAGGAGGCCGAATCGGCCCCGAGCCTGCGTGGCAAGGTCGCGGTGGCGAAGATGGCGGCCGCCGAGATGGGGCACTTCACCACGCTCGAATCCGCGCTCGCCGCACGCGGTGTCGACGTCTACGACGCGATGGCGCCGTTCGTGCGCGCGCTGGACGCCTACCACAGCTCCACCGATCCCTCGACCTGGCTGGAGTCGATGGTGAAGTTTTATGTCGGCGACGGTATCGCCGCCGACTTCTACAACGAGATCGCCGGAGCGCTGACCCCTGATGTCGCCGCCGTTGTGCGCGATGTGCTCGCCGAGACCAGCCACTCCGAGTTCGTGGTGGAGGAGGTGCGGCGCGCGGTCGAGGTCAGCCGTTCCGAGCGCGACCGGCTGACCCTGTGGGGCAGGCGGCTGCTGGGTGAGGCGATCACGCAGGCGCAGTACGTGATGGCCCAACGCGACGAGCTGACCGATCTGGTGCTGGCCGCGACCGGAGATCTCAACGGCATCGCCGCGTTGTTCGAGCGGATGCAGGACAGCCACGCCGAACGCATGGCGACGCTGGGTATTTGACGCGCGGGGCATTCGACGCACTCGAGCGTTGGGTGACCCCACGTTGGGTGGCCGATGTCGATCGGCGCCTTACTCGTTGACGGCGCGATCGGGGACCAGCCGTAGGTTCGGCGCCTGGATCTGGGCCTGATCGGTCAACCAGACGACGACATTGTGGTCGTGATCGGCACGGAGTGTTTCGAACGGCACCTCGACCTGTCCGGCGACGGGGTGCTCCAGCCGCAGCGATCCCGACAGCGGCGCGCTCACCCGATGTGGCTGCCAGCGCCGGTCGAATTCCGGGCTGTGGCGCAGCATATCGATCGTTTCGGTGAGCGCGTTGTCGCGTGGCCACCGTGCCGCGGCTCGGCTGAGCGTCGCGCAGAAGAAATCGGCGACCTCCGGCCAATTGCGCAGCACCGACCGCGCCGCCGGATCCATGAACGTGTACCAGGCGAGATTGGGTCGCTGGTCGCCGTCGAGCAGACCCAACGGCGTCACGAACCGCTCCCACGCGTGATTCCAGCCGAGGACGTTCAGCCGACGCCCGGTGACGAAGGCCGGGGTCGGTGCCAACGCGCGCAGCACGGTCTCGATGGTCTCCGGCACCGTGATATCGGCGGACTGGTCTCGTGGACAACGGGATTCGTTACCCGCGACCATGGCGAGCAGGCTGAAATGGTGATGTTCCTCGGGGTTGAGCAGCAGTGCGGATGAGAGTGCCTCCAGCACGGCTAGCGAGGGGTTGTTGTCGCGGCCTTGTTCGAGCCGAGCCAGGTAATCCGCGCTGACACCGGCACGCACCGCGACTTCCTCACGGCGCAGGCCGGGTGTTCTGCGCCGGCCGCCGCCCGGGAGACCGACGTCCTCGGGGCGCAGGGCGGCCCTGCGCGCGGTGAGGAATTCCCCGAGTGCGTTTCGAGTCATGGTGGCGTCGATCCTGCCGTTGTTTCGTGGACGGGTGTTGTCGTATCGCTGCTGTGCACGTCCTTACTACTCTGCGCGACGCGGCCCGATTTATCCCAGACCTGATAGAGCCAGGATAACGGCGGTCTGGTTATCGGACCGTGGTCCGTTAAGGTCGATGGCATGACAAGTTCCTCGCAGACCGCTTCCGCACTGAAGACCGGACCGTGGGCGCTGGACGCCGCGCACTCCTCGGTCGCCTTCACCATCCGACACCTCGGCATCTCGAAGGTGCGTGGTGGATTCAACCGCTTCGAGACCGAGTTCCTGGTCGACGACAAGGGTGAGGCCACCATCGGCGCGACCATCTACCTCGACTCGTTCGACACCGGCAATGCCGACCGTGACGCGCACATCCGCAACGCGGACTTCCTTGACGTCGAGAACCGGCCGACCCTGACCTTCCGTGCCAACGGCCCGGTGGCGCTCGCCGAGAGCTTCGAGGTCGAAGGCACCGCGACACTCGGCTCCGCGAGCACGCCGGTCACCCTCGACGTCGAATGGGGTGGCGTGCAGGAATTCGGCCCGACCGGCGACCGGCACGCGGGATTCTCCGCCACCGGCACCGTCAAGCGCACCGAGCTCGGCGTCGGCGGCCCGATGCCGGGCATGCTGAGCGACGCCGTGAAGATCGAGCTGGAAATTCAGCTGGTCGAGCCCGCGTCCTGACCCAGGCCGCGGGCGCTCTCGGGTTTGCCCGCACCTGTTCGCGCACAGCGCAGGCGGCCGTGTCCTGTGCCGGGTCGTGCTCGGATAACCTGGGGTCCGACAAGCACAGGACTCTTACGTTCGGAGGTTTGGCCGTGGAGGTCAAGATCGGTATTTCGGATAGCCCGCGTGAGCTCGTGATCAACAGCTCGCAGACCCCGGACGAGGTCGAGAAGCTGGTGTCGTCGGCGCTGGGCGGCGACGCCGTGGTGACGCTGGTCGACGAGAAGGGACGCAAGTTCCTGATCCAGTCGGCGAAGATCTCCTACGTCGAGATCGGTTCACCCGCGGGTGGACGGGTCGGCTTCGCCGCTGTCTGAGGCCGCTGGCTGGTAGGCGAGGACCTACCCCCACCGAACTCCGCGCAATACAGTGCGAGCCCTGAAGCCGATCGGCTTCAGGGCTCGCACTGTATTGCTTGTCTGCGACGAGTGCTACAGATCCCAGGCGGAGGCATCCGCCGGATGCAGCGGCACGTGCGAAAGACCACCCCAGGCCAGACCCACCGTCGTATCGACAGCGTCCTCCTTGGGGATCGGCCGGTCGGCCTCCAGCCAGTAGCGCGCGGTGAATTGGCTGGCACCCACCAGGCCCACCGCGAAGATCCGCGCGCGGTACGGGTCGAGGCCCGAGTCGTGGGCGACCAGATCGAACACCGCGTCGACGCAGGCTTCGGTGGCTTGCTCCACCCTCCGCTGCACCTGCGGCTCGCTGATCAGGTCGGATTCGAACACCAACCGGAAGCCCTGCATCTCGTTGTCGACGAAATCGAAGTACGCCTGCACCGCGGCGCGGACGCGCTGGCGGTTGTCGGTGGTCGAGCGCAGCGCCTGGCGGACACTCGACACCAGCATGTCGACGTAATTCTGGAGCACCGCGAGATAGAGTTCCAGCTTGCTGGTGAAGTGCTGATACAGCACCGGCTTGCTGACCCCGGCGCACTGTGAGATCTCGTCCATCCCCGCAGCGTGATAGCCACGCTGCACGAAGATCTCACTGGCCGCCACTAGCAACTGCTGACGTCGCTCCTCGCGCGGAAGCCGGGTGCCGCGTTTGGTGGGTTCGGGCGACGATTTGCGGGTCGTCATCCGGTCCACGAGGTCAGTCATTGTTCGGCTCTCCCAGTCGATTCCCGGGCAGAAAAGGTTTGTACACCGGGTATCCCGAGAACGATACTCGGTTACCACCCGGTGTCGGAGCGGGGTTGGAATAACCGGGGCCTCTCGGTGAGATATGTCGCACCGATCCCCGATGGCACGGTGCGCCCGTAATCAGCCATATGGGCCTGTGAGACCCTGTTATGCGTGACCGACCGACCGGAAAGGCCGTCCGGCGGCAGGCGCGCTTCGCGCCGATCCGCTGGTTCCGGCGTGCGCGGCTCCGTCGAAGCAGGCGGCGGGCGAGCCATCACGGCTTATCGTGCTCGCGAGGACGGCGTCGAAATCTATGATCCGCTGGGCCTTTACGAGCAGCGGCCGAACCCGCACGAGCCGCTACGGGCCGCGTGGGATCCGACGTCGGAGACCGAGGGGAGGGCGCGCCCCCGTCCTGACCGTGACACCAAGAAGCAAAGCGCGCTGGGCAGATTCGTGTCCACCTACGGGTGGCGGGCGTACGCGCTTCCCGTGCTGCTCGCGGTGACGGTGCTGGTCATCGTCGACGCGGTGCGCAGCCCCGACACCGGCTCCTCGGACGATGGCGCTCCCGGAATCGGACAGTTGAGCACGGATTCGGCCGCCGGGGGCATCATCGGTGCGCCGCCGGGCGACGAGCCGTTTCCCACCGATCTGCCGACCGGTGCGCTACCCGACGGCGGTCCGTTCACCGAAACCGGTTCCGGCGCTTGGCATGTGGTGCCGGGTACCAGTGCGCAGATCGGTACGGGCAGCCAATTCGTGTTCCGCTACAGCGTGGATATCGAGGACGGGGTCGACACCTCCGGCTACGGCGGCGACCAGTCGGTGGCCACGTTGGTGGAATCGACCCTGGCCAACCCCAAGAGCTGGACCCACGACACGAAGTTCGCGTTCCTCCGGGTCGACCAGGGCGATACCGATTTTCGGGTTTCGCTCACCTCACGCGCCACCACCCGCAAGTCCTGCGGGTTCGAGATCCCGATCGACTCGTCGTGCTACAACGCCGACCTCGACCGGGTGGTGTTGTCGGAGGCCAGGTGGGTGCGTGGCGCGCCGGCGTTCGACGGTGACATCGGTTCCTACCGGCAGTATCAGGTCAACCACGAGGTCGGGCACGCGATCGGCTATCACCAGCACCAGCCGTGCGAGGTCGACGGGGGCCTCGCGCCGATCATGATGCAACAAACCTTCGGCACCGAGAACAACGACATCGCCGTCCTGGATCCGCACGGTGTCGTCCCGATGGACGGTAAGAACTGTCGATTCAATCCCTGGCCGTACCCGAGGGCCTGAGGTCGTAGCCGGCACGCGACGATGGTGGGAAGAACGGATTGGCCGCGGGTGTTGTACCACGCGATCGACCCCATCGATTCGAGGAGTGCTGGACGTGTCATCACCTGAGTCCCTGCCGCCGCTGGTCGAGCCCGCCGCGGAGCTGACCAACGACGAGGTCGCCCGCTACAGCAGGCACCTGATCATTCCCGATCTCGGCGTAGACGGACAGAAGCGGCTGAAGAACGCCAAGGTGTTGGTGATCGGCGCGGGCGGGCTCGGCTCGCCCGCTCTGCTGTACCTGGCCGCGGCGGGGGTCGGGACGCTCGGCATCGTCGAGTTCGACGAGGTCGACGCCTCCAATCTGCAACGCCAGGTCATTCACGGTGAATCCGATATCGGCCGCCCCAAGGCCGACAGTGCGCGCGACTCGATCCTGGAGATCAATTCCGGAATCGACGTGCGACTGCACAAGATTCGGTTGGAGCCGGAGAACGCCGTCGAACTGTTCGCGCAGTACGACCTGATCGTCGACGGCACCGATAACTTCGCCACCCGCTACCTGGTCAACGACGCGGCGGTGCTGGCGGGCAAGCCGTACGTGTGGGGTTCGATCTACCGGTTCGAGGGTCAGGTTTCGGTGTTCTGGGAGGATGCGCCGAACGGTCGCGGCCTGAACTACCGGGATCTGTACCCGGAGGCGCCGCCGCCGGGAATGGTGCCTTCGTGCGCGGAGGGCGGCGTGCTCGGGGTGCTGTGCGCCTCGATCGGTTCGGTGATGGTGACCGAGGCGATCAAGCTGATCACCGGGATCGGCGAACCGCTGCTCGGTCGGCTCATGGTGTACGACGCGCTCGACATGAACTACCGCACCATCAAGCTGCGCCGCGACCCCGAGCGTCAGCCGATCACCGAACTGATCGATTACGAGGCGTTCTGCGGTGTGGTCTCCGAAGAAGGACAGTCGGCGGCGGCGGGCTCGACGGTCACCGCGCGCGAACTCAAGGACCTGATCGACGCGGGCAAGGACGTGGCGATCATCGACGTGCGCGAACCGGTCGAGTGGGACATCGTGCACATCGACGGCGCCACGCTGGTGCCGAAGGACCGAATCCTTTCCGGCGAGGCGCTTTCCGAGCTGCCGCAACACCGACCGATCGTGCTGCACTGCAAGACCGGCATCCGTTCGGCGGAGGCGCTGGCCGCGCTCAAGCGGGCGGGTTTCTCGGACGCGACGCACCTGCAGGGCGGCATCGTGGCGTGGGCGCGTCAGATCGATCCTTCGCTGCCGGTGTACTGACCGGCAGGCTGGGCGCCACCCCGACACACCGTTGACGGCGCGCTGTCTCGGACACAGCCGAGGAAAACGCAGCGCGCCGCACCCGAATACCGCCGCTACCGGCGGTACCGTACGGCCCGTGACTTCCCTGGAACCTCCCGAGCACGTTCGTGCCACGTTCGGTTTGCGTGAAGTGACCCCGATCGCGCTGGCCGACTGGGAGGGCGGCTGGCGGTTGGGGGATGTGGTGTTGAGCCCGGTCGCCGATCACGCGCGGGCGGCTTGGTCGGCCAAGGTGCGCGAGACGCTGGAGGTGGACGGGCTGCGGCTGGCCCGTCCGGTGCGCGCGACCGACGGTCGCTATGTCGTGTCGGGTTGGCGTGCGGACACTTTCGTCGACGGTGCGCCGGAAGCGCGCTACGACGAGGTGGTTTCGGTGTCGTTGCGGCTGCACGAGGCCACCGCCGGACTGGAGCGTCCACGGTTTCTGGTGCAACCGCCGGTGGCGCCGTGGGTGGATGTCGATGTGTTCGTCGCCGCGGATCGCGCCGCGTGGGAGGCGGTTCCGTTGCGCAGCCTGCGCGCGGGCGGACCGTTGCCGACGACGTCGCCGGACGGCAAGCGCAGCATCGAGTTGATCGGCCAGTTGGCGACGCTGCGCAAAACGGTGCGCGCCGAACCACAATTGGTACATGGTGACCTCTTCGGCACCGTGCTGTTCGCGGGTGCGGCCACCCCCGGTCTCACCGACATCACGCCGTATTGGCGCCCGGCGTCGTGGGCGGCCGGGGTGATCGTGATCGATGCGCTGGCCTGGGGTGGTGCCGACGACGGCCTGCTCGATCGCTGGGCGGACCTGCCCGAGTGGCCGCAGATGTTGTTGCGGGCCACCATTTTCCGTCTCGCGGTGCATGCGCTGCACCCGCGTTCGACGCCGGAGGCGTTTCCCGGTCTTGCCAGGACCGCCGACATGGTGCGGTTCACCCTGTGAGGGCTCAGACGTTCGCGTAGGCGAGCGAGGCAACCCGTTCGGTCGCGAACGTGGTCCGCAGATAGAACCACCAGGTGAGGCCCGCCATCAGCAGGAACGCGGCGGCGTAGGCCCAGAAGGCCGGTGTCATGCTGTGAAAGTTGATGTTGGACAAGCGAAGTGCCTGTTGGAGGACGTAGCCGCCGGAGGCGCCGATCGCGCCGATGACGCCGATCGCGGCCCCCGCCTGGCGGCGTGCCGAAGCCGTCGCCGTGGCCGGGTCGATGCCCTCGGCTTCGGCGCGTGCGACGGACTCGGCGTTGAAGATGGACGGGATCATCCGGTAGGTCGAACCGTTGCCTATGCCGGTCAGCACGAACAGCAGTAGGAACGACACGAGAAACAGCGGGAAACTCCGCAGGCCGAGTCCCGCGATGATCAGTGCCGAGGCCACCGCCATGCCGAGCAGCGCGTACACGGTGATTCGGGCGCCGCCGACTTTGTCGGAGATCCAGCCGCCGAAGGGGCGACTGAACGAGCCGACCAGGGCGCCGAGAAAGGCCAGGTTGCCGAGGGTGGTGATCCAGCCGATCTGGGCGAGATCCGGGAAATTGGCCTTGATCAGTGTCGGGAAGGCGAACGAGAACCCGATGAACGAGCCGAAGGTGCCGACGTAGAGCACTGACATGATCCAGGTGTGGCGGCTGGTCAAGGCGAGTCGATAGGACCGGCCGTCGGATTTCGCGGTGCTGATGCTGTCCATGTAGCGCAGGGCGCCGAACGTCGCGGCCAGGATGAACGGCACCCAGACCAGCACCGACAGGGTGATGCCGAACCGGTAGCCCGCGGCGTCCTTCGCGGTGAGATGCGTGCCGAGGGTGACCAGCAGCGGGAGCGCGAGCTGGGTCTGTGCGACGCCGAGGTTGCCGCCGGCCGCGTTGATGCCGAGCGCGGCGCCTTTCTTTCCCTCGGGGAAGAAGAACGAGATATTGGCCATCGATGAGGAGAAATTGCCGCCACCGAATCCGGCGAGGGCGGCGAGCAGCATGAATACCCAGAACGGTGTCTCGGGCTGGTTCACGAAATAGGCGAGGCCGAGGGTGGGGACGAGCAGCATCCCCGCGCTGAATGTGGTGAACGCGCGGCCGCCGAATTTCGGGATGGCGAAGGTGTAGGGAACGCGCAGTACCGATCCGACGAGGGTCGGTGTCGAGGTGAGCAGCAGCGCGTTGCTTACCGCCACCGGGTCGCCCCTGTCGAGTCCGGCGAGAAAATCGAATCCCGCCGCGCCCATACTGGTGACGACGGTGCCCCAGATCACCCAGATGCTGAATCCGAGGTTTTCGGCGAATACCGAAAGACCGAGGTTTTTGCGCGCGGTCTTGTCGGCTCCGGATTCCCAGAAGCGCGGATTGTCCGGTTCCCAATGGTCGAGCCAGCGTCCGCGTTTACGGTGCGTGAACGTCGGCGATGCGGTGCGGGTTTCGGCTGTTACGACGGTCATCAGGACAAAGTAGGCAGCTGTTGTTGCCTGCCCGTGGCCTCGGATGACGTTTCGGGCACATTCGACTCACAGCCGCGCGACGGCGGTGGTGAAGGTCTTATCGCGCGTCCGGGTACCCGGCGATCAAGGCGTCGAGGAAACAGCGGGTGGCCTTGGCCGCCCCCTCGGGGTCGCTGTCGATCACCGCTTGTACGAGGTCGGCGTGTTCCTGGTCGTAATTGTCGCGCGAGGCGGAGCTGTTGGCGCGGATCACGCTCTCGATCGAGGGCAACAGCGAATCGTAGAACTCCAGATATACCGCGTTGTGGCTGGCGACGACGATTGCGCGGTGCAGTTGCACGTCGGCGTCGATGGAGTCGGGATCGCCCGCATCCCAGGCGCGTTGGCGTTCGGCGAGCAGGCGGGTCAGCGTCGCCACGTCGGTGTCGTCGCGGCGGCGCGCGGCCAGCGCCGCTGCGTTGGTGTCGAGCGCGAGGCGCAGTTCGAGGATGTCGCGGTCCTGGGCGTCGGCGAAGTATTTGGTGAGCGTGCCGCCGAGGTCGGAGGTGGCGATCACGTAGGTGCCCGAGCCTTGGCGGCGTTCCAGCATGCCCGCGTGCACCAGTGCTTGGACCGCCTCGCGCACGGTATTGCGCCCGGTCCCGGTGAGCTCGGTGAGCGCGGGTTCGGTGGGGATGCGCGAGCCGACGGGCCAGTTTCCGGAATGAATCTCCGAGCGCAGCTGTTCGGTTACTTGGGCGATGAGGCTGGTGCGGCGGACGTGTTGCACCGGGCAAGGGTACCGCTCATCACATCGCGTTGCCTCATATCATCCGGTCATCCTATGATTTCCCGGTGACTTCCACCGTTCGGGCCGCAGAGCATTCCGCTGAGACCACACCCGCCGACGCGATCAGCCAGCGCAAGCGCGGGCTCATCGAGGGTCGGCTGCTGGTCCTGGCGGCCATCGTCGCCTCGGCGGCGACCCTGCGCCTCGCGGTGACCTCGTTCAGTCCGTTGGCCGCCAGGATCGGCGAGGACATCGGGTACGGCACCGCCATCGTCGGTGTTTTCGGCATGATCCCCACCGCGATGTTCGCGGTGTTCGGCGTACTCACCCCGACGATCACCCGCTCGCTCGGCCTGGAACGCACGGCGCTCGTGGCGATGTCATTGGCCGGTATCGGCATGCTCAGCAGGGTTCTGGTGTCCGACACCGCGTTACTGCTCGTGCTGTCCGGTGTCGCGTTGGCGGGTATGGGCATCGGTAATGTGGTGGTTCCGCCGCTGGTGAAGCGGTATTTCCCCGACCGGGTCGCGCTGGTCAGCTCGCTGTACATCGTGATGGTCCAGCTCGGCACCATCGCACCGGCCTTCGCGGCGGTGCCGCTGGCCGAGGCATACGGGTGGCGATTCTCGGTCGGTATCTGGGCGGTGCTCGGCTTCGTGGCCGTCGTGCCGTGGCTCGGTGTGCTGCGCGGCAAGCGCGGACGCGATCGTGCCGACACCACCGCGATGGCCGACGACGCCCCCGCGCAAGGCAAGATCTGGCGCTCGCCGTTGGCATGGGGAATGGCGGGCATGTTCGGCATGACCTCGCTGAACACCTACGCCATGTTCACCTGGATTCCCACGATCCTCGGCGACGCCGGCGCCAGCGCGGGATTCGGCGGCGCGATGGTCGGTGTGTTCTCGATGGTCGGTCTTGTCGCCGCGTTGAGCGCTCCCACGGTGGTCACGCGGTTCCGCAACCCGTTCCCGGTGGTGGTGGCCTGCGTGCTCTGCTTCGTCGTCGGCTTCACCGGACTGCTGGTGGCGCCGATGAGCGCGCCCGTGCTCTGGGTGGTGATCGTCGGGCTCGGGCCGAGCACCTTCCCGATGGCGCTCACCTTGATCAACCTGCGCACCCGCACGCCGAACGGCTCCAGCGCGCTCTCGGGATACACCCAGGGCCTCGGTTACGCGGTGGCCTGCATCGGTCCGCTGTTGTTCGGTGTACTGCACTCGCTCACCGACGGCTGGGTGGTGCCGTTCGGCCTGCTCTACCTCTCGGTGGTGGTCTTGCTGATCGGCGCTTGGCAGGCCTGCAAGCCGCGCGTGCTCGAAGACACCTGGTGACCCCGCACGGCGCACCTCGGCTCGACTGAGCGCACGCTTGCTCACCCGTTGTCACCACGGCGGGTGAGCAAGCGTTGACTTGACCGACATTTCGCGCAGCATGGCGGCAATACCCGTTTCCTACCGTGGGGCCAACCGGATTTTGGGAGGCCACGCATGAACGGCGCAGTTGACTTCGGACAGCGCGAGACCGTGGTGGTGGTCGGCCACGGAATGGTCGGACATCGCTTCGTCGAAGCGTTGCGAGCGCGCGACACCGAAGGGCGCTGGCAGGTCGTGGTGCTCGGTGAGGAAGCACTGCCCGCCTACGACCGCGTCGGTCTCTCGTCCTATGTCGGGACCTGGGATGCCGCGGCATTGGCGTTGCCCGGCAACGACTATCACGGCGACGACCTGGTCGAACTTCGGCTTGGTGCGCGTGTCGAGACGATCGATCGGCAGGCGCGCGAGGTGCGCACCGCCACCGGCGAGACCATCGCCTACGACGCGTTGGTGCTGGCGACCGGATCGTATCCGTTCGTGCCGCCCGTACCTGGCCACGACTTGGATGCCTGCTTCGTCTATCGGACCCTCGATGATCTGGACGGCATCCGCGCCGCCGCGCACAGGGCGGGTCCCGGTGCCGCCGGTGTCGTGGTCGGTGGTGGGTTGCTCGGACTGGAGGCGGCGAATGCCCTTCGTCTGCTCGGGATCACCCCGCACGTCGTGGAATTCAATCCACGACTGATGCCCGCCCAGATCGACGCGGGTGGCGGCGCCGTGCTCGCCGGTCTGGTGAGCGCGCTCGGGCTCGAGGTACACACCGGGGTCGCGACCTCGGGAATCGAAGCCACCGACAGCGGCGTGCGCGTCACGCTGTCGGATGACTCGGTGATCGACGCCGGGCTGGTCGTCTTCTCCGCCGGAGTACGACCGCGCGACCAACTCGCCGCCGACAGCGGGCTCGAACTCGGGCCACGCGGCGGCGTAGGCACCGATCTCGGGCTGCGCACCAGCGACCCGAATATCTGGGCGATCGGTGAATGCGCCGCCGTCGAGGGCGCTTGCTACGGCCTGGTCGCGCCCGGTTACACCACGGCGGAGATCGTCGCCGACCGGCTGCTGGGCGGTGCGGGCGAATTCCCCGGCGCCGACATGTCGACCAAGCTCAAGCTGCTCGGCGTCGACGTCGCGAGTTTCGGTGACGCGCACGCCGCGACCGAGGGCGCGCTCTCGGTGGTGCTGCACGACGCGGCCAAGGGCACCTACGCGAAGCTGGTGGTCTCCGACGACGCGAAGACCCTGCTCGGCGGCATTCTTGTCGGTGACGCGACGGCGTATTCGGCCTTACGTCCGCTGGTCGGCCGCCCGCTACCTGCCGAACCGGCGGCGCTGATCTCGCCCGCCGGCGCCGAACTCGGTGCGGACGCACTACCCGACGACGCGCAGATCTGCTCATGCAACAACGTGTCCAAGGGCGCGATCTGCTCGGCGATCACCGAGGGCGCGTGCGACATCCCGTCGGTGAAGAGCTGCACCTCGGCCGGAACCTCGTGCGGTGGTTGCGTTCCCATGCTCAAGAAGCTGCTGCAACAGTCCGGTGTCGCGTTGTCGAAGGCGTTGTGTGAGCACTTCGAGCAGTCGCGTTCGGAGTTGTTCCAGATCGTCGAGGTCACCGGAATCCGCACGTTCTCCGGCCTGATCGCCAAGTACGGCAAGGGTTGCGGCTGCGATATCTGCAAGCCGACGGTCGCCTCCATTCTCGCCTCGACCTCGAGCGAACACATCCTCGACGGCGAGCAGGCGGCGTTGCAGGACACCAACGACCACTTCCTGGCCAACCTGCAGAAGAACGGCACGTACTCGGTGGTCCCGAGGATGCCAGGCGGCGAGGTGACCGCGCAGCAGCTCATCACGATCGGCGAGGTGGCCGCGGAATTCGACCTGTATGTGAAGGTCACCGGCGGTCAGCGCATCGACATGTTCGGTGCGCGGGTCGACCAGTTGCCGTTGATCTGGCGACGTCTCGTCGACGCGGGCATGGAATCCGGGCACGCCTACGGCAAGTCGTTGCGCACGGTGAAGAGTTGCGTCGGGTCCACCTGGTGCCGCTACGGCCAACAGGATTCGGTGGGAATGGCGGTGCGGCTGGAGAAGCGTTACCGCGGCCTGCGCTCGCCGCACAAGATCAAGCTCGGGGTATCGGGGTGCGCGCGCGAATGCGCGGAGGCGCGCGGCAAGGACGTCGGCGTGATCGCCACCGAGCAGGGCTGGAACCTGTATGTCGGCGGCAACGGCGGACTCACGCCCAAGCACGCGGTATTGCTCGCCGGCGAGCTGGACGACGAGACCCTGATCAAATACATCGACAGGTACCTGATGTTCTACATTCGCACCGCCGACCGGCTACAGCGCACCGCGCCGTGGCAGGAATCACTCGACGGCGGTTTCGAGCACCTCACCCAGGTGATCTGCGCCGACAGTCTCGGTATCGCCGAGGATCTGGAGGCCGCGATGGCCGCGCATGTGGCCGGTTACCGCGACGAATGGGCCGAGGTGCTCGACGATGAGGAGAAGCTGTCGCGTTTCGTGTCTTTCGTCAACGCGCCGGAGCAGTCCGATCCGACGATCGCCTTCGACGACAGCGGCGAACGCAAGGTTCCCGTGCTGCTCGGCCTCCCCGAGGTCGCGGCGGGTACCCGCCCGAAATGATGGCTTAACTCGGAAGCAACAGCACGCGGGTAGCAATGAGTAGGGCGTTTGGAGGATGACAGCCATGACCGTGATCGATATCGAGAACGACGAGAGCCGCACCGGGAGCAGCGTGGGGCGCACGATCCCGCGGTGGACGCGGGCCTGCCTTCTTGACCACCTGATCGCGGGTAGGGGGGTGGCGGTCCTGCTGCGCGGTGGACGGCAGGCGGCGCTGATCCGTACCGAGGCGGGCGTGCTCTACGCGGTGGGCAATATCGATCCTGCCGGTCGCGCGGCGGTGATGTCGCGCGGGATCGTCGGCGATCGCGCGGGTGTTCCCGTGCTGGCCTCGCCGTTGTTGAAGCAGGTCTACTCGCTCGAGGACGGACAGTGCCTCGACGATCCCGCGTTGAGCTTGCCGGTGTTCGCCGTGCGGGTGGACGACGGAATCGTCTCGGTGTCCGACGAGCCGATCACGCTCGAGCACGCCGCGACGGGCGGGTGATCCCATGACGCCACTCGACACGGGTGCCGGCCTCGCCGGTTTCACGGTGGGGATCACGGCCGCGCGCAGGGCCGTCGAGTTCGCGACGATGCTGGAACGCCGTGGCGCCACCGTTGTCTCGGCGCCCGCGATTCGGATCATTCCGCTGGTCGATGACACCGAGTTGACGAGGGTGACCCGTCAGCTCATCGTCGATCCACCGCGAATCGTGGTGGCTACCACCGGAATCGGTTTCCGAGGATGGATGGAAGCCGCCGAGGGTTGGGGCCTCGCCGAACCCTTGCGCGACACATTCGCCACGGCACGGATGTTGGCACGCGGCCCCAAGGCCAAGGGGGCGATTCGCGCCGCTGAGCTGCGGGAGGAGTGGTCACCTGCCTCGGAGTCCTCCGCCGAGGTGCTCGATCA
The DNA here is from genome assembly GCF_039543305.1 of Nocardia callitridis. Taxonomy (NCBI): domain Bacteria; kingdom Bacillati; phylum Actinomycetota; class Actinomycetes; order Mycobacteriales; family Nocardiaceae; genus Nocardia; species Nocardia callitridis. The sequence goes on along the minus strand of NZ_BAABJM010000001.1, from coordinate 41,879 downwards.
TCTGCTGGCCGAGGGCGTCGAGGGTGTTCGGATCGCCGTGCAGTTGCACGGTGCGACCACCGAGTGGGAGCCGATCCCCGACTTCTGTGAGGTATTGCGTTGTGCGGGCGCGGATGTCGTCGCCGTGCCGGTGTACCGGTGGATTCCGCCGGAAGACAGCGGGCCGATGGATCAGCTGATCGAGGCGATCCTCACCGCGAACCTGGACTGCGTCACCTTCACCAGTGCGCCCGCCGTGGCGTCGATGTTGATGCGCGCCAAGGATTCCGGGGTGCTCGACGGCCTGCTGCACGCGCTGCGCACGCGCGTTCTGCCCGCCTGTGTTGGCCCGATCACCGCCGCACCGTTGGAGGAACTCGGCGTGCCGACCTCGATGCCGCACCGGGCCAGGCTCGGCGCGCTGGCACGACATGTCGCCGAGGAACTGCCGCGTCGAGCCAACCGCATCTACGCCGCTGGACACACGATCAGCGTGCGCGGCGGGTGCGTGGTGGTCGACGGCGAGGTCCGGCAGTTGGCGCCGGCGCCGATGGCATTGATGCGGACGCTCGCCAGGCAGCCCGGCCGGGTGGTTTCCCGGGAGAACCTGCTCGCGGCCTTGCCCGGTGGCGGTGCGGACACCCACGCCGTGGAGACGGCCATCGCGCGACTGCGTGCGGGACTCGGCGCGCCGAAGGTGATTCAGACCGTCGTGAAGCGGGGGTACCGGATCGCGATGGACGCGCTGGACACCGCGGAGTGTGGCGACCACGGGGTGCGGGTGCAGGTCGCGGATCCGCCGTACACGCCGGGGGCGCAGTCCGCTGTGCGTGCTGTGCAGGCCGCGGGGACCTGGTGAACGCGCCCGCCCTGGTTCTCATCGCGCATGGAACCAGGAGTACCAAGGGGGTGGCGTTGATCGCGCGTCTCGCCGAGGCCGTTACCGGTGAGCTGGCCGCCAGCTCCCCGGGTGGTGCGCGAACTCCTTGTGTGCGTACGGCTTTCGTCGACGTTCTGGGGCCGTCTCCGGCGGAGGTGCTGCGCGATCTCGCCGAGCGCGGCTCCGAGGCCGTCGCGGTGCCCGCTTTTCTCGCCTCCGGCTATCACGTGTATCACGATGTGCCGCGCGCGGTGGCCGAGAGCGGACACCCCGGCGTCGTGGTCACCCCGGCCATGGGACCGGATCCCGCGCTGGCGCGCGTGCAGCATCTGCGCTTGGTTGCCGTGGGGTGGCGGCCCGGTGACGAGGTGGTCTTCGCTGCGGCGGGTTCTTCGGATGCGCGTGCGCGCGCGGACGTTCGACGCGCGGCCGGGCTGCTCGGTGCGCGTCTCGGTGTCGAGCCGACCGTCGGATACATCGCCACCGGTGCGCCCACCGTCGGGGACAGTGTTGCCGCGCTCCGTGTTTCGGGTGGTAAGCGAGTCTTTGTCGCGTCCTACCTGCTCTCGCACGGCCTGTTCCAGCAGCGGTTGTCCGAGGCGGAGGCCGACGGTGTCGCCGCGCCGATCGGCGTTCATCGCTCGGTGGTCGGGCTGATCGCCGAGCGTTATCGCAGTGCCGTGCACGAACTGGACCGCACGCACGCGCGGTGAGCATCGACCTCGCGTGGCGGCCATTCGCCGGTCGCGCGCGGCGCGTATCGCTTCGATTGCTCGTGAATAGCCCCATGTCTGTGCTTGGATGCCGTAGGTTTGCTCCCGACTACGTTTCAGCAGTGAGCTTCCGAACCCCAGGGAGGCGTGTTGACGGAAGCAGATCACGGCACCACCTGTTCGCCAGGGCACGATCGCGGCCGAGTAGGCGAGATCGCGGTGGCCGAACATCAGGTGTCGAATCGTGCGATGCCGATTCACGAGGTGCCGACGGACGCGGCCCCGAATCACGCGGTGGCCGCACGGGAGTCGCTACCGCGCGACACTCCGAGGCGAGAGCGCGTGGTCCGCGCGGAGGTCGTGCGCGGTCCGGATGCCGTTGGCGCGGGGAGCTATCCGCTGAGCACGGCGCAGGCGCGCTGGTGGGCGGCGCAGCAGTTGGCGCCCGAGGTGCCACTCACCGTCGCGATGTACCTCGATTTGGCGGGCTCGCTCGATCTGACCGCGATGGTCGATTCGGCGCGGCGCGCGGCCCGCGAACTCGAATCGCCGCAACTGCGCTTCCACGTGGTCGACGGGTGTCCTCGCCAGTATGTCGACTCGCAGTCGGAGCTTCCCGTGCTGGTCGAGGACGTGCGCGCCGAGGCCGAGCCGTTCGCCGCCGCGCTGGCGCGGATGGAATCCGATCACGACAGTCCGCTCGACCCGTGCGCCGACGCGCTCACCGTCGCGACCCTCTTCGTGATCGCGCCGGACCGGCACCTGCTCTATCTGCGCAGCCACCACATGGTGCTCGACGGTGTCGGTGCCGCGGCGGTCTTGCGCCGCACCGGCGCGTATTACCGTGCCGCGGTGTCGGATACGGCCGGTGCCCGCCACGAGCCCGGCAATCGTTCAATGCGCGCACGTCGTTTGCCGACCGGGCGGGTGCTATGGCGCTCCGCCGACCATGTCCCCGCCGCGGACGCGGTACGCGGTACGGCGGCGGACTCCGCGCGCCGATCGGTCCCCGAGCGCTCGACTCCGCGCGAACGCACGACCACTTCCCCCGAAACTGTTCGTGCGCTGACCATTTCGGAGATCCTCGCCGATGAGGACGCCTATCGAAGTTCGGCACGCGCCGAGGCCGACCGCGCGTATTGGCTCGAAAAGCGCGCCGGGGCGGATCCGACCGGATTGGCAGGACAGCCTGCCGCCCCGAGTCCCCGACCGCATCGCGTCACCGCGACCCTGGATGCCGCGACCGCCGCCGCGCTGGCCGCCGCGCAGACCAGTCACGGCGCCACCTTCCCGGAGCTGACCATCGCGGCATTCGCCTGCTACTTGGCCAGGATGTCGGGCTCGGACGAGGCGAGCATGACACTGCCGGTTACCGCGAGACCGACCGCGGCGCTGCGCCGGTCGGCCGGATCGATGTCGAATGTGGTGCCGTTGCGACTGACCGGCCTGGACACCGCGACCACGGGTGCGGTGATCGCGCAGGTGCGTTCGCGCGTGATCGGCGCGCTGCGGCATCAGCGGTACCCGTACGAGGACATCCAGCGCGACCGTGGGCAGCGCACTGCGGTGCGGGGCGGGTTCGGGCCGGTGGTCAATGTGCTCGGCTTCGTCGAACCCTTCCGCCTCGGACCGTTGACCGGGCAGGCTCGGTTGCTTTCACTCGGCCCGGTGGAGGATCTGCTGGTCAACGGGTATCAGGCGGGCCCGGACGCGAGCTGTGTCAGCATCGACTTCCAGGCCAATCCCGCACGTTATTCGCCGAGCACCCTGGCCTGGCAGCACCGGATGTTCCTCGACTACTTCGCCGGTTTCCTCGCTGCCGGATCCGACTGCGCCATAGCGGATCTGGCCGTGCCGGTGGAGGATTCCGTCCCACGGGTCATACCGGGCGATGGTCGATTACTGCCGGATCTGCTGCGCTCGGGTCTTTCGGATATCAGCGCCGACGCCGTCGCGGTACGCGACGGCGCACGCACGCTCACCTATCGCGAACTGGACGAGAGCTCTGCGCGCTGGGCGCGGGAACTGATGGCCGGTGGTGCCCGTCCCGGTGAATTCGTCGCAGTCGTCGTCCCCCGATCGCTCGAATCAGTGCTGGCGCTCTGGGCAGTGAGCAAAACCGGCGCGGGATTCGTCCCGGTCGACCCCGCCGACCCCGTCGAGCGAATCGCCACGATCATCGCGGATTCCGGTGCACGGCAGGGGCTTACCATCACAGGGGTCCGTGACCGCTTACCGTGTGCCACTGGTTTCGCGGTAAAACGAACAGATCCCGGCATCGGTCCGGTCGTCCGCGCTGCCCAGGCCGAACAGGGCGCACGAGGTACGCGTGCCGGGTCGGACCACAACGACCGAGTCGACGTCGAACACGCTGAACGGGTCATCCGCGCCGACGACGCGCACCGGACCAGCGCCGACCACATTGCAAGGTCTGACACCGACGGTCTGGTCGACAACGGTGATGGCGGTCCTCGGGCGCACGGTGGTGACTGCACAGAGTCAGTTTGTTCCGGCACTGATGAACGGGCGGGCGCTGCTCCCGTAGACCATGCGGACCATGCCGACCATGCCGACGGTTCCGAACGGGTGGGTTCGGCCGGTTTCGCCGACCGCGCTTCGGCGGGTGATGCTGTTCGTGCCGACAGTGCTGATCGTCTCGCCCGCGAAAACTCGGTGGGGTGGGGTGTGGCTTGGCTGGTGCTCGATGACGACCGGATGGCGGGTCGGGTCGGGCGACATTCGGCCGGGGTGATCGGAGATGGTGAGCGCCCGAGGTCGTTGCGGCCGGGGCATCCCGCGTATCTGATCTACACCTCCGGCACCAGTGGAGCGCCGAAAGGGGTGGTGGTCACCCATCGTGGACTGGGGTCGCTCACCACCTACCTCACCGAACACTATGGTGTGCAACGTAGTTCAGTGGTGCTGCACGCGCACGCCCCCTCCTTCGACGCCCATCTGCTCGAACTCCTCGCGGCCTTCGCGGCGGGAGCGGTCGCCGCGATCGCCCCGGCGTCAACGCTGGCGGGCGCCGAGCTGATCGAGGTGATCCGCGCGACCGGATGCACCCATTTCCTCACCACGCCCGCGGTATTGGCGGGCTTGTCCCCCGACGAGGTCCCCGGACTGGAAGCGGTGGTGGTGGGCGGTGAGGCATGCCCGCCGGAACTGGTGGCGACCTGGGCGCCGCACGTGCGGCTGTTCAACGGTTACGGCCCCACCGAGACCACCGTGATGGCGACCCAGACCGTGCCGATGGTGGCGCGGGAGCCGGTGACGATCGGTCACGCGCTGCCGGGAGTGCGTGCGGTGGTGTTGAATTCGCGGCTCACGCGAGTGCCGCCCGGTGGACGCGGCGAACTGTATCTCGGCGGTCCTGGTGTCGCCGAGGGGTACCGCGACGACCCGGAACGCACCTCGACGCGGTTCGTGGCCGATCCGTTCGGTGTCGGCGACCGGCTCTACCGCACCGGTGACCTGGTGGGGGCCGGGCACGGGGGCGCCTTCGAATTTTTCGCGCGGGTGGACGGCCAACTGCGGTTGCGTGGCCGGCGCGTCGAGCCGGGCGAGATCGAATCGGTCCTCCTCGCGCGCGCGGAGATCGCGCAGGCCGCGGTGGCGATCGTGAACGCGGGAACACCGCATGCCCGCCTGGTGGGCTATGTGGTTGTGGCCGAAGGGCGTTCGTTCGACGCGCGCGCCACCGTGGATGCGTTACGCGCGACATTGCCCGCTGCGATGGTGCCGTCGGTACTGGTCGAGATCGATCGACTGCCGGTGTCGGCACACGGCAAGCTGGACCGTTCTGCTCTGCCGTCGCCGACGGTCGCGCCGCGACGATATCGCGCACCGGAGACTGCGACCCAACGACTGGTCGCCGAGCGCATCGCCAGCGCCACCGAGCAGCCGAGAGTTGGGCTCGACGACGATTTTTTCGAACTCGGCGGCAATTCGCTGTCCGGCGTGGCGGTTTCGGCTGAGCTGGCGGCAGCCTCGCACGCTCCGGTCACGGTGCGCTGGCTCTATTCCACACCCACGGTGGGCGAGCTCGCCGCGAAAATCGACGGGTACTCGCCCGACGACGACGGCCCCGACGACGACGCGCTAGGAGTGCTACTCACCCTGCGCCGCAACGGCACACGAGAACCCTTGTTCTGCGTGCACTCCGCCGTCCCGCTGGCGTGGTGCTACGCGGGATTGGCCGGACACATCACCGACCGCCCTGTCTACGGCCTGCAAGCGCCGAACCTTACGGCGACCTCGCCTCGCTTGCACCATTCGACCGGTGCGCGCACTGACGTCGGTGCGGGCGGGCTGACCTCTACGAGCTCGGCAGAAGTCGACGAGCCAGGGAGACCGAGAAGTGGCGCCCCCGCGAGCGCGCCAGGCGCGGAATGCAGGTCGGCTGCCGGAGGCGAATCCGCTGGTGCGTCGCGTCGCCACGATTCGACCGGTGCGCAGGAAGGTGTCGGTGCGGGCGGATCGGCATCGGTGCGCCCGGCGGACGGTGCTGAACCCAGTGGGTCGGGAAGTGCTGCCGAAGTGAGCCGACCCGTCAACGAGTCGGCTGACGGGCACGAGTCTGCTGGTACGTCTGCGCGACTTCACGGTTCGACCGGTACGCGCGGAGGCGTCGGTGCGACCGGGTTGACGTCGGCGAGCCCGACAGATGTCCGCGAGTCCGGCGGTTCGGGAAAGGACCCCGTCGTGAGCGAGCCAGTCGGGGAACGTCTGCGGGCTGACGGGGGCGAGTCCGGTGGGTCGCCGCGGCCCGGAGGGCGGTCGGGTGCAGCGGGGCAAATCGGTGCCGCCGAGTCTACGCCGGCAGCCGATTCGGCCCAACGGACCAGTATCGATGAGTTGGCCGATGCCTATGTCGAGGCCATGGTTCTGGTGCAGCCCGATGGTCCTTATCACCTGCTCGGTTGGTCGCTCGGCGGGCAGATCGCGCATGCCATCGCGATCCGGCTGCGGGCGCGCGGCGCCGCGGTGGCGATGGTCGCCATGCTCGACAGTGTCATCGTCCCCGAGGCCGCCGACCCGCCGCCGGTGCCGCGCATGCGCGACCTGGTCACTCACCTGCTCGGCGACGAGCCCGACGATGCCGATCAACTGCCGGAACTCACCGCGGACGAGGCGGCCGAGGAGTTGGCAAGGGCCGGTGCGTCGTTCGGCAGCGGGCTCACTGCCGCGCAGCTGACCCGCTTGCATCGCGGCTATGTCGACGCGGTGGCGCTCGCCCACGGGTACCGACCAGGCGTGTTCGACGGTGACCTGGTGTATTTCTCCGCCACCCGAGGCATGACCGAGCTGTTCGGCGCGGAAATCTGGCGACGTTTCGTCACCGGAGAGTTGGTCGAACACCCGGTGGACGCGACGCACGCGCAGCTCACCAATACGGAGGTCGTCGCGCGGATCGGGCCGATTCTGGCCGCGCACCTGGAGCGCCTCGCCGACGTACCTGAGGTGGGAAGCGCGTTGCCGTGAGTGCGCGCCGCGGCGTACGCACCGGGATCGAGTGGCGTGACATCTACGACGATCCCGCTGACTGGGCGTCGCGGCACCACTGTGCCGAGGCACTCGACACCTACTTCCGTGCGCAACTGACCGCGCCGGACCCGAACCTGGGCCGCGACGGCCCGGTGTGTCCGTTCGTGCGGAGGGCGATCACCGAGCACACACTGTGGGCGTCGGTGGTGCCAGGGGAACCCACCGCCGATGCCATGGCCGAGGCAGTAGACGATGCCGTCGAGGTCTATCGAGAAGTCGACGCCGGTGCCGAGCGGCCGCGAATCATGGCGGTTGTCACTGTATTTCCCGATCTCACCGGCTACGAGTCGATCGACGCCGCGCATCTCGCGCGCAAGAGCGGTGTGGTCGAGCGGGGATTGATGCTCGGCCAGTTCTATCCCGGCTGCGCGGTATCGGGCTTGTGGAACCGGGATTTCCACCCGCTGGACGCGCCGCTACCGATGCTGGTGATTCGCAAGATGATGAGCACCGATTTTCCCTTCCTCGCGGCGCGCTCGGAGTGGTTGTACGCGTATTTCTCGACGGTGGCACCGGATCTGCCCCGCAGGTTACGCAGGTCGATGTCGGAGCTGCTGCGAGTCGACGCAACAGCCGCCGACGCCGTCACAGACCTGCGTCAGCATTCGTCTGGCGAACACGCCAGGTGAATGCCGAACAATAGCCGGTGCTGCTGGTAGAAACCGAGCCATGTACCGGCTCCTGCGATGCCTGGTTTGTGTTCTCGCGCTCTGCGCCCCGCTTGTTCCGTCCGCGCTCGGGCGTCTACCCGTGGCCGCGGCCGATCCCGCCGCGGGCGTGCTGGATGTGCGCGGGCTGGGCGGCCGCGAGCTAGAGGTGGACGTCTACTCGGTGGCCATGGGCCGACCGGTCACGCTGTGGATGTCGCACCCCGGTGCGGGCGCGCCCGCGCTCTATCTGCTCAACGCCGTCGACGGCGGTGAGGACGGCGGTCCGTGGACGCGACGCACCGATGTGGCGCAATTCTTCGCCGACAAGCCGGTGAACGTGATCGTGCCGATGGGTGGTCGCGCCAGCTATTACACCGACTGGCAGCGCGACGATCCCGCGCTCGGTCGCAACAAATGGGCCACCTTCCTCACCGAGGAACTGCCTCCGGCGTTGGAATCCCGGTTCGGGATGACCGGACGCAATGCTGTTGCGGGACTCTCGATGTCGGCTACCTCGGCGTTGAATCTCGCGATCGGCGCTCCCGGTCGATACCAGGCGGTCGGCGCGTACAGCGGTTGCCCGCGCACCAGCGACGCCCTCGCCGAAGCCTACGTGCGGTCGCAGCTGGCGGTGTTCGGCGCGGACGGAACGAACATGTGGGGCCCGCCTGGCGACCCGGCGTGGGCCGCGAATGATCCGATGCTGCACGCGGAGCGGTTGCGTGGCACCGCGCTCTATGTTTCGGCGGGCTCGGGGGCGCCGGGCCGCCACGAGAACCTCGACGACCCCGGTATCGACGGCAACCCGCTGCGGCTGGTCGATCGCGCGGTCGTCGGCGGCGGGATGGAAACGGTGATCGGCGGGTGCACGGCGGGATTCGTCGATCGTCTGCATCAGCTCGGCGTCCCGGTCACCGCCGTGCAACGCCCGCAGGGGACGCACGCGTGGTCCTACTGGCAGGACGACCTGCACGATTCGTGGGCACTGTTCGCGCCCGCGCTCGGCGTTTAGCGACGACATTGTCGGTGGGCTGGTCCACAATTCGGTCATGGCCTATGACGAGGAGCTTGCCGAGCGCGTTCGGGAATTGGTCGAAAGAGCCACCGAGGGGCCGCGTGCCACCTTGTCGGAGCGAAAGATGTTCGGCGGGTTGTCGTTTCTGGTCAATGGCAATATGGCGGTCGCGGTCAGTGGTCGGGGTGGGCTCCTGGTTCGGGTCGGCTCCGATGCCGTTGATCAGCTGCTCGAGCGGGAGTTCGTCGAACCCGCTTTGATGGGTGGGCGCGAAATGTCCGGGTGGCTGTATGTCACCCCCGCGGGGGCGGCACGGGCGAGCGTGCTGCGCGAGTGGGTCGAGCACGCGGTGGGATACGTATGCGAGTTGTCACCCAAACGGAAGTGGCCGAAGAGCCGACGTTCGCAACCCGACTGACCACGGGCTGCCCTGCGCTCGGCGCGAGGGGATCGGCGCTCGACCCGGCCATCGCGACAGTCCGGACGACATCTGTTCCGGCTCGATAACCCATTCCATCGCGCGAACGTTTCGTGAATAACTCCGTCGGCCAGCGGATTTCGCCCGGAGCGCACCGTTAGCCGAGCACCCGCCTGCGGTAGGTGACCTTGTCGAATTCACGGCCGTATTCGTCTACGGCGACCACATCCATCTCGCTGGCGAAGACTCCGGGGCGCACGTCGATCCGCAGGAACGAGTAATTGCGGAACCGCACCCGCGACCACGGTGCGGCCTCATCGATCTTGTCTCCGCTCGGTGACCACACGTAGCTGTTGGGGACCGAGGTGTCGGCGACCTCGTTGCCTCGGAAGGTTTCCGGTGAGCCGGGTTGAAAGCCATAACGCGGACGGCCACCGCCGCCGACCGTGTAATACACCGTGCCATCGGTGTCGGGATACACGATCGAATTGTCACCGGCGATCCGGGTGGGGCTGCCCGCTCGGATCGGGTCGGTGCGTTCGTATACGTGGTTGTGGCCCTGGAGGACCAGGTCCACCTGGTACCGGTCGAACAATGCGGTCCATGCGTCGCGCACACCGCCGTCGCTGGCGTGCGAATCCGTTGTCGAATACGCGCAGTGGTGGAAGAAGCACACGAGGAAGTCGATGTTCGGATCGGCGCGGTAGGCCGCGAGGGTCCGCTCCACCCAACTCGTCTGTGTGCCACCGGAGTATCCGGTGTTGGCGCCGATCTCGTAGGACACGTCGTTGGCGTCGAGCGAGAGCACCGCGAGATTGCCGTAGGTGAACGAGTAGGCCGAAGGGCATCCGGTGGGTCCGTTGCCCGGCAGGTCCAGGCGCGCGAGGTGGCCACCATAGCCGAGTTCGCCGTAGGTGGCCTCCATGTCGTGATTGCCGGTCGCGAACATCCACGGTGTTTGGGCGGCACTGGCTTCGATCGCGCCGAAGTACACGTCCCACACATACGGGTTGAATTTGTCGAACCCGGTCGCTGGCTCGCCACCGTGTGGGACGAATTGCGCGGGCTTTCCCGCGCCGGAGGGGTCGGCGTAGGCGATGTCACCGGCCAGGATGTGGAAATCCGGTGCGCAGGCGGCGATTTGGCGCAGCACATTCGAGGCGTGTGGTGCGGTGGGGTCGTTGTCCGGCTTGTAATACCGGTCGTCGTAGTCGCCGGGTGCGAGACCGGCTGGTGCCGTGGGTGTTTCGTCGGTGCCCTGGTCACCCATCATGGTGAAGCGGAACGGGAGTACCGCGGCGCGGCTGGAGGGCATCGCGGTGCTGGCGGCGCGGATGTCACCGGTGAAACCGTCGGAGGTGCGCCAGCGGTAGTAATGCGGGATCCGACCCGGCAGGCCGTCGACATTCGCGTGCACATAGAACTGTTCGGCGGCGAGCACACCGCCGTCGGACTGCGGCAGCTGTGTGAGCAGGTTGCGTATCTCGGCGGGTGTGCTCGCACCGAGCGCGGGCGTCGGCCCGTGGTCGAGGAACACCTGGGTGCCGCTGGGCTGCCTGGACAACTGCGCCGCGAATCGCAGCTGACTGGTGGCGTCGGCGCCGTAGCTGACGTGCCGCCCGCCGACCGCGAGCTGGGTCCCGTCCGCGTAAGCGCGTCGACCGAACGGCGAAACCCCTACGGCGGCAACGGCCGCCGCGGCGGCGGCACCGCGCAGGATATTGCGCCGCGAGACCGGGTGGCGGCGAAGATATCCGCGATGCCACTCGTGCTGCTGCGCCATCGTCAGCTCGGCGGCAAGCGCGGCAGGGATCCCGGTATCGGGAACATCGCCAGGGGGATTCAGCGGATTCGACGGCATAACGCACGATCATGGTCCCCCCGACCCCACTGGTCGACCACCAACAGCAAGCCATATCCGAACATCAGGTGAACTCTCCGAGCAACACACCGTCCAAACCGGGCATTTCGGGTAAAAAGACGAAACGCCCAGTAGGGTGACGCGCCCAACGCTCCGAAAACCATTTATGCGCAACAGCTCTCACTGTGTACCTTGGCGGCATGGTCGGTTCCCAACACGAGGCGATGCACCGGATCTTCCAGCACAACCCAGGCATGTTCGCGCGTGCCTTCCGAGACCTCGGCCTACAGTTCGGCGATCCACTAGAAAGTGGTCTTGCTACCGACCGACCTCACCGAGACCAGGCCGACGGAACGTCGCGTGGACACGTTGCTGCGGATCGCCACGGCCAGCGAGGTCTTTCTGTTGCTGGTGGAGGCGCAGGGAAAACCCGACGCCCTCAAGCCAGGTGCCTGGGCCTACTACCTTGCTCATCTGCAAGAGAAGTACGACCTGCCCGCCGTGTTGCTGGTGGTGTGCAACGAGGAGTCCACGGCAGCGTGGGCGGCCGGTCCATTACACATCGGCATGTCGCAATGGCCCTGTCTGACCGTGCGTCCGCTGGTCCTGGGCCCAGATAACGTCCCCGTGGTGACCGACGTGGTCGATGCGGCCAACGACGTCCCGCTGGCAGCGCTTTCCGCGATCACCCATGTCAAAGATCCCCGTATTGATGCCATACTGAAAGCACTGGCCGAGGCGTTGCTCGGGATCGACAAGGCCGATCGCGAACTGCTGATCGAACTCACCGAACTCGGTCTGGGAAGATACCCGGCCGGCGAGACTTGGAGGCAACTGATGTCTGTTCCGTTGGAGTACTTCCGTTCGGAGACCTCGCAGCGGCTGCGCGCGGAGGGGCGCGTCGAGGGACGCGCTGAGGGGCGCGCTGAAGGTCGCGCTGAGCGTGCTGCTGAGGGCGTTGTGCAGGTCTTGGAGTTGCGGGGCGTTGTTGTCTCGGATGACGTGCGGGAGCGGGTGCTCGGGTGCGTTGATGAGCGGCGGCTGGAGGAGTGGATGGCCAAGGCCGTTGTGGTGGCTGTGGCGGAGGAGATCTTCGAGGGGTGAGTGTGTCCAAGCCCCGGCCGGCGAGACTTGGAGGCAACTGATGTCTGTTCCGTTGGAGTACTTCCGTTCGGAGACCTCGCAGCGGCTGCGCGCGGAGGGGCGCGCTGAGGGGCGCGCTGAGGGTGTTGTGCAGGTCTTGGAGTTGCGGGGCGTTGTTGTCTCGGATGACGTGCGGGAGCGGGTGCTCGGGTGCGTTGATGAGCGGCGGCTGGAGGAGTGGATGGCCAAGGCCGTTGTGGTGGCTGTGGCGGAGGAGATCTTCGAGGGGTGAGTGTGTCCAAGCCGGAGATGTTGATGCAGGCGTTATGCGTCAACGGTTTTCTGCGCGAGCAAGGATTCGGGTAAGACGACCGTGTGCCGTCGATCCCTTCGCGGGTTCGACGGCACACGGATCAAGGCTTGGAGAATTGACGCCTAGCGGCGGCGCTCGTCATTGCGCCGATCGGACTGCTCCGACTGGCGCTGGTTCGGCGCCCGCCGACCTTCGGGGTTCTCGCCTGCACGGGGCGAGGCCTGCTCCTGGCGCTGTTGCTGCTGCTGCCGAGACATCTGCTTCGGCGCTTTCTTAGGCGCTTTCTTAGACTTTTCAGCCATCTCCACTCGGTCCTTTCCGGGGGATTGATATTCGCCTAACGACACTCACGATAGCCACCGCACATCGGTTGGGGAAGAAAAAGTAGAAAAAGCCATCCCACCGGCCGCGCACACTATTTTCGCAGGTAGATGCACTGAAACTGTGGTCAGTTCTTGCGCGCTTCGATGAGAAATCGGGTCGAATGGGCGACGAATGGGCCATTAGTCACGATCTGGTCGTGCAGCGCTCGCAGGCGATCGCGATACCGGTCAACCGTGAAGTCGGGCACCAACCAGGGGACCTTCCGTAAGAAATACACCACCGCGCCGATGTCACCGAATTCCATACGCAGGCGCTCATCCTGAAGGTCGGTGATTTCCAGACCGGCGGCCTGTGCGGCTTCCCGGTCGAGCGCAGGGTGACGGCGGCGGTAATTCTCCTCGGGCAGCGGCCCGAGAAAATACTCGATGAGCTCGAAAACGCTGGCGGCACCGACATGTTGGGCGAAATAACTGCCGCCGGGTCGCAGTACCCTGGCGATTTCCGCCCACCACACCGTCACCGGATGGCGGCTGGTGACCAAGTTGAACGCGTTGTCGCCGAACGGCAATGGCGGCCTGGGTGGGTGTACGACCACGGCGACCCCACGCGGAGCCAACAGTTGCGTGGCTTTCGCGACGTTCGGCGGCCAGGCTTCGGTCGCCACCATCACCGAGGGAAAGCTGGTCGCGTCCGCGAGTACTTCTCCGCCACCGGTTTGAATATCCAGCGCCGCCGACACTTTCGTCAGCCGTCGGAGCATGAGCCGCTGGTATCCCCAGGACGGACGCTGTTCGGTGGCGCGGCCGGACAACCAGTCGAAACCCCAGCCGTCGACGGAAGCGGCGGCGGCTTCGGCGATCAGATCATCGAAGGTACGTTCCATCGTCGCGATTCTTCTGCGGGCGGTCCCGGCGCGCTACCGGTTTTCCGTCATTCCGGATCGGCGGTGGCGTTCAGCCGCGCAGGGGGAGGAATTCGACCGCGGTGTCGTCGGTGGCGTTCGCGGGGACGATCACCAGGCCGTCGTGGTCGAGCAGACCACCGAGGTGAGCGGTGCGGGTGTGTCGGTCACCGAACCAGCCGCCGTCGAACGCGTTGCGTGCGGCGACGACGCGGGTAACGGGGCCGCTGATTTGGCCACCATTGCGCAGCGGCCCGCGCAGCGGTAGCGCGGCAGCGGCACCGGTGCGGCCTTCGACCAGGGCGGGGGTCAGCGCCATAAGCGTGGCAACGGCGGCGAAGGGGTTCCCGGGAAGGCCGAGAATTGTTGTGCCGGAGTCGAGTTCGGCGACAATCGTGGATCCGCCCGGGCGCATCAGTAGGCGGGGAATCAGGACCCGCGCCCGTGCGCGGGTGACCCCGGCGCGCAATTGGTCCGCGGCGCCGCTTCCGGTCGCGCCGACAACCACGAGAAGGTCGTATTCCTGTGTGGCTGAAAGTATTTCATCGAACCCGTCGGCGGTGTCGCCCACGCTGACCTGATCGATCGTGTGAATTCCGTACCAGGACAATATGGTTGGCAACACCGGGCCGATCGAATCGCGAATCTGACCGCCCGACAACGGTCCGGTGGCACGAACCTCATCGCCGGTCACGACAATGCGCGCACGGACAGGGCCGCGCACCACCGCGTCGGAAACCTCGACGGCGGCAGCGGCAGACACGAGCGCGGCACCAACGGGGGTGCCGCGCGGGGCTAGTCGGTCGCCGGGGCACATGTCCTCGCCTTGTCGGCGAATATCCTCGCGCACAGGCGTGTTCGGAATTCGCCGTAACAGCTGTTCGTCGACGACGCCGAACTCGTCACGCAATACCGAGGTGCTGCCTTGCGGGACTTGCGCGCCGGTCGCGATACGCACTGCCGCGCCCTCGATCAGTGCGCCAGCACGTTCGCCGCCCGCGAAGCCGATGTCCGCGCGCAGCCGCCACGGCCCCGTGCCCGCCACCGCGTAGCCGTCCATCGCGGAGACGTCGAAACGCGGCAGTGGTGCCGCGGCGATGAGCGGGGATGCCAGTGCGGCTCCGGGGACCTCGCGTAACCGGCCCCGGTGTTCGGGAAGGCGAGTCAGACTGACGCGCAGGAGGTTTCGTGCGTGCTCCAGTGTCAACGCTGGCCCGTCGACGGTGGCTGCGGTTCGAGCCTGTCGCACGTGGGTGTCGGTGTCGCAATCCTCGACGCCGGGCAGCGTGATGGTCGCGGCGCCGCTCGGAACGATCGCCTTCATCGCCTGGTCGACCGGCGACGTCAGCGAGTCGAGTGCGGTGCGCAACGCGGTGCGCCGCCACACCCCGACCAGAAACTGGGTGCGGCCCGACGCGTCGGCGGCGAACACCGCGTCGGCGCCGGTTTCGGTGGCATGCCGGATCAGGGCGCGCACCGTTGCCGCGGCGAGGAACGGCAGATCCGCCGCGAGTACCACCACCAATTCCTCGCCAGGACCGAGTGCGCGCAACCCGGTGTCGATCGCCGTGACCGGCCCCGAGCCGGGCGGCTCCTCGCGCACCTGCACGATCGTCGGGTCGAGCTCGGGCCGCGGCGGTCCCACCACAACCACCCGCGCGCATCCGGCGACCGCGTCCACCGCGGTGTCGAGCATCGAACGCACGCCCACCACGATCGCGGGTTTGTCGGCGCCGCTCATCCTGCTGGCGCGTCCACCCGCGAGCACGATCGCGTCGGCGCCGGTCATTCGCGACGTCCTTGGGTGGGTTTCGACATGGCGGACATGCTAATCACCGCGCGCGTCGCGGTCCTGCGGCGAGCTCGGCTCACCTGGTTTCACACGGCGGCGGAGTGATCGCGGGTCGGGTGCAGCAGGCAGAATTCGTTGGTTTCCGGGTCGGCCAGCCGATGCCGTCGCACCACACCGAAATCCGGGTCGTCGGTGACGAGGGTGGTGGCGCCGGCCGCACGCAACCGCGACAACTCGGTGTCCATATCCTCGAACGAGGTGACGTCGAGCCGGAGCCGATTGCGCTCGGATTTCACCTGCGCGGAGTGCACGAACTCCAGCCAGCAGCCGAGCCCGGTCGCCGCACGCAAGCCCGCGACGCGTTCGTCGTCGCGCAGCACCGGCCACCCGGAGGCGGTGGACCAGAATTCGGCGAGGCGTGCGGGATCGTTGGTGTCCATCACGATGGCCGCGACGGCGCCGGTGTCGACGTACTCCTCGCGCGGTTCGAGTACGCAGAACTCGTTGCCTTCGGGGTCGGCGAGCACCACCCACGGTGTCGGGCCCTGTCCGATGTCGACGCGGCTGGCACCGAGGACGAGTGCGCGGTCGACCTGCATGCGCTGATGGTCGATCGAACGACTGGCCAGGTCGAGGTGCAGTCGGTTCTTGCCGCGCTTCGGGTGGCTCGCGGAGACGAACAGCAGCGCCAGATCGCTGCCATCGGGATCGGGCCCCGCGACATCGACCTCGTCGGCGCGTTCGACGGTCACGACCCAGCCGAGTAGGGCGGCCCAGAAGTCCGCGACCGTTCGGGGCCGCTCGGCATCGATGACGACACATGCCAGGCGGGTGGACATTCCTCCAAGGTAGCGGGCATTCGCCCGAATCGGGAGTCTTTACCGGTCCGGGCGATCCGGGAACGGAAATCGGCTGGCGCGCAGGTCGACGCGCCCATCCCGAACCGGGCAGCCTTCGGCGGCGAGCAGGCGCAGCTGTCGTTGGGCCAGGTGGCTCGCGGGTTTGCCACCGGCCCCGATCACCCGGTGCCACGGTAGGTCGGCGGCGTCGGTGCGCATGATCCAGCCGACGGTGCGTGGTGTGGACAATCCGGCGGCGTCGGCGATGTCGCCGTAGGTACAGACGCGGCCGGGCGGGATCGAAGCAACCAGTGCCCGCACCCGCTCGATCTCGGCGTCGGAGGTGGGCATCAGAGCACCGAACGGATCAATTCGGCGGTGCGTTCGGGCAGTGCCTGGGCCACCATGTGGTCGCAGTCCCACTCGTGCACGGTCAGCTTGTCGCCGAGGTGCGCGGTGAGCGCGGCACGGAATTCGGGGGTGACGAACGGCGGAATCACCTTCATCGCCTGCACGAGGTCGGTGCGCAGTTCGGGTGGGGGGAGCACGAACCGCCTGGCCAGCTGGCCCCAGTAGGAATTGATCGCGGGCAGGCTGATGCGCCAGCCGACGCGGCCGTTCGCGGTAGTCGTCAGGTGTTCGGCGAGTTCGGCTTCGATCAGTTCCGGTGCGACGTCGCCCCATCCGGTGGCGAGCTTTTCCTCGCGTGCCCGCGCCACACTGTCGTAATCCGGGGCGGCGAGGCTGGCGAGCGCGATGTCGTCGAGCCGCTCCGGTTCCAGTGCGATCGCCGAATCCAGCAGGATCAGGCGCCGGGCCAGCTGTGGATAGGTGTGCAGCAGATGCAGCGCGCACGCGCCGCCGAAGGAGTGGGCGACGACGACCACGGGCTGGTCGGTTTCGGCCACCAACAGTGCGCGCAGGTCCTCGACGACGGTCTCGAAGTTCCACGGCGGCAAACCGGTGGAGTGTCCGTGTCCACGCAGGTCGGGCGCGAGGACGCGGGCTTCGGGCAGGTGCTGGTTCGCCAGGTTCTCCCAGCGTTTGCCGTGCCCGGTGAGGCCGTGCAGGGCAAGCACCAGCGGTCCGGTTGTCGGACCGTAGCGATATACATGGAGAGCGGACACGGGCCTATTTTCTCGCGGGTGTAGTCGGGTCGCACGCCGGGTCCGGTCGGGGCGAGTGCCGGTGGGTCCGACGATGCCGTTGTGGGCGTGTCGGTCGTGTCTGTTGCAATAGCCCACGTGGTGCGATCCGATAGCGCGGTGCGGCTAGTTCGCCGGAGCGTGACGGCACCCGGGCCGAGGACCTGGGGAGCCGACGTTCGCGCGCTGTTCGCCGCCGCCTCGGGGGCGGGGTCGGCGCACCAGGGGTGGCGACCGTGGCAGGTGCTCGGTGGGCCAGGCACCGGCAAGACCTCGTTGTTGGTGGACCTCGCCGCCGAACGAATCGCCGAGGGCGCCGACACCGAATCGGTCCTGCTGTTGACCCATTCGAAGCAGGCGGCGCTCGCCGTGCGCGATGCGGTCACCGTGCGGATGGCCGGTGCGGTCCCCGGCGCTACCAGGGATCCGTTGGCGCGCACCGTGCACTCCTATGCCTTCGCCGTCCTGCGCAGGCAGGCGAGCGTGCACGGCAATCCGCCGCCGCGACTGCTCACCGGCGCCGAACAAGACGCGACGCTGCGGGAGATGTTGCGCGGCGATCGCATTGACATCGATGCCGGCGCGCACGGATTGTGGCCGCAGCGGCTATGGCCCGCCCTCGATGTCGGTGGCTTCGCCGAACAACTGCGTGATCTGATGTTGCGCGCCACCGAACGTGGCATCGGGCCCGAGGATCTCATCCGGCTCGGCCGCGAGCAATCCATGCCCGAGTGGGTGGCGGCGGGTCGCTTCGCGACCAGGTATGAGCAGACGATGCTGCTGCGGTGGGCGGTGGGCGTGGAAGCCCCCGAGGCGACGGCGCCCGCGCTCGATGCGGCCGAACTCGTCGGGGCTGCTTTGGACGCGTTGGCCGCCGATCCTGCTCTGCTCGCGGCCGAACGTGCGCGGATCGGATATCTGTTGGTCGATGACGCTCAGCACCTGGACCCGCAGGCCGCGATGTTGGTGCGTGCGATCGGTCGTGGCGCGCACACCACCGTGATCGCCGGTGACCCGGATCAGGGGATTTTCACCTTCCGTGGCGCGGATCCCGGTTTCGCCGCCGATCCCGGCGCGCCGGAGGGGCAACGAATCGTGTTGCGCGACAACCATCGCAGTGGCGCCGCGGTGGGTACGGCCGTCTCCCGGGTTGTGGCACGCCTGCCGGGTAGCGCGCCACAGCGGTTCGCGACCGAATCGGTCGAGCGCGACGACGCCACCTCGAGTGCCGAGGTGCTGGTCCGAGTGTTGGCCACGCCGGCGAAGGAGGCGGCGTTGATCGCCGATCACCTGCGGCGCGCGCACCTGACCGAGGGGGTGGCGTGGTCGCGGATGGCGGTGATCGTCCGCTCGGTGCCGTTGTCGCTGGCTCCGCTGCGTCGTGCGCTGCTCGCGGCGGGTGTGCCGGTGCAACAACCCGCGCTGGACACGCCGCTGGCGCGACGACGCGGCGCCGCGTGGATGTTGTTGTCGTTGCGCGCGATTCTGGCCGGTGAGCATGCGGGGCGGGCGGAGCTGTTCACCGCCGACGACGCCTTGGACCTGTTGTCGGGTCCGTTGGGCGGTGCCGATCAGATCGGTCTGCGTCGGCTGCGTCGGGGTGTGCGGCGCAGCGTGCTGCAAGCGCAGCGGGGGAATCGAGTCGGTGTGCCGGCGGATGCCGGTGCGAGAACTGTTGAGTCCGAAGACGATACCGACGCGATCTCCAGCGAACGCGCCGACGACCCGCGGGAACCGATCGACCGAGAACGCGCATCGGCTCCTGACACCGTGCCGCGTGACCCCGACAGCGCGGGAGAGACTTTTCGGCCGAACGTCATCGTCGGGCCGAGGCAGGAAGGGCAAGAGTCGTTCGGCGACGGCATGGGTCAACCGCTGGGTCACGGGGAAGATCTTGAATCGCAGTCGGACTCAGTATCCGAGGGCGCCTTCGACGCGGGTGATTCGGTAAGCCGCACCGACGGTTCGTTCGCCGGGGACCGCGGCCGTTTTCAGCGCGCGACCAGATTCGATCGCGACGCCGCGGACGCCGATTGGTACGGCCTCGACACGGACGCCGATGCGCGCGACGACGAACTGATCGCGGAATCGGATGTGTGGGAACCGGAGTGGGACGAACCCGATGCGGGGGATGTCGCGTCGACCGGTCCCAAGGCCGCCGCCGAGGACGCCCCCTCGGACTCGCTCGCTGTGCTGCGAGGTCGGCTCGACCAGGACGCAGCCTCGGGAAGCGCTGCGGAACAAGCAAATTCATTTGGCGAATTCCGCGATTCTTCCGCACCCGACGCGGCAACCTCCCGATCCGAGGGAGCACAGTCCACGTCGACGACATCGGACTCCGAACCCGGTGCGGTGTCTGCGTCCGACCCGCCGGTGCCGTCCGGCCGGGAAGGCGATTCCGAGAAGTCCGCGTCGGACTCGACGGGCTCGGTGCCGTGGGGGCAGGACGAGCCAGCGGCGACATCTTCCGAAGGAGGCGTCGACGAACCCACTGTCGATCAACCGTCCGCCGAGACCTTGCGTGACTTGATCATCGGCGTGGGTGATCCGGCTGTGCTGGCGCGGCTGACCGATGTCGAGGCCGCTGCGCTGCGCCGGGTGCTGGACGCGCTCGACCGGGCGCGCAAGGCTCGACGCAGGGGTGCGGGTCTGGAGGACGTGCTGTGGGCCCTGTGGACCGGGGCGCGGCTGCAACGGCGCTGGGTCGCGCAGTCCGAGCGGGGCGGCGCGATCGGCATGCAGGCCGACCGCGATCTGGATGCCGCGGTCGGCCTGTTCGATGCGGCCGCGACGTATGTGGACCGGCTGCCGAAGGCGAGCGTGCAGGGTTTTGTCGAATACCTGACACAGCAACAGATTCCGTTCGATTCGTCGGCGCGCACGGTCGACGGTGGCGGGGTCGCGTTGCTGAGCGCGCACGCGGCCGCCGGCCGCGAATGGGACGTGGTGGCGGTAGCGGCGGTGCAGGAGGGCATCTGGCCGAACCCGCGCTCGCGCGGCACATTACTGCGCACCGAAGACCTGGTCGATGTGGTGGCGGGAATCGCGGACGCGGGCG
Organism: Nocardia callitridis; assembly: GCF_039543305.1. Lineage (NCBI taxonomy): Bacteria > Bacillati > Actinomycetota > Actinomycetes > Mycobacteriales > Nocardiaceae > Nocardia > Nocardia callitridis. The sequence goes on along the minus strand of NZ_BAABJM010000001.1, from coordinate 21,361 downwards.
AGCGGGTCAGTCGTGCGGCTCCGATTCTGGCGGAGGAACGTAGGTTGCTGCTGGTCGCCTGTAGTCGTGCGCGTCGGTCGTTGTTGGTGACGGCGGTGGAGTCGGTGTCGGGGGAACGCGATCTTGTCCCTTCCCGCTTTCTCGCCGAATTGCTCGGTCACGACGAGGCGGTCGAGCCGGGTGCGCTCCCGATCGTCGATCCCGGCCGCGCGTTGGCGCTGCACGCGCTGGTGGCCGAGTTGCGCGGGGTGGTCTGTGACATCGAGGCGGATCCCGCGCGCCGCGGTCGGGCAGCGCACCAACTGGCTCGACTCGCGGACGCGGGTGTGCCGGGAACACATCCTGACAGCTGGTATGGCACAGCGGAATTGAGTTCGTCACGGCCGTTGTGGGAGGCCGATCAGAGCGCGGTGGGTCTGTCACCGTCGACGGTGGAGTTGCTGCGTACCTGCCCGCTGCGGTGGGCGCTGGAACGACACGGTGGCACCGACGGTGACAACCGTAATGCCGTGCAGGGCAATCTGGTACATACGTTGGTGCAGGCGTTGGCGGGCAATGTCCCCGAGCAACAGGTGCGGGCGGCGCTCACGCGGGCGTGGGCCGCTGTCGAGCCGGAGGACGGGTGGCATTCGCGACAGGAGTTGCGGCGCACCGAGGCGATGTTGGCGACCTTCCTGGACTGGGTGCGGCGCAGTCGTGGCGAGCTGACCCAGTCCGGTGTCGAGGTGCCGATCGACTGCGTGCTGCCCGCGCGCACCGAAGACGAACGACCCGTACGGATTCGAGGTCGGGTCGACCGTTTGGAGCGCGACGCGCTCGGCCGGTTCGTGATCATCGACGTGAAGACCGGAAAGACGCCGGTCTCCAAGCAGGCGGCGGTCGACCATGCGCAATTGGCGACCTACCAGGTGGCCGCCGCGGCGGGCGCACTCGATCCGGAATCCGCGCGGGAGCCGGAGGAATTTGGCGCTCCCGGCGGCGCGCGTCTGGTCTATGTAGCCAAGCCGAGTACCAAAGACGGTGCGACGCAACGCATGCAGCCTGCCCTGGATGACGAGTCGGTGCGGCAATGGCGCGACACCATCCACGACGCGGCGGCCGCGACGCAGGGCCCGGAATACGTGGCGACACGCAACGACGGGTGTCGCCATTGCCCGGTCGCGGGCAGTTGCCCGGTTCAGGACACCGGGCGGCAGGTGACCGACGAATGACCGGTGATGCCGATGCGAGGGTGACGCCGAGGCGGTTGGCCGAGGCGTTGGGCCTGCCGACCCCCACCGACGAGCAGGCCGCGGTGATCGCCGCCCCGCCCGGCCCGACCTTGGTCGTGGCGGGCGCGGGCGCGGGGAAGACCGAGACGATGGCCGCGCGCGTGGTGTGGATGGTGGCGAATCGGCTGGTGCTTCCCGATGCGGTGTTGGGTCTGACCTTCACCCGAAAAGCCGCGCAGCAGTTGACCTCTCGGATCCGTACTCGGCTCGCGCGGCTGGCGGGTTCGCCACTGCTGCGTGAGCTCGATCCGACCGGTGCGATGCGCACGCAGCTGTCCGGAGCGGAACCGGAGATCAGCACCTATCACTCGTACGCGGGCCGGCTGCTCGGCCAGCACGGGTTGCTGCTTCCGGTGGAGCCCGCCGCGACCTTGCTCACCGAAACCCAGCTGTGGCAGCTGGCGCATCAGGTGGTGCGTGGCTGGGATGGCGACCTGGACACCGAACGCAATCCGGTCTCGGTGACCGAGGCGGTGCTGGCGTTGTCCGGTCAGTTGGCCGAACATCTGGTGGAACCCGAGCAGCTGGCGCAGGCGCACACCGAGTTGGCGAAGCTGGTGCATACCCTGCCCGCGGGGCCGAGACAGCGCGGCGGGCCGAGTCAGGTATTGCTGAATGTGGTTCAGGTACAACAGGAGCGGGTGGCGTTGCTGCCATTGGTGCGCAGGCTCGCCGATGCGCTGCGCCGACGCGGTGCACTCGACTTCGGTGCGCAGATGTCGTTGGCCGCACGGCTGGCCGCCGACCATCCCGAGGTGGGGATCGCCGAACGCGAGCGGTTCGGTGTGGTGCTGCTCGATGAGTATCAGGACACCGGGCACGCCCAGCGGGTGTTGTTGGCAGCGCTTTTCGGCGGCACGAAGCACCTGCCTGTGCGGACACAAGCGCGCGGTCATGCGGTGGAGGGTGCCGGGAGTTCCGGATTCGCCGGCGCGCATCGCCACGATCGCCCGGTCAGCGCTGAACCAGGACCCGATGCCGACCGGCCACGCCTCGCGGTCACCGCGGTGGGCGACCCCATGCAGTCGATCTACGGCTGGCGTGGTGCCTCCGCGGCGAACTTGCCGCGATTCGCCACCGACTTCCCTTGCGCACCCGATGTTCCCGCGCCAACGCTGCCGTTGCTGACGAGTTGGCGCAACCCGCCGGAGGCGCTTGCCCTTGCCAACCTCGTCGCGCAACCGCTGCGCCAGGCCGCGATCGACGGCGGCGGCGTCACCGTCGACGCGCTGCGGGCCAAACCTCAGGCCACCCCCGGTGTGGTGGCGGCGGCACTCACCGAGACCGTGGCCGAGGAGCGGGAGTGGATCGCCGAGCGGATCGCCGCGGAATGGGCGGCCACCCGCGCGGCGGACGCGCCACCCCCCACCTCTGCGGTGCTGATCCGCCGCAACGCCGACGCCGCACCGGTCGCCGAAGCCCTACGCGCACAGGGGCTTCCGGTGGAGATCGTGGGCCTCGGCGGATTGCTGGCGACACCGGAGGTCGCCGATGTGGTGGCCACCTTGCGACTGATCGCCGAGCCGGGTGCCGGCAGCGCGGCGATGCGCGTGCTCACCGGGGCGCGCTGGCGCCTCGGTGTCACCGATCTCGCCGCGTTGTCGCGCAGGGCGCGCGAATTGTCCATCCGGCGCTTCACGACCGAAGGCGCGCAGGACATTACCGACGGCGGCACTCTGGCCGAGGCATTGCGGGAGGTGGCCCCGGAGCCCGCCGAGCGAGCCGGGCTTGCCGACGCGATCGCGGATCCCGGTGCACGCGAACAGTATTCACCGTCCGGCTTCGAACGGATCGTCGCGGTGGGGCGCGAACTCGCCGCCCTGCGTGAGCGCAGCGGCCAGCCTCTCGCGGAGTTGGTCGCCGACGTGGAGCGCACGATCGGGGTGGGTGTGGAGGCTCAGGCGCGGCGCGCGATGCTCGGCACCGGAGCCGGTCGCGAACACCTGGACGCGTTCGCGGAGGTCGTCTCCGGGTACGCGGCCGACACCGGTGCCTCGCTCAACGGTCTGCTCGCCTTCTTCACCGCCGCCGAGTCGGTCGAAAACGGTTTGCAGCCGGGCGAAGTGGAGGTCGCCAAGGACCGGGTGCAGGTGCTGACGGTGCACGCGGCGAAGGGCCTGGAATGGGAGGTCGTCGCCGTCGCCCACGTGTCACGCGGGGTGTTCCCGTCCGCCAGCGCCTCGGGCACCTGGCTCGGCGCGCTGGCCGAACTGCCGACCGGCTTGCGTGGTGACCGCAGGCAGGACGACGCCGTCGACGGTGTCCCGATCCTCGACCTCGCCGAACTCTACGATCGCAGTGATCTCGACCGCGCGATCAAGGCGCACAAGGAGGCGTTGGAGCATCGCAGGATCGACGAGGAGCGGCGCCTCTTCTATGTCGCCCTCACCAGAACCGAACGCGTGCTGCTGGTTTCGGCCCACCACTGGGCCGAGACCGGGACCTCACCGAAGGGGCCCTCGGATTTTCTGCTGGAGCTGAAGAAGGCCGCCGAGTCCCTCGAACACCCCGCCTACGCGACCATGGTGATCGACCGTTGGGCGGACCCACCCGCCGCCGACGCGGTCAACCCGTTCACCGACAGCCCGGCCTCGGCACCATGGCCGCGTGACCCACTCGGCTCGCGGCGCGCGGTCATCGAGCAGGGCGCCGCACTGGTCCGGGAGGCGCTGGCCGACCTGCGCGCCGCGCCGCGGTCGGGATCATCGAGCGAAACGACCACGCGCCGTACATCGCACGCGCCGAGGTCGACCAGCGTCGCTGCGCGAGGTGATCACGGGGACGCCGCCGATTCGGGACCCATCGACGTCTTCCCGCCGGACCAGGACGACTTCGTCTCTGCCGACGACTTTCGCCTGCCGGTCGACAACGGTGACGAACCAGTCGATGCGGCAGCGGTAGTCGAAGGATCTGCGGAGCATCATGCGATAGCGAAACCGGGACAGATGGCGGATTCGGGATACACTGCGGGACCGCTCGATTCGGCTGATGAGCGCGGGACGGACGCGCACACCGGCCAGGACGTGGGCGGTGAACCAGTAATGGCGCGCTCCGTTGATGGTCGGGGCACCTCGACACGAGGGCCGGAACGCACCCACGCGGCGGATACCGAGGTGGCGCTACCCCGCGACCCCGCCTCCGCGGACCCGGGTGACATTGGTTCGACAGATGCTGCCTCGAACCGTGCTGATTCAGGCGAGGCTGGCGCGAGCGACAATGATTACTACGCGGATCTGAATTTCGGCGATCTTCCCGAACCACCGAATGATCCGGACTACGACCTTCCGCCGGACGATATCGGCCCCGCCGCACCACCTTTCGAATCCGCCGTCGATCCGGACGACCCCGAGGGTTGGGCCGCCGACGTCGACGCGCTGCTCGCCGAATTCCAGGCCGATCGCACGAGCACGCACGAGGTCGAACTGCCCGGTCAGATCGCGGCTACCGCCCTGGTCGAGATGCGGGCCGACCCGTCGAAGCTGGCCGCTCGCCTGCGGCGACCCCTGCCGTATCCGCCGAATCCGCTGGCCCGCAGGGGAACCGCGTTCCACGCCTGGGTGCAGCGCTGGTTCGCGACCACCCGACTGCTCGGCCTCGACGACTTGCCAGGCGCGGCCGACGGTCCCGAGGAGGCCGGGGTGGACGCGCAGCTGGTCGCCATGCAGGAGGCGTTCTTGAACTCACCGTGGGCCGACCGCAGCCCGATCGAGGTGGAGGTGCCGTTCGAGACCACGCTCGCGGGCACCGTGATCCGTGGCCGGATCGACGCGGTCTTCACCGAGCGCGTCACAGGACAGCCACCGGGCTGGATTGTGGTCGACTGGAAGACCGGCGCGGAGCCGAGCGAGGCCGAGGAACCCGCGGTCGCCACGCAGCTGGCGGTCTACCGGGTGGCTTGGGCGCGGCTGATGGCGGCGCGGGAGGGCGGCACCGAGCAGCAGATGCTCGAAAGGGTCGGCGCCGCTTTCCATTACGTCCGTACCGGACGCACCATCGCGCCGTCCGAGCTGGCAGGACCGGAGGAACTCGCCGAGTTGATCAGCCGCGCCGCGCCAGGCGACTCACCTTCCGCGCCTGGGTGATCATCGGAATCTGGAGCGGCAAGCGCAGCACGGTCCCGATCTTGAACGCGGTGGACGCCTTCTCGTTGCGCACCACGTCGTAGGTCATCTGCACATTCGCGGGGAAGACCGCGAGGAACAGCAGTACGGCCAAGCGGCCACCGAGGCTGCGCGTGCGGGGGATCGCGAGCGCGGCCGCCACGCCGATCTCGGCGACGCCCGAAGCGTAGGTGTAATTGCGTGCCGGTCCCGGCAGTGCAGGCGGAACGATCGAGTCGAACGGCTTCGGTGCGACGAAATGCAGCACTCCGACACCGAGAAGCATGCCCGAGAGCGTGAGAGCCGGTCGGCGTCCGGTGTCGGTGGGGGTGGTCACAGAGTTATCGGCCATAAGGCACTGTGGCATTCTTTGCCGTCGGCGTCGAGCCAGGCCCCGCGCGCTCGGCGGGCGAGTTCCCTGCGACAGAGTAGGCTTCCGTGCTGTGCCGGAGGGACTAGCTGGGCTGCGGGCAGCCGACACGGAAAACGACCCGAGGGGGGCGAGCGGTGTTCGGTGACCGCGCGCGCGCCTTGTCGAGCCGTCCCGATTTCGCGCTGGTCGGCGTCCTGCGCATCCCGGAAATCCAGACCAGTCCGTGGATTTCACTCACCCGGCGGGTGCTGTTCGCCATCGGGTTGCTGTTCGCGGCGGCATTGGTGGTGTTCATCGGACGCAGCGGATACCGTGACAGCTCCGGCGACGAATTGTCTTTTCTCGACGCGCTCTACTACGCGACGGTCTCGCTGTCGACCACCGGATACGGCGACATCTCGCCGATCTCACCGACCGCGCGACTGGTGAACATCGTGCTGATCACGCCGATGCGCGTGTTGTTTCTCATTATTCTCGTCGGCACCACCCTCGGCGTGCTGACCGAGCGCTCCCGTCAGGCTTTCAAGATCCAGCGATGGAGGCACTCCGTGCGCAATCACACCGTGGTCATCGGATACGGAACCAAGGGTCGCACCGCGATCGACGCGATGCTCGGCGACGGCGTCCAGCCCGACGACATCGTGGTGGTCGACACCGACGTTGTCGCCTTGGAAGCAGCGGCGAACGCGGGCCTGGTCACCGTGCACGGCTCGGCCACCCAGTCCGACGTGCAGCGGCTCGCAGGTGTGCAGCACGCGATATCGGTGATCGTGGCCACCAACCGCGACGACACCGCGGTGCTGGTGACCCTCTCGGCGCGCGAACTCAATCGCAAGGCCAAGATCGTCGTCGCGATCCGCGAGGCGGAGAACACCCACCTGGTGCGGCAGTCCGGCGCGGACTCGGTGGTGGTGTCCTCGGAGACGGCGGGGCGACTGCTCGGTATCGCCACCACCACCCCGACCGTCGTCGAGATGATGGAGGATCTGCTGACCCCCGAGGCGGGTTTCGCGGTAGCCGAGCGCGAGGTCGAACAGCCCGAGATCGGCGGCTCACCACGGCATCTCAGCGATATCGTGCTCGGGGTCGTGCGCGGTGGCGAGCTGATTCGGGTCGGCGAACCCGAGGTGGACGCGCTGGAGTCGGGCGACAAATTGCTCTACATCCGACGGGCCGCCAAGTAGGGCTCGACGGGTGGGAGCGGTCTGGTCGGTAGGCAACCGAGCGGGGCGCGATAGTGTGGGAGCGTGTCGGCCTTTCAGCTCAATGGTGTTCCGTTGCTCTCGCGTTCGGTGTTCGATCGAGCCGAGGAGATTCGCGCCGACGCCGAAGCGTTGAAGAAGGGCTGGCCGGAGGCCAAGCTGCTGCGGGTGAACCGGCGCGGCCAGTTCCGTTTCGAGCACGGTGCCCTGGTGTTCGGCGCGGCCACCGAGCTCGCCGACGAACCACACCCCGCCGCGGTCTTCCTCGGTATCGATGGTGGCAACCATCTGTGGGCGATCCGGGACAACGAACTCACCGGACCGCTGATCGACCTGCGCGGTCTCGCCGGCGGGCTCGACGACTTCACCGCCGCGGTGCTCACCGCGGCCAATGCGGTGCTGAACTGGCACGACAAGGCGGGTTTCAACGCCGCCGACGGTGCGCCGACTACCGCGATCAAGGCGGGCTGGTCGCGGGTCACCGAGAGCGGGTACGAGGAATTCCCCCGCATCGACCCCGCGGTGATCTGCCTGATCCACGACGGCGGCGACCGCGTGCTCTTGGCCCGTCAGCACAGCTGGCCGCCCACCCTGTTCTCCCTGCTCGCCGGGTTCGTCGAGGCGGGGGAATCCTTGGAGCGGTGCGTGGAACGGGAAATGCTGGAGGAAGTCGGCCTCGAGGTCGGCGAGATCACCTATCTCGGCAGCCAGCCGTGGCCGTTTCCGCGTTCGCTGATGCTCGGCTTCTCGGCGGTCGCCGACCCCGAACAGCCCCTGGTCTTCGCCGACGGCGAGATCACCGAGGCGCACTGGTTCACCCGCGCCGAGGTGGCCGAGGCGCTCGGCGTCGGTGATTGGTCGGCGCAGGGCGAGGGCGCGCGACTGCTGCTTCCCGGATCGATCTCCATCGCCCGCACCATCGTCGAGTCGTGGGCGGAGCAGGAGAGCTAGTCGCCGGTTCGGCGACGACTGTCGCGGGTGACGCGCGGGCCGTGGCGTAGGACGTGGATGCCCAGATCGTTGATCGTCACGCGGAACCGGGCGATCCGGCCGAGGCGCCCTGCGCGCCACCGACAGTTGTGTCCTGTGCAACGATGACGCGAATCATCCACCCGCGCAGTCGGTTTCCCTGAACAGCCGTCAAGAAATGCCGGCAAGTACTCGCTTCACCTCGGCAAGGGAGGGGTTCGTCGCGGTGGAACCGTCGGAGAATTTCACCGTCGGCACCACATGGTTGCCGTTGTTCACGCTGCCGACGAAGTCCGCCGAGGCCGGGTCCTGCTCGATGTCGACCTCCGCGTAGGTGATGCCGGCCTCGGTCAGCTGCGTCTTCAGCCTGCGGCAGTAGCCGCACCAGGTGGTCGAGTACATCGTCAGGTCAGGAGTCTGCTCAGTCACGGACGATGCAACGTCGAGCGGCACCGGGTTGTTCCTGACCGGTGCGAACCGTCGAGGGTTGTCTCGCGCACGCGCCGACATCACCGGTGTCCGCCGAATGGCTCCGTGCCCGCACACCGAGATGGCGGCGTCGCGCATGTTCGGCCCGCGAATTGCTCGTCGCAGCCCTGTCGACAATCCGGTGCGCGCGACGGCACGACCACCGAGGAGGGTTTATCTCGGCATCGGGTTTCCGTGATCGCTCGCGCACCCGCGCCAGATCGGTGCTCCTCCGATGCCCGTCGATGAGCGCATTTCGCGCGGATTCGTCGCGCGGGCGGCGGAGGTTGCCGGCCGCTTCGGGCGGCGAGTGACCAGCCAGGTCCTAGCGCGCGACGTCGTGTCGGATCGTCGTGGCGCACCCGTGGCCGCGTCGCCTGTCGGTCGGCACTGTCATGATGGAGCCCGTGCCCGCACTAGATCTCGCCGCCCTGGACCCGGAACAGGCCGCGGCGGTCCGTGCGCCGCGCGGACCGGTCTGCGTGCTCGCGGGCGCGGGCACCGGCAAGACGCGAACGATCACCTACCGCATCGCCCATCTCGTTTCCGAAGGTCACGTCAAGGCCGATCAGGTGCTCGCCGTCACCTTCACCGCACGCGCCGCGGGGGAGATGCGCGCCAGGCTGCGCGCCCTCGGACTCGGCGGCGATGCCACCCAGGTGCAGGCGCGCACCTTCCACGCCGCGGCGCTGCGTCAGCTGAAGTACTTCTGGCCACAGGTCGTCGGCGACGTGCCATGGCGGCTGCTCGACAGCAAGTTCCCGATTGTCGCGCAGGCGGCCAACCGGGTCGGGTTGTCCTCGGCCACCGACAGCGTTCGGGACCTGCTCAGCGAGATCGAATGGGCCAAGGCCGCGCTCGTCGCCCCGGAGGACTACCCGGCGACGGTCGCCAAGCTGCGGCGCGAGACCCCCTACGACGCGATGCGCGTCGCGCAGGTGTACGCGGGCTACGAGAAGCTGAAGTCGACACCCGACGGTCTGCTGTTGGACTTCGACGACCTGCTGTTGCACACGGCCGCGGCGCTGGAGGACTTCCCCTCGGTGGCGGACGAATTCCGTGGCCGCTACCGCAGTTTCGTCGTCGACGAGTATCAGGACGTCACCCCGTTGCAGCAGCGGGTGCTCGACGCGTGGCTCGGTGAGCGTGACGATCTCACCGTCGTCGGTGACGCGAACCAGACGATCTACTCGTTCACCGGCGCGACCCCGACGTTTCTACTCGACTTCTCCCGGCGCTTCCCCGAGGCCACCGTGGTACGCCTCGAACGCGATTATCGTTCGACCCCGCAGTTGGTTTCGCTGGCCAACCGGGTGATCGGCATGGCGCGTGGGCGCATCGCTGGCACCAGGTTGCAGCTGATCGGTCAGCGCCCCGACGGTGTGGAACCCACGTTCCGTGAGTACGACGACGCTCCCGCCGAGGCCGCCGCGGTCGCCGCCGCCATCAAGCGGTTGATCGCCGAGGGCACACCCGCCGCGGAGATCGCGGTGCTCTACCGGATCAACGCGCAGTCCGAGGGCTACGAACAGGCGCTCACCGAACGTGGCATCCCGTTCCAGGTGCGCGGCGGCGAGGGCTTCTTCACCCGCGCCGAGGTACGCCAGGCCGTGCTCGCGCTGCGCAAGACCGAGGCGCGCGAGGATCTGCCAGCGCCGGCGCGGCGCGGAGCCGCGTTGATCACGCTGGTCCGCGCGACCTTGTCCGCGCACGGGCTCACCACCGAGGAACCCGCCGGCGCACAGGCGAGGGAACGCCGCGAAGCGATGGTCGCGTTGGTGCGCCTCACCGAGGAACTCGTCGAACACGACGGCGAACTGGACCTCACCGGCCTGCTGCGCGAGTTGGCCGCCCGCGCCGAGGCGCGGCACCCGCCGACCGTGCAGGGGGTGACGCTGGCCTCGCTGCACGCGGCCAAGGGATTGGAGTGGGACGCGGTCTTCCTGACCGGATTGTCCGACGGCACACTGCCGATCGCGCATGTGCTCTCCTCGGACATGTCGGTGGCCGACGAGGCCGCGCTGGAGGAGGAGCGGCGGCTGCTTTACGTCGGGGTCACCAGGGCGCGTGAACACCTGCGGTTGTCCTGGTCGTTGGCGCGCAACGAGGGCGGCAAACGCTCGCGGCGGCGTTCGCGCTTTCTCAATGGCCTGGTTCCCGACGATTCCCCCGCGTCGAGGATTGCCAACTCCGTGCCGCAGCGGGGCGCGACGCGGGAACGTCCGACGTGTCGGGTATGCGCGAAGCCACTGATCGGCACCTACGCGACCATGCTCGGTCGGTGCCGCCGTTGTCCCGCCGAGCTGGACGCGGAACTGCTTGCGGCACTACAGGAATGGCGCACGGAGAAGGCCGAGGAGCTGCGGGCGCGCGAGTTCGTGATCTTCACCGACACCACGCTCACCGCGATCGCCGAACAGCTTCCCGCCGATGACGCCGCGTTGACCGCGATTCCGGGAATCGGCGCGAAGAAGCTGGAGCAGTACGGCGCCGAGGTTCTCGCGATCGTCGGTTCGCGGTTGCGCGCGTCGCCGAAGACCGATTGATCAGCAAAACCGCAGGTAGAAAATAGGTTGTCGCATCGGGGAAAGTTGCCTAATGTAGAGATCACGCATTCGGGAGGTCACTCCCGCGCGGACGTAGCACACATCATCACGAGAAGGAGGGAGGCAGCGACATGAACAGCATCGTGAACATCAACGCTTTCGGCTTTATGGCCGACGCGGCTGATGCGCCCATGCCCGCCTCCCGGGGGATCCTCGCTTTGCAGGGGATCAGCACGTCTTGCTTCGACGCGAGCACCGCACTCGTCAATCCGCCGGTGTACCCGTCCGTCGTCGTCAAGCACGTGTTCAGCGGAGGTTGGCAGCATGTCGCCCTCGGTGTCTCCGCAATGGAGGCCAACGAGCCGGCGGCAGCACTGCAGGCAGTACGACTCCGCGACGCACACCCGGCGACCGTGATCAGGAATCGACAGAGATGTCGACCTAGGTAGGGACCTTCCCCACCAGACCTCCTGGCCACGGCTCGCACACCGCGAAACCGTGGCCATTGTTTTCGGCCCTTCAGCCGAGGCACCGGTTTCGCGTCATGAAATACGAACCGCTGCAAACGAGTTGAAGGAGAACGACGTGTTCACCGCACAGCAATGGCCGACGGCCAGTGCAGATGTGACATGCCGGACCGGGGTGGCTGACAAGCGGGCTCGGGAGGTCACCAAGTCCGTGCCGTGCCGAGCGGGCGGCGATCCCGACCTCTGGTTCGCCGAAAGCCCGGTCGAGCTGGAGCAGGCCAAGGCGTTGTGTGCGTCTTGTCCGATCCGCAAAGGCTGCTTGAACGCGGCCATCGACCGGCGCGAGCCGTGGGGCGTCTGGGGTGGTGAGATCTTCGATCAGGGAGAGGTCATCGCTCGCAAGCGTCCGCGCGGTCGTCCGCGCAAGGTCGCGATCCCGGCATGATCCGCGCCGTTGTCGTCCCTCCCTCCGATCGAAGTGTCCGGCCGGGTCCGCGTGACCTGGCCGGAGCCATCGAACGAGAAAGCAAGTGAGCCGCTCACCCGTTGCCGGTGAGCGGCTCGCCTGCGTCGTCGTGCCGCGTCGGCTCCCGCGGCGAGAGGGCTAGCTCGTGGTGAGTTCTTCGCGGAAGCCGGGCATCCAGGTGCGCACCAGTTCCATGAACGGCAGCTCGGCATCGAGTTGGGCGAGAATGCCCACCGAGCCGCCGAGCACCCGGAAGATCATCACGAATTCGGCAGGAAGTTGCAGTGCGCGTGCGGTTTTCATCTCAGGGCCGGAGATGTCCGAGGCCTTGCCCGCCACGCGCTGCATCCACGTCCTGGTGAAGTGGAAGGAATCCGACTTCACCGGGTCGGTGAACGGACGCAGATAGTTGGCGATCTCCTCGTCGGTGACGGTACGGCCGGGAATGACCCACCCGTTGTCGTACATCAGCTTGATCAGCTCGTCGTAGCGATCCTCGACCTCCAGCGCCAGCATGTGTCCCAAGACCGGTGGGTACCCATCCGGCAACGGCGCGCAGGCACCGAAATCGATGACGGCCAGCTTGCCGTCCTCGAGCACCATGAAGTTGCCGGGATGCGGGTCCGCGTGCAGCAGGCCGACGGTCTCGGGGGAGGAGAAATGGAACAGGCCCATCAGTCCGGCGACCCGATTGCGTAGCGCCACGGTGCCTTCCGGATCCGCCGCGCCCTGCTTGATGATCGCCGAGACGGCGGTGCCGTCGAGCCATTCGGTGACGATCACCTTGGGCGCGCTCGCGACCACCTTGGGGACCACGATCTCGGGATGTCCGTCGAACCCCTTGGCGAAGGCGCGCTGATTGGCGGCCTCGTTGCGGTAATCCAGTTCTTCCTCGGTGCGCTCGGTGATCTCGGCGAGGATCGGTTTCACGTCGGCGCCGGGGATCAGTGTGGAGAGCACGCCCGTCATCCTGGACAGGGTCTTGAGGTCCGCGCGCAGCGCCTCGTCGGCGCCGGGGTACTGCACCTTCACCGCCACCGTGCGCCCGTCCGACCACACCGCCTTGTGTACCTGGCCGATGCTGGCCGAGGCGGCCGGAGTGTCGTCGAAACGCTCGAACCGTTGCCGCCACTGCTTGCCGAGTTGCTGGTCGAGCATCCGGTGCACGGTCTCTGCCGGCATCGGCGGCGCCTCCGCCTGCAGTTTTGTCAGTGCCTCGCGATAGTGCTCGCCGAATTCCTCCGGGACCGCGGCCTCCATCACACTGAGCGCCTGGCCGAATTTCATCGCCCCGCCCTTGAGCTCACCGAGGATGGTGAACAGCTGTTCGGCGGCCTTCTGGTTCAATTGCGCGTTGATCTGCGACTTGTCGCCTCCGGCAAGCTTCTTACCGAACCCGACGGCGGCCCTCCCGGCGATACCGAGCGGGATTCTGGCCAATTTGGCATTGCGGGACGACCCACGGCGCACAATCTCAGACACGTACCCATCATGGCGGATGGACCCCGTGGTATGCCATGGCAATCTTGATGTGAACGCCCCGCCAGCCGCGCCGAGCGGGGCTATCACTCGGATACTTCCGCGTGTAAGCCACGACACACGCAGTCCCGGTGACGAATCCAGCGCCGTTGTTGCACCAGGTGGGAGTGCGGATCCAATTCCACGGTGGTGTCCAAGGTCACCGGCGGTCGGCGCGCGGACAAGCTGGAAATCGATTCGAGCTCGCCCAAAGCGATGGCCGCCGTAGCCGCGATCGTCGCAGGTGAAGCGCTACCGACCCGGCCGTAGAGCTGTGCGGCAAGATGCGGCCAGTCCGCGTCGTTGTCGGCGCGCCGCAGATCCGCGCAGCGCAGGCAGCTGGTCGCGCCGGGCAGGACCAGGGGACCGACCATGCCTCGGCCGTCGCGAACCCGGACGGGAAGATGCGGAATACGGTGGCGCACAAGTTCGTCGACGAGGTGGGGATCGGGAATCAGTGCGTCGGCGAGGATCACGAGGTCGGTGTGCCACGTTCGTACCGGCGGCGTGTTCGCGCCATACTCATGCGATCGACTCGGGTGCAAGCCCATCCGGCGCGCACCCGTGGTGAGCGCGTCCGAGAGCGGACCCAATCCGTGTATCCGCACCTCTGTGACCTGCCATGCTCGATCGACGGGGTGCTCGAGCAGTTCGGCGGTGTCGATCAGATCCAGCAGTGCCAGTGCCTGTTCGGGAGTGATCCCGTATTCGTTTGCCTGCCAGAGGATCTGCGGACGAGTGTGCGAGCCGTCGAGCAGGCGCAAAAAGCCCAGTACGGTGTCGGTTTCGAGCCCCTCGGTCTCGAGCACCAGGGAATCCTCGGGGTGCCAACCGAGTTGGATGGCACCGCCGGGACGCACCAGGATCGTGACCTGGGGCGGCAGGATCGGGCCTCGGCAGATCGTCGTCATGGCCAAAGTATGCGCAACGGTGGCCGTGCGCCCCGCGACGAAAACCGGGGTTATCCACAGGTTTTGACGTCATCAACAGGACAGAGTCACGGGACGCTGTGGTGTCCCCGCGCAGGTCAGGGCCTCGCGTTCGGAATGCGACGCTACATTGATCCCCAGCAGGGAAACTTGATCGCCGCAGACCAGCGAGTCAGCAGCTCACGCATCGTCGCGACCACGTTCGGCGCACCTGTAGGCGCATCGCGCGACCGACTCAACGAAGTCGGAACTGCACCGGGAGCGATACAGCCGCGCTGGACTGCCATATGCAGCGCACGCACCGTGCAGCGTTGGCGACGGCGCATCGATAGTGAACCGAGCCCCAGCCAGGACCACGCACTCGCGCCGGGCGACGCGACAATGGACCGGCTGCCACGGGAAAGCGGCAGACCATGTTCATCGAGACATCGATACCGCCGGTGTATCTGATCGACAATCCAGCGGTCTCGATGATCGCGCCTGACCGAGCACGCGATCGGCTCGGCGGCACACCACGTTTCGCGGACTATTCGGTCCCGCTGTCCTTGTCCGGCTCGCCCTTGCCCAGGTCGGGGCCGGACTCGGTGCCCTTGCCCTGATCGTTCTTCTCGCGGTCGGCCTTCTCGCGTGCCTCGGTCTCCGCGAGTTGCGCGAGCGGATCGTCGAAGGCGGTGGTGGTGCCACCGATGACCGAGTCGATGAACCCGGCGGGGGAGTCGAGGTCGTTCGAGTCGGGCAGCAGGTCGGGGTGCGCCCACACCCCGTCGCGCGCCTCGACGCTCGCGTCGGTGCTGAGCCTGCGCCACAGCGCCGCCGCCTCGCGCAGTTTGCGCGGGCGTAGTTCGAGCCCGACCAGGGTCGCGAAGGTCTGCTCCGCGGGGCCGCCGGTGGCGCGGCGTCGCCGCAGGGTTTCGGCGAGCGCACCCGCACCGGGCAGCCGATCGCCGACCGCGTCGGTCACCACGACCTGCACCCAGCCCTCGATCAGGGCCAACAGCGTTTCCAGTCGTTCGAGTGCCTGCTTCTGTTCCGGCGTCGTCTGCGGCTCGAAGGCGCCCTGCGAAAGGATCTCCTCCAGCTTCGACGGATCGGCCAGTGCCATCGGGTCCATGCCCTCGGCGGCCTGCTCGATCGCGGAGAAGTCCATTTTGATGCCGCGCGCGTAGTCCTCGACCGCGGCGAGTACCTGCTGGCGCAGCCACGGCACGTGCGCGAACAGTCGCTGATGGGCGGCCTCGCGCGCGGCGAGGAACACCATGATCTCGCTCTCGGACTGCTCCAGCCCCTTGCTGAACTCCGCGATCGCCTCGGGCAACAGTGCGGCGGTCCCGCTCGGGCCGAGGGGTAGGCCGATATCGGTGGAGGTCAGTACTTCCTTGGCGAGTTGACCGAGCGCTTGGCCGAGCTGCGATCCGAACGCGAGCCCACCCATTTGGCCGAGCATGCCGACCATCGGCGCCGCGAACTCCTTGGCGTCCTCCGGCAGCGCGGATGTCCACATGCCGGAGATCTGCTCGGCCACCGGATCACACAGCCGCTGCCAGGTCGTCAGCGTCTCCTCGATCCAGTCGTTCGCGGTCCATGCCACGGTCTTGTTCGCGCCCGCGGGCAAGGTGGTCGCGCTGTCGAGCCAGAGTTCGGCCAGGTGCGCGGCGTCGGTGACGGCCTTGGTGGTGCCGGAGGACACCGGCGTGATGCTGGCACCGAGTTGTTGGCGGGCCAACCGCTTGGCGACGTCGTAGTTCACCGGCCCGGCTTGCTGCGAACCAGGCTGACCCATACCGCTGATCATCTGCCCCAGCGAGGTGAGCATCTGGCCGAGCTGGTTGGGGTCGAAGCCACCGCCGCCGGGGCCGCCGGTGCCGAATCCGAACGGATTGTTCGCGCCGGGGTCGTTCGGCTCCTCACCACGCTTGCGTGAGTCGTCGTCATCGCCGCTCGAGAATCCGAAGGGGTGGTCACTCATGACCTTTACGTTACGCGTGCGGAGCACCGGTCTACGCGCCTCGGCGGTGGTCGGATGTTCGCGCGGCGCGAAATCCTCCTGGACGCGCCAGGATGACGAATCCGTGCCTGGCCCGCACGCTGGTGCGAATGATCATTAGTGTGGTCCGGGTGAATCGTCGGATCCTCACTCTGGTGGCCGCCCTGATCCCGGTGCTCGTGCTCGGTGTGCTCGGCAGCGCGGTCGCGGTGCCCTTCGTCGCCCTCGGCCCCGGCCCCACCTTCAACACCCTCGGTGCGGTCGATGGCAAAGACGTGGTGGACGTCCGTGGCGCCGAGGTCGACCCGACCACGGGACACCTCAATATGACGACGGTGTCGGTGCGCGATCAGTTGAGCATCTTCGAGGCCTTCGGCTACTGGGCCAGCGGACGGCACGGGTTGGTGCCACGTTCAGAGGTCTATCCGCCCGGTGTGTCGCGCGAGGAGATCGACAAGTCCAATCAGGAGGACTTCCAGGATTCGGAGAGCAACGCCGAAGTGGCCGCGCTGCACCAGCTGAACCTGCCGACGGTGGTGAAGCTGCGCAAGGTCACCGAGGACGCACCGGCCAAGGATGTGCTGCGCGAGGGCGACGAGATCATCAGCATCGACGACGTCCAGGTCGGCACGCCCAAGGATGTCGTCGACGCGGTGTCGGGCCGCGCGCCGGGCACCGAGCTGACGGTCCGGCTGCGTCGTGCCGACGCCGAACAGACCGTCCAGGTCACCGTCGGGGCGCGGCCCGACGACCCGGCCAAGGGCTACCTCGGGGTGACGCCCGGCGAGGGCGCGCGCCCGCCGATGCAGGTGGCGTTCAATCTCGCCGATATCGGGGGACCGTCGGCGGGGCTCATGTTCAGTCTCGCGTTGATCGACAAGTTGACGCCGGGCGAACTGGACGGCGAGAAGTTCATCGCGGGAACGGGAACCATCGAGCAGGACGGCAAGGTCGGCCCGATCGGCGGCATCCAGTACAAGATGATGGCCGCGCGCGAGGCGGGCGCCGAGACCTTCCTCGTCCCCGCCGCCAATTGCGCCGAGGCGCATCAGCGCACGCCGGACGGACTGCGCCTGGTGAAGGTGGACAACCTCGCCGGTGCGCTCCAGTCGCTCGACGACCTCAATGCGGGCAGGCAGACCGTCGGCTGCTCCTAGCTAGTCCTCGGGGGTGTTCTCCAAGGTCTGGAACAACGCCTCGATGACATTCGGTGCCAGGTTGGGATAGGTGCGCAGGTCGAGTTCGGCGAACGATTCGTCGTCTTCCTGCTCGTCGGGTCGTAATTGCAGCAGGGCCAACGAGGTTCCCTCGCGCAGTACCGCGGCGAACAACCGCGCGTCGCGGCGATCCGGATGTGACTGTGCCGCAGCCCTTCCCGCGGCATCGGCGGCGTCCTTGTCGGCCAACAGCGGGGAAAGCGCGTCGTCGAGGGTAGCTTCGGCGTCCGGCGGCAGGACGACGATCTCCTGTGCGAGCACGCAGCCGCGCACGGCGGGCGGCCAGCTGGTGGTGGCGAGGAATTCGTCCAGCGCGATCGAGCCACCGGTGATGTCGTCGGGGAACAGGTCCTGCGCGATCGGGGTCAGTTCGGCGCCCTCGTCGAGTTGATCGAGCAGTTCCGGCTGCACCGCGACCAGGTCCTGGGTGGGTACCAGTGCGAACATCTGCGGCGGTTTGGCCCAGCCCTCGGCGTCGACGAACTCCGCCACCTCTCGGACGGCGCGGGCGAGGATGAGTTCGGCGTGCAGGTCTGCGGTCACCGGGACATCCAATCAAACGGGGGTGTCTCGGGTTCGTGAGCCCGTGTGTTCGGTGGGCCGGATGGTGATTTCGGCGGTGGGGATTCGTGCCCGAAATGCCCGGCGAGCAACCCTGTCCTGTTCTCGGTGTCCGATTTCCGTAGAGTGGGCGCAACGGTCCGTGAGGACCACCCAGCAAGATCGGACTGCGGCGCAGGCAACCGGATGACGTATCGGTGTGAGTGCCGCCGGACCCTGGAGAGTGGCACCGTGGGCATGCGGCCCCCCACCGGCTTACCTTCGCTGTCTCGACGCAGCCGTGTGCTGTTAGTGACAGCCATAGTCATCGCGGCCTTGTTGCTGCTCGGCCCGAGGCTGACCGACACCTATACGAACTGGTTGTGGTTCGGCGAGGTCGGTTTCCGCAATGTGTATCTGACGGTGTTGCGCACCAGGGTGCTGTTGTTCGTCGCGGTCGCTGTCATCGTCGGCCTCATCGTGTGGTTGGCGATGCTGTTGGCGTATCGCTCACGCCCGGTGTTCGTTCCGATCGCCGGTCCCAATGATCCGATCGCGCGTTACCGCACGACGGTGATGGGCAGGCTGCGACTGTTCGGGATCGGCATCCCCGTGGTGCTCGGCCTGTTGTCGGGTCTGGTGGCGCAGTCGAACTGGGTGACGTTGCAACTGTTCCTGCACGGTGGTGAGTTCGGTCAGCAGGACCCGCAGTTCCATCTCGACATCGGGTTCTACGCGTTCGATCTTCCCTTCTATCGCATGGTGCTGAACTGGTTGTTCGTCGCGATCGTTATCGCCTTCTTCGCCAGCCTGATCACGCATTACCTGTTCGGTGGGTTGCGCCTGAGTGGTCGGGAGGGCACGCTCACCCGGCCCGCTCGTATCCAACTCGCGGTCCTCGCAGGCACATTCGTGTTGCTGAAGGCGCTCGCGTACTGGTTCGACCGTTTCGATCTGTTGTCGAGCAGCCGCAAGATGCCCACGTTCATGGGTGGTTCCTACACCGACATCAATGCCGCGCTGCCCGCGAAGCTGATCCTGTTGTCCATCGCGGTGATCTGCGCGCTCGCGTTCTTCGCCGGAATCGTGTTGCGCGATCTGCGTGTTCCCGCGATGGCTGCGGCACTGCTGGTGCTCTCCTCGATCTTGGTGGGCGCGGTGTGGCCGCTGGTCGTCGAGCAGTTCTCGGTGCGCCCGAACGCCGCGGTGAAGGAAAGCGAGTACATCCAACGCAATATCACCGCCACCAGGGATGCGTACGGGATCACCGACGACAAGATCGATTACCAGGACTACAAGGGCGAAAGCAGCAAGAACCTGGCCACAACGCCGGGTGATGCCGCGACCATCGGCAATGTGCGTCTGCTGGATCCGAATATCTTGTCGCCGACGTTCACCCAGCTGCGTCAGCTGAAGAACTTCTACGGCTTCCCCGAGGCACTGGACATCGACCGCTACAACCTCGACGGTTCGGTGCAGGATTACATCGTCGCCGCGCGTGAGCTCTCGCCGTCGGCGTTGAGCGGCAACCAGACCGACTGGATCAACAAGCACACCGTCTACACCCACGGCAACGGATTCGTCGCCGCCCCGGCCAACCGGGTGAACAAGCCGCAGTCCTCGGACCCGAATGTGGCGGGTGGTAGCAGCGACAGCGGTTACCCGATCTTCATCACCAGTGACTTGTCCACGCCGAAGGACAAGCAGCGCATCGAGGTCGACCAGCCGCGCGTCTACTACGGCGAGCTCATCTCGCAGGCCGACCCGGATTACGCGATCGTCGGCGCGGACGAAGGGGAGAACCCGCGCGAATACGATTCCGACGTCGCGCAGTTCACCTATGACGGCAAGGGCGGCGTGCCGATCGGCAACTGGTTCAACCGGTTGGCGTTCGCGGCGAAGTACACCGAGCGCAACATCTTGTTCTCGTCGGCGATCAGCAGTGATTCCAAGATTATCTACAACCGCAATCCGCGCGACAGGGTGCAGAAGGTGGCGCCGTGGTTGACCGCGGACCGCAATGCCTATCCCGCGGTGATCGGCGGCAGGATCAAGTGGATCGTCGACGCGTACACGACATTGGACAAGTACCCGTACGCGCAGACCACCCAGTTGGACGGCGCGGTCGAGGACAGTATCGACAAGAAGACCGGTCGGGTGCTGCCGCGCAAGGAAGTCAGCTACATCCGCAACTCGGTGAAGGCGACCGTCGATGCCTACGACGGCACGGTGGATTTGTACGAGACAGACACGAGCGACCCGGTACTGAAGGCGTGGCGTGGCGTGTTCCCCGGCGTGGTGAAGCCGGAGAGCGAGATCACCCCTGAGCTGCGTGCGCACTTCCGGTACCCGGAGGATCTGTTCAAGGTGCAGCGCGAGATGCTGACCAAATACCACGTGGACGAGCCGCGAGAGTTCTTCACCAACAACGCTTTCTGGTCGGTGCCGAGCGATCCGACTGTCGACGGCGGCACTTTCAACCAGCCGCCGTACTACGTGCTGTTGGGCGATCCGAAGACCAATAAGCCGGTGTTCAATCTGACCAGCGCGATGGTGGGCTACAACCGGCAGTTCCTGTCGGCCTATATCTCGGTGCGTTCGGATCCTGACGGCTACGGCAAGTTCACGATCCGGCGTTTGCCCACCGATACGCAGACACAGGGACCGCAGCAGACACAGAACACGATGACCACCGCACCGGAGGTCTCGCAAGAGAAGACACTGCTGTCCAACTCGAACAAGATCAAGTACGGCAATCTGTTGACCTTGCCGGTCGCCGACGGCGGCATCCTGTACGTCGAGCCGTTCTACAACGAACGTAATACCGGGCCTGACACCGCCACCTTCCCGCAGCTGTTGCGTGTGCTGGTGAGCTACCGCGACGAGGCGGGCAGTGTGAAGGTCGGTTACGCCTCTACCTTGGCGGAGGCGTTGGACCAGGTGTTGCCCGGTGCGGGCGCGTTGGCGACACCGGCGGGCGGCGATCCGGCGATCCGACCGGTCCCCGGCGCGCTGCCGCCGACCGATCAGGGCACCAACCCGCCGCAGTCCGGGAGTACGCCACCGGCGGGCGGGCCCGCGCCGCCGACCGGTTCGTCGGCGGCAAGGGACGCGGCCGCCGCGGACCTCAGTAAGAAGATCGATGCGGCCCGTGCCGCGTTGAGCAGCGGGAACTTCGAGGATTACGGCAAGGCTCTGGACGAGTTGGACGCCGCCGCGAGGGCATACCAGAACGCTGGTCGCTGACCGGCGGGGAACATCTCGTACCGAAAACGCCGACGGCGTCGCTATCACACTGTGATAGCGACGCC